>NZ_CP107871.1:5974642-6275000 GCF_041432505.1 Streptomyces virginiae
GTGGGAGACGGTGATGTCGGCCGATCCGGTCGACCCGTCGCTGCTGAAGGAGACCGGTCGTAACGCGGCGCTGACGCGTCCGCGGCCCGGTCACGCGGACCTGGCGGGCATGCAGAAGTACGGCTTCTCCGAGGCCCGGCCGATCCTGGAGCGGGCCAGCGCCCGTGAGACCGCCGCCCGTGTCGCGCTCGGCGCGGTCGCCCGGTCCTTCATCAAGGAGGTCGCCGGCATCGAGATCGTCTCGCACGTGGTGGAACTGGCCTCCGCCAAGGCCCCGTACGGCGTGTACCCGACCCCCGCCGACGTGGAGCAGTTGGATGCCGACCCGGTGCGTTGCCTCGACGCGGACGCGAGCAAGGCGATGGTCGCCGAGATCGATCAGGCCCACAAGGACGGCGACACCTTGGGGGGAGTGGTGGAGGTGCTGGCGTACGGGGTGCCGGTCGGCCTCGGCTCGCACGTCCACTGGGACCGGCGTCTCGACGCCCGCCTCGCCGCCGCCCTCATGGGCATCCAGGCCATCAAGGGCGTCGAGGTCGGCGACGGCTTCGACCTCGCCCGGGTGCCGGGCTCGAAGGCGCACGACGAGATCGTCTCCACCCCCGAGGGCATCAGGCGCACCTCCGGCCGTTCCGGTGGTACCGAGGGTGGTCTGACCACCGGCGAGTTGCTGCGGGTCCGTGCCGCGATGAAGCCGATCGCGACCGTCCCGAAGGCCCTCGCGACGGTGGACGTGGCCACGGGTGAGGCGGCGGTGGCGCACCACCAGCGGTCCGACGTGTGCGCGGTGCCGGCCGCCGGCATCGTCGCCGAGGCCATGGTCGCCCTCGTGCTGGCCGACGCGGTCGTCGAGAAGTTCGGCGGTGACTCCGTCCCGGAGACCCGTCGCAACGTCCGCTCGTACCTCGACAACCTGCAGATCCGGTGACGGCCGGACCACTGGTCGTCCTCGTCGGACCCATGGGATCCGGCAAGTCCACGGTGGGGGCACTCCTCGCCGAGCGACTCGGCGTCCCCTTCCTCGACACCGACCACGAGGTGGAGCGCCGTACCGGCCGGACCGTCGCGGACATCGTCACCACCGACGGCGAGCCGTCCTTCCGCGAGCTGGAACACGAGGCGGTGACCCGCGCCGCCGCCGAACACACCGGCGTGCTCGCCCTCGGCGGCGGCGCCGTCCTGCACGCGGGCACGCGCGCCCTGTTGGCCGCGCTGCCCTCGGTCTTCCTCGACGTACGCGTCGACGAGGCGATGAAGCGCCTCGGTGACGGTGCGGGCCGACCGCTGCTCGCGGACGGTCCGCAGCGGAGCTGGGAGCACCTGATGGCGGACCGACGCGCCCTGTACCTCGGGCTCGCGCGGGCCGTCGTACCGACGGACGGCCGTACACCGCACGAGATCGAGCGTGCGGTCACCGAAGCATTGGAGCTGGAGAAGGCATGACCGGGCAGTCAGTGACGCGGATCCGGGTCGGCGCGAGCGCGGCGGCCGAGGCCTACGAGGTCCTGGTCGGACGGCGGATCCTGGAGGATCCCGCCGAGCTGCACCGGCTGATCGGGCCGCACGCCCGCCGGGTCGCGCTGATCCACCCCGAGGCGCTGACCGCGGTGGCGGGCCGGCTACGGGCCCAGGCCGAGGAGCTCGGCTGCGAGACGATCACCCTGCGGGTGCCGGACGCCGAGGCGGCGAAGACCGCGGACGTGGCGGCCCACTGCTGGCAGCGGCTCGGCCGGTCCGGTTTCACCCGCACCGATGTGATCGTCGGCGTCGGCGGGGGAGCGACCACCGATCTCGCGGGCTTCGTCGCGGCGAGCTGGTTGCGCGGGGTGCGTTGGATCGCCGTACCGACCACCGTCCTCGCGATGGTGGACGCGGCGGTCGGCGGCAAGACCGGCATCAACACCGCCGAGGGCAAGAACCTGGTGGGTGCCTTCCACCCGCCGGCCGGCGTCCTCTGCGACCTCGCCGCCCTCGACTCGCTGCCCGTCGAGGACCACGTCAGCGGCCTCGCCGAGATCATCAAGGCCGGATTCATCGCCGACCCGGTGATCCTCGACCTGATCGAGGCCGATCCGGCCGGTGCCCGCAGCCCTCGGGGCCCGCAGCTCCCCGAGCTGATCCGCCGCTCCATCCAGGTCAAGGCCGACGTGGTCGCCCGTGACCTCAAGGAGGCCGGTCCGCGCGAGATCCTCAACTACGGCCACACCCTCGCGCACGCCATCGAACGATCCGAGCGCTACACCTGGCGCCACGGCGAGGCGGTCTCCGTCGGCATGGTCTTCGCCGCCGAACTCGCCGCTCTGGACGGACGCCTGCCGGTCGAGGAGGTGGCACGCCATCGGGCGGTCCTGACCTCGGTCGGCCTGCCCGTCACCTGTCGCGGCGACCGTTGGCCCGCGCTCCTGGACACGATGCGGGTGGACAAGAAGACCCGTGGCGCCCGGCTCCGCTTCATCGTCCTCGACGCGGTGGGCCGGCCCGCGGTGCTCGCGGACCCCGCCCCCGAGCTGCTCGAAGCCGCGTACGCGCGGATCGCCGCCCCGGCGCCCGAGCCGGAGCCGGGCGGCCGGTCGGGCGAGCCCCGGCGCGTCCTCGTCCTGAGCGGCCCGAACCTCGGCCGCCTCGGCTCCCGCGAGCCCGGGATCTACGGGACCACCTCGTACGCCGAACTCGCCGAGACCTGCCGCAGCCTCGGCAAGGAGCTCGGGCTCGACGTCGACGTCCGCCGGAGCGACGACGAGGCCGAGCTGATCCACTGGCTGCACGAGGCCGCCGACCTCGCCCTGCCCGTCGTCCTCAACCCGGCGGCCTTCACGCACTACTCCTACGCGCTGCGCGACGCGGTGGCCCAGCGCACGGCCCCGCTGATCGAGGTCCACCTGTCCAACCCGCACGCCCGCGAGCCGTTCCGGCACCGGTCGGTCATCTCCCCGGTCGCGAGCGGCACCATCGCCGGACTGGGCACGGACTCCTACCTGCTGGCCCTGTGGTCGCTCGCCGGGCCGGACCCGCGGGCCGGTGCCGAGCCGGCCGCCGCACCGGGCGCGGGAGCGGACCGTTGAGCCGGCGCCCGCGCCGGGCCGCCGTCCTCGGATCGCCCGTCGCCCACTCGCTCTCCCCGGCCCTCCACAGCTGCGCCTACCGGGTGCTCGGCCTCGACCACTGGTCCTACGACCGCCACGAGGTGGACGAGCCCGCCCTGCCCGGTTTCCTCGCCCGACTGCGTGACCGGGCCGAAGGCCCCACGTGGGCGGGCCTGTCGCTGACCATGCCGCTCAAGCGGGCCGTGATCCCGCTGCTGGACGAGGTCACCGTGCGCGCCGCCGCCGTGGAGAGCGTCAACACCGTACTGAGGACCCCCGACGGGAGGCTGACCGGCGACAACACCGACATCCCCGGTCTGGTCGCCGCCCTGCGCGAACGGGGCGTGCACCGGGTGGAGTCCGCCACCGTGCTCGGCGCGGGTGCCACCGCCGCCTCCGCGCTCGCCGCCCTCGCCGAGCTCGGCTCCGGCCCGGTCACCGTCTGCGTGCGTGGCCCCGAGCGCGCCGCCCGGATGCGCGCGTGGGGAGAGCGCCTCGGGGTGGACGTCCGGACGGTCGCCTGGGAGCGCGCCGGCGCCGCGCTGGCCGCGCCCCTGGTCCTGTCGACCACCCCCAAGGGGGCCGCCGACGTCCTCGCCCGCGCCGTCCCGGCCCGGCCCGGGGCCCTCTTCGACGTCGTCTACGACCCGTGGCCCACCCCACTCGCCGCGGCCTGGTCCGCCGCCGGTGGACCGGTTCTCAGCGGCCTCGACCTGCTCGTCCATCAGGCGACCCGCCAGGTCGAACTCATGACGGGCCGCGGCCCGGCCCCGCTCGCCCGGATGCGCGCGGTGGGCAGCGCGGCCCTGGCCACCGCCGCGGCGATGTGTTGACCCCGCGTGCCGACCCGGCCCGCCCGCACCACCGCGTACGAACACCGCAGGAGAGGAAGCAGATGAGCGCAGTTCAGTTCGGGATCTTCACGATCGGGGACGTCACCACCGATCCGACGACCGGGCGCAGGCCGACCGAGAACCAGCGGATCAAGATGATGGCCGCCATGGCGGTGAAGGCCGAGGAGGTCGGGCTCGACGTGTTCGCCACCGGCGAGCACCACAATCCGCCCTTCGTGCCCTCGTCACCGCCGACGCTCCTCGCGTACATCGCGGCCCGCACGTCCGAGATCATCCTCTCCACCTCGACCACGCTGATCACGACCAACGACCCGGTGAAGATCGCCGAGGACTACGCGATGCTCCAGCACCTGGCCGACGGGCGGCTGGACCTCATGATGGGCCGGGGCAACACCCCGGCCGTCTACCCCTGGTTCGGTCAGGACCTGCGCCGGGCGATACCGCTCGCGGCCGAGAACTACGACCTGCTCCACACCCTGTGGCGGAAGGAGAACGTCAGCCGGCAGGGCACGTTCCGCACGCCGCTCCAGGGCTTCACCTCCACACCGCGCCCGCTGGACGGCGTACCGCCCTTCGTCTGGCACGGCTCGGTCCGCTCCGCCGAGGTCGCGGAGCAGGCCGCCTTCTACGGCGACGGCTTCTTCGTCAACAACATCTTCGCGCCGACCGGCCACTACAAGCAGCTCGTCGAGTTCTACCGCGAGCGGTACGCGCACCACGGCCACGGCACCCCGCAGCAGGCCGTCGTCGGCCTCGGGGGCCAGACCTTCCTCAAGGCCCGTTCCCAGGACGCCTTCAAGGGCTTCCGCCCCTACTTCGACCGCTCGCCGGTCTACGGGGGCGGCGCGTCCCTGGAGGAGGTCGCCGACCGGACCCCGCTGACCGTCGGCAGCCCGCAGCAGGCCATCGACAAGACGCTCGCCTTCCGCGAGATCTACGGTGACTACCACCGCCAGCTCTTCCACGTGGACCACGCGGGGATCCCGCTGGAGGCGGCGCTCGAACAGATCGAGATCCTCGGCACGGAGGTCGTGCCGGTGCTCCGCAAGGAGATGGAGGCGGTCCGCCGCCCGGACGTCCCGGACGCGCCCCGCCACCCCTCGGCCCCGCGCGCGTAGGCGGAGGGCGGGGGACCCGAGGGGTCAGGCGGCCGGGGCGGGCACGGGTTCGTCCTCGCGTGCGGCGGCGGCCGGCAGGCGGGTGACCCGCCACCAGGCGGCCAGCGCCTTGAGGGCCGACCCGGCCGCCAGACCCCACGCGGCGCCCGCCACACCCCACACCGCGTACCCGCCGAGCAGCAGTGCCACGGACAGCAGCGAGAAGACCACCTGCAACGACAGCGTGGCCTTCGGGGCGAGCACCCGCAGGGTCAGCAGCGCGCACGTGCCGAGCCCCATCACCGCGTACTGCGCCCCCGTGGCCGGCAGCAGCGCGGACGCGCCCGCCCAGGTGTCGCCGAGCAGTTCGCGGCCCAGCCGGTCCGGCAGCAGGTACAGGGCCGTGGCCCAGCCCGCGCCGACCGCCGCGAGGACGAGTCCCAGCGCGGCCGTGGCCCGCACCGTGGCCCGCTTGCCGCCGAGCCGGCCGAGGACCGGCGGCCCGAAGGCGTTCGCGGAGTTGAACAGCACGTTCAGCGGCCCGAAGAGCGTGGTCGCACCCCGCAGCGCGCCGACGGCCAGCGGGGTCGCGAACACGCCGAGGCCCAGGACGGCGAGCTGGCTGGAGCCGTTGCCCACCGCGAACTCGACCACGAACCGCTGCCCGAGGTGACCCCGACGCAGGTAGGGCCGCAGGTCGGCCCGGGCGCCGCGCACGTACGGCCGCAGCAGCCACAGTCCCAGGGCCAGCGCCGGCAACGCGGAGAGCCCCCACGCGAGCACCAGCCGCCCGGCCGAGGCCCCTTCGGGCTGCAGGGCCAGCGCCGCGACCACGCACACCAGCCGCAGCGCGTCGGCGGCCAGCGCCCGCTCGGGGGCGCGCAGCGCGGAGAAGCAGTACCGCAGCCCGTCCTGGAGGAGCACCAGCGGCAGTACGAGGCCCAGCGCGAGGAAGGCCGTCCCGGTGGCCCCGGGGAGCGCGAGGCCCACCGCCGCGAGCAGGACGCCCACGGCGGCCGACCCGGCGGCCGTGAAGCCCACGGCCGAGCGGCATTCGGCGCCGAGCCTCTCGCCCTTCTCCAGCACCAGGCTCTGGCCGACGTAGGCCATGTTCAGCCCGAGGAGCACGCTGAAGGTCACGTACACCATGGAGAAGTCGGCGAACCCGGACGCGGAGGACAACCGGGCGGCCAGCACCAGCACCAGGATGTTCGTGGCACTGGAGGCCGCCTGGTCCAGGACGGAGGCGACGGCGGCGAGGCCGCGTCGGCTCATCTGCGGCCCATGCGGACGGTGCGCAGCGCGACGGTGTCGGTGCCGTCACCGGGGATGTGCTGTTCGGGCTCGGCCACTTCGTACGGGATCGGCTGGGGCTGCGGCACGGGCTTGCCGGACTTCGCGCCGGTCCCGGGACCCGCGCCGGGGCCGACGGGGGCCGGGCCGCCCTTGCCCTTGCCGCGCTTCTCGCCGGGCAGCGGCGCGTGCAGCACCGCGCCGAGCACGGTGCCGCCGGCGCCGCTGATCAGCTCGCGGATCCGGGACAGGTCGGTGCGGTGCACGGCGCGCGGGTCGCAGACGACCAGGACGCCGTCGACGCGGTCGACGAGGGCCAGGGCGTCGGCGTAGGAGAGCACGGGCGGCGCGAGCACGACGACCGTGGAGTTGGGGGAGTCGGCCTCGGAGATCAGCCGGGTGGCGCGGGCCGAGGTCAGCGAGCGCGGGACGTTGCGGGCCCGCTCGCCCGGGATCAGGTCGAAGGAACCGGACTCCCCGGCGTCCACGACGAGCTGGCGTCCGTCGGGCCACTCGGTGTCCGAGTGCCGGCCGCCGGCCGGGGTGCCCGAGGTCTGGCTCCAGCGCGGCCGGCCGCCGGCGTCCGTCGGCAGCTGGCTGGCCAGGACCGGGGTGCGCAGGTCGGCCTCGATGAGGAGGACGTCCTTGCCGGTCTCCGCGAAGGAGGCGGCGAGGTTCACGGCCACCGCGGCGGCGGTCTCGCTGCTGCCGCGCGGGGCGACGACGAGCAGCCGGCGCCGGTCGGCGAAGCGGGCGTCGTAGGCGAGCCGGAAGGCCACCGAGCGGTACTCCTCGGCGAGCCGCGGATCGGCCTCACCGGCGGCGAGCAGCGGTCCGCCGCCCGTCCGGTCCCGGGGCAGGTAGCCGAGCACGGGTGCGCGCAACGCGCGGGCCACGTCGCCCTCGGAACGTGGGGCCGGGTCGAAGACCAGACGCACCCAGGCGGCCAGCAGGCCGAGGGCGAGGCCCACGGCCGCGCCGAGCGCGAGCGACATGATGATGCCGGGTCCGTCGGTGGCGGTGGGCGCGGTCGCCGCGCTGGTGACGCGTCCCGGCGTCATGTCCAGGGCCTCGAGCTTGGTGATCTTGGTGTTGTAGCCGCCGACCTCGCTCTGCAGGTCGGTCTTGGAGGAGCTGGCGGCGTCGCGTCCGGCGCCGGCAGGCATCCGGGCGATCTCCTTCGACAGCTCGTCGAGCTGCTTGGCGATCGGGTCGCGCTGCTCCTTGTACCCCTTGACCATCTTGTCGCGGGTGGCGTCGAGGGCCTCCTGCCGCTTCAGCAGGTACGCCTCGGTCATCGTGTTGGCGCGCTTGGCGGCCTCCTTGGCGGAGTCCGCCGTGTACGTGAAGCGCAGCACCATGGTCTGCGGCGGGTTGGTGACCTGCAGCCCGCTGCGCAGGGCGGCGAAGCCGGACGCGCCCACGCCGAGCTTCTTCGCCGCCTCGTTGGCTATGGAGGAGCTGAGCGCGACCTGGCGCTCCGAGCCGATGTTGATCGCCTTGTCCGGGGCGAGGCTCGGGTTGAACGGGTCGTCGGTGGGCGCGCGCAGGACGACGTCGGCGGTCGCGACATAGGTGTCGGCCGTGGAGATGCCGAGGTAGACGCCGCCCAGCAGACCGATCCCGATGCCCGCGCCGATGAGCCTGCGGTAGCGCAGGAGCTGCCGGAACTGATCTCTGAGGAGATCGGGTTCGTCGTCGACCGGTGCCGCTGCAGGGCGGTTCGTCTCGATCACGGCCGGGGTCCCCCAAGTGCTTCGTCTATCAGTGCGTCGATGCGGGCCAGGCCCGCCTCGCGGCTCAGATGCGCCGCCACGTGGCGGGGTCCGGCCGCTCCCAGTGCGTCCGCGCCTTCCGGGTCCTCGGCCAGGGCCCGCACGGCCTTCAGCAGTGCCTCGGGGTCCTCCGGTGGTACGAGTACCCCCGCGCCCGAGCGTTCCACCTCCTGGGCGGTACCGCCCTCCGCCGCCACGGAGGCGACGACGGGCCGACCGGTCTGGAAGTAGGAGGTCAGCTTCGACGGGACGCTCATGTCCAGCACGGCGGCGTGCTGAGTGACCGCGAGAACGTCCGCCGCCGCGAGGATATCCGGGAACTCGCCGTCAGCGGCAGGGGGGATGATGTCCAGATTCGGCACATCCGCCGCGAGATCGGACAGAGCCGACCGCTGACTGCCGTCGCCCATCAGGACGAAACGGACGCTCGGATCCAGCCGGGCGGCGCCCACGAGGACTTCCAGGCCCTGCTTGAGGCCCATGTTCCCCGAGTGCAGGACGACGGTCTCGCCCGGGGCCCAGCCGAGGTGGTGGCGGGTCTCCCCGCGCGGCTTGGTGGGCACGGGCACGTGCGACCAGTTGGGGACGAGACGGATCCTGTCCGGGTCCACGCCCATGCCGACGACCCGGTCCACGAAGGTCTCGTGGATGACGCCGACGAGGGTGGCGCGCTTGAGGGCGTACGCCTCGGCGCGGCCGGCGATCGCGGCCGCCTTGTCGCCGCCGCTGATCCCGCTCTGTGCGGCGGCGGCGCCCATCAGGTCCTGGACGACCGGGACATAGGGGACCTTCCAGCGTGCCGCGAGCCGGGCGGCGAGCACGCCGCCGGCCAGGCTGGGCATCTGGGCGAGGACCGCGTCGGGCTTCGGCATCCGGGGCGGGGCCACGGCGCCGTGCAGCAGAATCGATCCTTCAAAGAGGGCGCGCTTCACGGCGGTCTGGCGCGGCGGCACGGTGTGCGCACGCCGGTGCACGGTGACCCCCGCGCGCTGTTCCGTGCGCTGGAACGCCCCCTTGTACTCGGGCTCGAGCGACCACGCCGGATAGTGCGGCATGCCCGCCAGGACGTGTGTCTCGTGGCCGAGATCCGCCCAGTGCTCCGCGATCTGGGTGGCGTACGGGCCGATCCCCGCGTGCTCCGGAGCGTAATTGGTGGAAACCAGCAGCATGCGCCGCTGACCGGATCTGGACACCGTGCGTCCCCTCTTCCCCTGGATGATGCGCACGTCACCCTATTCGTTCACCCGCGTGGTGCGGAACGTGCACGCTATTGTCTGCTAATCCGCTACACCGGGGGGTGTGGCTGCTGGGGGTAAAAGATGACGGAGCACGACATGTCCGACCTTGCTGTGCCTGCGCGCAGGCCGTATCGAGTCGGCTATGCGCCCGGCGCCTACGATCTGTTCCACATCGGGCATCTCAACATCCTTCGCCATGCCCGGAGCCAGTGCGACTACCTGGTCGCCGGAGTGGTCTCGGACGAGATGGCCGAGCTCGCCAAGGGGCGCCGCCCGATGATCCCGCTCGTCGAGCGGCTGGAGATCGTCCGCAGCGTCAAGTACGTCGACGCGGCCTTCGTCGAGACGGTTCCCGACAAGGTGGAGACCTGGAAGCAGGTCCGCTTCGACGTCATCTTCAAGGGCGACGACTGGCGCGGCACGCCCAAGGGTGACCGGCTGGAGAAGGACTTCGCCGCCCACGGCGTCGACGTCGTGTACTTCCCCTACACCGTGCACACGTCCAGCACCCAGCTGCGCCGGGCACTGGACGCGCTCGCGGAACCGGCCCAGGCCCCGGGCCAGGTCACCGGCGAACGGCGCTGAGCTCCCGGAACCACTTCGCGAGGAACGCCAGCAGGAACAGCGCGGCGACCACGCCCAGTCCCGCGTACGCCCAGACGAACAGCTTCCCGCCGCCGAGCAGCAGGAACACCAGGCAGAACACCCCGTAGTCCACGGGCAGCAGGGCCACCGCGCGCGCGGTCGACGGCGCGGCCGCCGCGCTGCCCGGGGCCGGCTTCGGCTTGAGCTTCTCGGTCAGCAGACCGCCGAAGAAGGTCACCACCGCGGCGAACTGGAAGCCCAGCGGCACCAGCAGCCAGCCGTCCGAGCCCGTCCCGTACGCCTCGGGGAAGCGGTAGAAGGCGATCAGCACACAGGAGTGCAGGGCGGTGAGCTTGGCCGCGTCCACCACGTGGTCGAGCCATTCACCGGCGGCGCTGCCCCCGCCGCGCAACCGGGCCAGCTGCCCGTCGGCGGAGTCGAAGGCGAAACCGACGGCCAGGGCGGCCCACACCGCGATCCCCAGCCCCCACGAGGGGGCGGCCAGCGCCACCGCGGCCACGGCGGCGAAGCTGAAGGCGGCACTGATCAGCGTCACCTGGTTCGGGGTGAGCCCCAGCGCGTACGAACCGGCGGCCAGATACCGCCCGGCGGGCCGGTTGACGAACCGGGAGTAGAGCGACACCCCCTTCGCCGACTTCTGCGCCCCGCGCAGTTCCTGCAGCGCGGTCGTGACTCTGCCCATACAGGGACCCCCTCCGAGATGATGTCGAACACATCATCGCAGTACGAACAAGCAAGCTGGTTCCGGATGTCGGATACGTCCGGAACCAGCGGCACCCGCCGGGCCGTCGCTCAGCTCACCCCCTCAGCTCACCACCCTCAGCAGCAGCACCGACCGCGCCGGGACCGTCAGGGTCCGCCCGCCGCGGTGCCGGGTCCGGGGAGGATCGGACTGGGCCTCCAGGGAGGTGTCCAGGACGACCTCGTACTCCTCGGCCCACGGAGCCTCCGGCAGGACCCAGGCCACCGGCCGGTCCCCGGCGTGCAGCAGCGCGAGGAAGCTGTCGTCCGTCACCTGCCGGCCCCGCTCGTCACGACCCGGGATGTCCCGCCCCGACAGGTACATCCCCAGCGCGGCGGCCGGCGCGTACCAGTCCCGCTCCGTCATCTCCGTGCCCGCGGCGGTGAACCAGGCCAGGTCCCGCAGCCCGTCCGCGCCCTGCGAGCGCCCGGAGAAGAACGCCCGCCGGCGCAGCACCGGATGGGCGTGGCGCAGCGCGATCAACCGGGAGGCCAGGGAGAAGAGCGACTGCCAGGCCGGATCCTCCAGCAGCGACCAGTCCACCCAGCCCGTCTCGTTGTCCTGGCAGTACGCGTTGTTGTTGCCGTCCTGCGTCCGCCCGAACTCGTCCCCGGCCACCAGCATCGGCACCCCCGTGGACAGCAGCAGGGTGGTCAGCAGGTTGCGCAGCTGACGGCGGCGCAGCACACCGATCCGGGGATCGTCGCTCTCGCCCTCCACCCCGCAGTTCCACGACCGGTTGTCATTGGTCCCGTCCCGGTTCGCCTCCCCGTTGCCCTCGTTGTGCTTGCGCTCGTAGGTGACCAGGTCGCGCAGGGTGAAACCGTCGTGCGCGGTCACGAAGTTCACCGAGGCGTACGGCCGCCGCCCGCCCCACGCGTACAGGTCGCTCGACCCCGACAGCCGGTAGCCGAGATCCCGTACGTCGGGCAGCGCGCCCCGCCAGAAGTCCCGTACGGCATCCCGGTAGCGGTCGTTCCACTCCGTCCACAGCGGCGGGAACGCCCCCACCTGGTAGCCCCCCGAGCCCACGTCCCACGGCTCGGCGATGAGCTTCACCCGCCGCAGCACCGGGTCCTGGGCGATCACCGCGAGGAACGGCGACAGCATGTCCACGTCGTGCATCGACCGGGCCAGCGCCGCCGCCAGGTCGAAGCGGAAGCCGTCCACCCCCATCTCCGTGACCCAGTACCGCAGCGAGTCCGTGATCAGCCGCAGCACGTGCGGGCGCCCCGCGTGCAGGGTGTTCCCGCAGCCCGTGTAGTCGGAGTACCGCCGCTGGTCGGACTGGAGCCGGTAGTAGCCCCGGTTGTCGATCCCGCGCAGCGACAGCGTGGGACCCAGCTCGCTCGCCTCCGCCGTGTGGTTGTAGACCACGTCGAGGATGACCTCGATGCCGGCCGCGTGCAGGGCCCGGACCATCCGCTTGAACTCCCCGACCTGCTGCCCGGCCGTACCGCTCGCCGAGTACCCGGCGTGCGGGGCGAAGTAGCCGATCGAGTTGTAGCCCCAGTAGTTGCGCAGCCCCCGGCGCAGCAGATGGTCCTCGTGCGCGAACTGGTGCACCGGCAGCAGCTCGACCGCCGTCACGCCCAGCTTCGTCAGGTGCTCGATCGCCGCCGGGTGGGCCAGACCCGCGTACGTGCCGCGCAGTTCCTCGGGAACACCCGGATGGCGCATCGTGAAGCCGCGCACGTGCAGCTCGTAGATCACCGAATCGGCCCAGGGGGTCTTCGGCCGGACGTCGTCCGCCCAGTCGTCGTCATCGTGGACGACCACGCCCTTGGGGACGAACGGCGCGGAGTCCCGGTCGTCGCGCACGGTGTCCGCGATGTACTGCTGCGGCCAGTCCCGGACGTGCGCGTACACCTCCGGGGGCAGCGTGAAGTCCCCGTCCACGGCCCGCGCGTACGGGTCCAGGAGCAGCTTCGCCGGGTTGTAGCGGGCGCCCGTCCAGGGATCCCAGCGGCCGTGCACCCGGAACCCGTACCGCTGCCCGGGGCGTACGCCCGGCACGAACCCGTGCCAGATCTCGTGCGTGTGCTCCGTCAGGGTGCACCGGGTCTCGGCGCCGGCCTCGTCGAACAGACACACCTCCACCGCCTCCGCGCCCTGCGCCCACAGGGCGAAATTGGTGCCCGCGGTCCCGTCCGGACCGTGATGGAACCGGGCCCCCAACGGATGCGAGGACCCCGGCCACACCGGTGCCCCCGGGCGCGCGTGCACCCGTACCACCTGGCCCCTGACCTGGCCGTTCGGCCGCTCCTTCAGTCGACCGTCGATCTGCGGTACGGGCACGGCCCCGCCGCTCCGCACCGCTTTCGCGGCATTGCTGACGGCTTCCACCGCCTCCTGCTCGGCTGCGCTCGACACTGCCCGCCTCCACGGCTCCTGGGTACCGGCGGGGGTAGGGGAGAGTGCGGCCCCGGCGTCCCGGCCTGGGCCCGCCCCCGTCTGGTCCTTCACACTGTTCTGCCCGGAGAGATCTGCCCGGAACGTGGCCCGCGCTCACGTTTCCCCCGCAGCGCCCGGTCGTTGGAGGGATCGTGACACTTCTGACGAGGCGGGCAGGGGCGGGCTTGGCCGCCGTGGCGGCATGGGCGGGCCTGCTGGGCGGCCTGTCCGGATGCACCCAGGACGGCAAGGCCCCGGTGGAGATCCAGCTGCCCGGCAAACCCCGCTCGCCGGACGAGGCCATCCGTATCACCCCCGACGACAACGCCAAGGGGGTTCCCGCGGACGGGCGGTTGTCGGTCACCGTGCCCGAGGGCCGTCTGGAGCGGGTGGTCGTCACCAAGGTGGAGGACGCGCAGCAGGAAGAGGTGCCCGGCGCCATCGCCGAGGACGGGCTCAGCTGGAGCCCCGACCCGGCATCCGGACGGCTCGCGCTCGCCGCCAAGTACACCGTGGACGCCGTCGCCCTCGACGGGCACGACCGCCGGCAGGCCCGCCACACCACCTTCACCACCTTCGTTCCCGAGGAGCGGTTCATCGGCTACTTCAAGCCCGAGAACCGCTCGACCGTGGGCACCGGGATGATCGTCTCCTTCCGGTTCAGCCAGGCGATCGAGCGCCGCGCCGAAGTGGAGCGGGCCATTTCCGTCACCTCCGACCCGGGCGTGCAGGTCGTCGGCCACTGGTTCGGGCGGGAGCGGCTCGACTTCCGGCCCAAGGAGTACTGGAAGCCCGGCACCAAGGTCACCGTGAAGATGAACCTGCGCGACATCGAAGGCGCGCCCGGCGTGTACGGCATCCAGGACAAGACCGTCGGCTTCACCGTCGGCCGCTCCCAGATCTCCACCGTGGACGCGGCCGCGCACACCATGGAGGTGCGCCGGGGCGGGCAGCTGGTGTCGACCGTGCCGATCAGCGCCGGGGCACCCAAGACCACCACCTACAACGGGAAGATGGTGGTGATGGAGATGTTCGACGTCACCCGCATGAACGGCCAGACCGTCGGCTTCGGCGGCGAGTACGACATCCCCGACGTCCCGCACGCCATGCGCCTCACCGCCTCCGGGACCTTCCTGCACGGGAACTACTGGTCCAGCCCGGACACCTTCGGCACCACCAACCAGAGCCACGGCTGCGTGGGCCTGCGAGACGACAAGGGCGGCGGCTCCGACACCCCGGCCGGCTGGTTCTTCGACCGGACCCTCGTCGGGGACGTGGTCGAGGTCGTGAACTCGCAGGACAAGACGGTCGCCCCCGACAACGGGCTGGGCGGCTGGAACATGTCCTGGGCTGACTGGGTCGCCGGTTCCGCCATCGCCTGAACACCGGTGACCCGACCGCGCCCGGGAGAGTGATCGCCGTGATCGAAATGCCGTAGCGCGGAGTGTCCCCGCCGCGCCCCGCCGAAGCCTGCCCCCAGCCTGTCCATGCAGATCAGGGCACCAGGCAACGGACGGAGCGTCATGTCAGCCAGAAACTGGACCCTCGGGCTCGCGATCGGAGCCGTACTGGCCTCCGCCGCGCCCGCGGCCTTCGCGGCGGGGCCCGGTGGCGACCGCCCGGCCGCGGTCGCCAGAGCCCCGCTTCCCGGGGGACTGGGGCCCTGCGTGCCGGGCGACTGCCCCGATCCGTTCCCGCCCGTCGGCAGCGACGGCGTCCCGCAGGGCCGGGACGACGCCGTCAACATCTTCGCGGGCGGCGACTTCCGGGTCCGGGGCCGGGCCTCCGAGGCCGAGGGCAGGCTCGTCGTCCTCGGCGACTTCGACCAGGACAAGCAGGCGGGCGGGGACAGCCGCTACAACGTCGGCATCGTCGGAGCCGGATCGAGGGTTCCCCCGCCCGTCGGCGCCGACTTCCTCACCACCGGCGGCTCGGTCACCGTCGCGACGGGCGAGCGCCTGCTCGCCGACGGCGGTGTGGTCCGCCACGCGGGCACCCGCACCGGCACGGTCACGGGCCGCACGGTCCGGGACCCGGCCGCCGCCACCCCGTACGCGGGCCTGCGCGACCGGCTCAGCGCCGCCAGCCAGTGCTACGCGCGGGTCGACGGCCGGCCCCGCCCGGCCACCGGCAGGGCCGTCAACAGCGGCTTCGAGACCGTGTTCACCGGCGACGGCACCTCCGAGCTCCAGGTCTTCACCATCGACGCGAACCTGGTCGGCGACGGGGGCGGCCAGCAGGGCATCCGGTTCGCCCGCATCCCGGCCGGGGCCACCGTGCTGGTGAACGTCCTGGGCGCCGCGCGCACGATCAACACCTACAGCGGCGGCATCGCGGACACCGACCCGCTCAACGCCTACCGCGACCGGCTCCTGTGGAACTTCCCGGACGCCACCACCGTGAACCTGACCGGCGGCGGCCAGTTCCAGGGCAGCTTCCTGATCGGGCAGCAGTCCTCGCAGACGGTCGTCACCCTGCCCGGCATCAACGGGCGCTTCTTCACCACCGGATCCGTCACCCACGGCAGCAGCACGACCGGGGGCGGCGGACAGGAGTTCCACGCCTACCCCTTCAACGGCGACCTCCCCGAATGCGGCGGCGGCCCGGTCCCGGTGACGGGATCGGTCTCGGTCCTCAAACGGGACGCGGAGACCGGCGCGGCGCTCCAGGGGGCGCAGTTCGAGCTGTGGCGCGAGACGAACGGCACGGCCGGCCTGCAGGAGACCGCTCCGGGCGCCGACACCCTCGTCGCCGAGTGCACCACCCCGGCCTCCGGCATCTGCGAGCGGACCACCGAGCCCGGTACGTACTACTGGCGCGAGACCGGGGCGCCGCTCGGCTACGACCTGCCGGCCGACCGGGTCCACGTGCTGACCCTCACGGCCGGGAACGCGCAGGCCGGAGTCCGGGTCGAGGCCGACAACCGGCGCACCCCCGAGCCGCCGGACGCCGCCCGGGTCGTGCTGCGCAAGACCGACCGGGCCACCGGCCTGCCGCTGGCCGGCGCGCAGTTCGAGCTGTGGCAGGAGAGCAACGGCCGCACCGGCCTCCAGACCGACGCACCCGCCGACACCCGCCTCGACGGGGTCTGCGTGACGGATGCCCGGGGCACCTGCACGGTGGAGCTGCCGGTCGGCCGGACGTACTACTGGCGGGAGACCGCCGTCCCGGCCGGGTACGAGCTCCCCGCCGACCCGGTCACCCGGTTCGACCCGGACCGCGACGACGTGGCGGACGGCATCGTCGTCGCCGTCGCCAACACCCCGGTGAACGAGGAGTACGAAGGCTCGATCCGGGTCGTCAAGCAGGACGCAAGGACGAAGCGCCCGCTGCCCGGCGCGGTCTTCGAGGTGTGGCAGGAGACCAACAACACCCCGGGCCTGCAGACGCGCGGCATCAACGCCGACCGCCTCGCCGCCCCGCGCTGCACCACCGACCGGGCCGGTCTGTGCACCTTCGGCCCGCTCGCCGAGGGGTGGTACTACCTGGTCGAGACCGCGGTGCCGCCCGGCTACGCGCTGCCGGCCGACCGGGTCACCGGCCCGCTGCGCCTGGACATCGGCACCCCGGACCGGCGCGTCGAGGTCACGGTGCGGAACAAGCCCGTCGACCACGGCAAGGACGACCACGGCAAGGACAAGCCGAAGCACCCCAAGCACCCCAAGGCCGACCACGGGAAGGGCAAGCCGAAGCACCCCAAGGCCGACCACGGCAAGGACAAGCCCAAGCACCCCAAGGCCGACCACGGGAAGGGCAAGCCGAAGCACCCCAAGGCCGACCACGGCAAGGGCAAGCCCAAGCACCCCAAGGCCGACCACGGGAAGGGCAAGCCGAAGCACCCGAAGGGCTCCGAGCGCCCCCGGCACCCGAAGCAGTCCAAGCAGGGGAAGGGCCCCCGGGCCTGACCCTTCGGCGGCCGCCCCGCACCTCGGCCGGAACATCCATCGTCCCCGGTCACGGGGGGTGGCCGCCGCACCGCCGCTCCGGGTAGTTGGGACGGAACGGTGACAAGACCGTGGCTCGTTGTGATCCCTCGCTGTGATTACCTGTCGACAAGCGCGCGACAGTCCGCGCGCGGGGGACATGGGGAGAACACGAGTGAACCTGCAGCCGATACGCGGCCGTGCCCGCACCGGCCTGCCGGCCCTTCTGTTGGGGGCGGCCCTGCTGTTCACCACCGCGTGCAGTGGCGGTGGCGGTGGTAACAGCGGCGGCAGCGGTGGCGACAACGCCGGGGGTGGCGGCAAGACCGGCACCGAAGCCTCCAAGGCGGTCGTCAGCGTCAAGCCCGACGACGGGGCCAAGGAGGTCGCGACCAGCGGCGTCCTGAAGATAACGAGCACGGGCGGCAAGCTCAGCACGGTGACCGTGGCGGACACCAAGGGCAACGCCGTCGAGGGCAAGCTCGCCGCCGACGGCGCGACCTGGGAGCCGGCCCGCCACCTGGCCTCCGCCACCGAGTACAAGGTGCACGCGGTCGCCAAGGACGAGGCCGGCCGGGAGTCGGCCAAGGACACCACCTTCACCACCCTGACCCCGACGAACACCTTCGTGGGCCACTACACGCCCGAGGACGGCGCCACCGTCGGCGTGGGCATGCCGGTCTCGATCAACTTCACCCGGGGGATCACCAACCCCGAGGCCGTCGAGAAGGCCATCACCGTCACGGCCGAGCCGCCCGTCCAGGTCGAGGGCCACTGGTTCGGCAACGACCGCATCGACTTCCGTCCCGAGAACTACTGGGCCGCGGGCACCAAGGTCACCGTGAAGCTCGCCCTGGACGGCGTCGAGGGTCGCCCCGGCGTCTACGGCAAGCAGACCCGTACGGTCACCTTCAGCATCGGCCGCTCGCAGGTCTCGACCGTCGACGCGAGCGAGAAGCAGATGCAGGTCGTCCGTGACGGCCAGGTCCTGAAGAACGTCCCGATCACCGCGGGCGCCCCGTCGACGACCACCTACAACGGTCAGATGGTCATCAGCGAGAAGTACGAGGTGACCCGGATGAACGGCGCGACCGTCGGCTTCGGCGGCGAGTACGACATCGCCGACGTCCCCCACGCCATGCGCCTGTCGAACTCCGGCACCTTCGTCCACGGCAACTACTGGGCCTCCTCCGGCACCTTCGGTTCGACGAACGTCAGCCACGGCTGCGTGGGCCTGCGCGACCAGCGCGGCGGCGGCGACCCGGACGCCCCGGCGGCCTGGTTCTTCAACGAATCGCTGATCGGTGACGTGGTCGTCGTGAAGAACTCGAAGGACAAGCAGATCGCCCCCGACAACGGCCTCAACGGCTGGAACATGCCGTGGGCGGAGTGGATCAAGTAGCCGCGTCGCGGACGTCCCGCACGAAGCGAACGTAGTTCGGGTGGCCCGGTGCTGTGACCCACAGCACCGGGCCACTTCACGTTAACCGGCGCTAACCTGGCCCCTATGACCCTCTCTCTCGAAGTCTCCGAAGGCGTCGGCACCATCCGTCTGGACCGGCCGCCCATGAACGCCCTGGACATCGCCACCCAGGACCGGTTGCGCGAGCTCGCGGTGGAGGCGACCGACCGGGCCGACGTCCGCGCGGTCATCATCTACGGCGGCGAGAAGGTGTTCGCGGCCGGCGCGGACATCAAGGAGATGCAGACGATGGACCACGCGGCGATGGTCGCCCGGTCCCGCGCGCTCCAGGACGCCTTCACCGCCGTCGCCCGCATCCCCAAGCCCGTCGTCGCGGCCATCACCGGCTACGCGTTGGGCGGCGGGTGCGAACTCGCGCTGTGCGCCGACTACCGGATCGCCGCGGACAACGCGAAGCTGGGCCAGCCCGAGATCCTGCTCGGCCTGATTCCGGGAGCGGGCGGCACCCAGCGGCTGTCCCGGCTGGTCGGACCGTCCAAGGCCAAGGACCTGATCTTCACCGGGCGCATGGTCAAGGCCGACGAGGCGCTGACCCTCGGCCTGGTCGACCGGGTGGTGCCCGCCGCCGAGGTGTACGAGCAGGCGCACGCCTGGGCCGCGAAGCTGGCGCAGGGTCCGGCGATCGCGCTGCGCGCCGCCAAGGAGTGCGTGGACGCGGGCCTGGAGGCCGACATCGACACCGGCCTGACCATCGAACGCAACTGGTTCGCGGGCCTGTTCGCGACCGAGGACCGCGAGCGCGGCATGCGCAGCTTCGTCGAAGAGGGCCCGGGCAAGGCGAAGTTCGTCTGAGTCGCGTTCTCGGCCGTGGACCCCGGTCCTCCCTGTGGGTGGATTAGCCAGGCCTTAAGGCAGCCTTAAGAAGAATCGGTGATCCACTGACTGTGATCACTTCCGTGCGGCGTGTCACCGCAGGTGAGGCCATGCGTCAAGGCCTTCCGATTGCCTCCCGCATATGACAGAACACCCCCTCGGAGTTGTTGAATCCGGGGGGTGTTTTCCTGTGGAACGGCCCGGGAGGGCGGGTCGGCCCTCCATGATGGGTGCATGGCGGGCCTGGAGGGTGTGGAACAGCCGCGGCAGCGCGGCAGCGCTTCGGCGGTACGGCTCACGGCGGCCGTTGAGGACGAACAAGGCCTCAAGGCTCTGGAGTTGTACGGAAATCCGGCCGAGGGTGAAGTGACGCTGCCGTCCATGCCGGAGTCCGCGAGCACCGCGCGCCGACTCACCCAGTGCGTGGTGGTCCGCCTCTGGGGTCTCTCCCCGCAGATCGCCGAACATGCCGTCCTGTTGGTCTCGGAGCTCGTCGGCAACGCGGTCCGGCACACCGGGGCCCGTTCCTTCGGCTTACGCATGCTGCGACGTCGGGGCTGGATCCGGGTGGAGGTGCGCGACCCCTCGCGGGGCCTGCCCTGCCTGATGCCGGTCCATGAGCTGGACACCACCGGCCGGGGCCTCTTCCTCGTCGACAAGCTGTCCGACCGCTGGGGCGCGGACCTGCTGCCGCGCGGGAAGATCACCTGGTTCGAGATGCGGGTCGCCGACCGTCAGAACCCCTGAGGCCCTGGAGCGTCCGAAGCCCCGGAACGCCTGAAGCCCCGTGCGCCGCGTGAGGCGGTTCGGGGGCTTCATGGGTGCGCCGAGGATCGAAGGGGGTGTGATCCTCGGCGTGGCGACTTCGCTCGGGTCAATGGGAAGTCGTGGTTCCGACTATGGCAGACGAGGGCCCGAACGCCAAAAGTCCCTACTTGGACATAAGTGGGCAAATCGTAAGACTTTCTAGCTAAATCCTAGGTGAGGTGGGCCACCTACCTCGCAATCTACGAATAAGTATCGACTGCTCTGTGTAAATCGTTGATCACATAGCGACCTGATCGCCCGATCGGCCCCTTCCGGCGACCATCCTGAATTGGGTCAATCGTTATCTTCCGGGTCATCGCCCACTTAAATGGGCAAGTGCACTCACAACCAGGCCGCCGCGCGGCCCTGCGCGCGTCCCTGCGTGTGGCCGCTGTCGGGACGGTCGGCGCCGCCGCGGTCGGCCTCACCGCCGCCTGCGGACCGGGTCGGCCCGCCACCGCGTCCTCCGGCTCGACGCCTGGTCCGGCCCGCCCCGCCCGCCCGGCGCAGGCGGCCCCGGCCGCCGCCCCGCGCCGCTTCGCCGGGCAGCCCGTGGAGATCGGCCACGGTCCGCGCGACCGCCCCCGGGTCGCCCTCACCTTCCACGGCAACGGGGACCCCGCCATCGCCCGGGAGGTGCTGACCGCGGCCGAGAAGGGGGGCGCGCGGGTCACCGTACTGGCCATCGGATCCTGGCTCGACGCCCACCCGGAGCTGGCCCGGCGCATCCTCGACGGCGGCCACGAGCTCGGCAACCACACCCAGCGCCACCTCGCGATCAACGAGATGGCCGAGGCGGAGGCCTATGCCGAGATCACCGGCTGCGCCCGGCGACTCAAGCGGCTCACGGGCTCCATCGGCACCTGGTTCCGGCCCTCCCAGACGCAGTACGCGACCCCGCTCGTCCAGAAGCTGGCCCAGCGGGCGGGCTACCCGCACGTCCTCTCGTACGACGTGGACTCCCTCGACTTCACCTCGCCCGGTGCCGCGGCCGTCATCCGCACCGTCACCGGGACGATCCGGCCCGGATCGGTGGTGAGCCTGCACTTCGGCTACGCGGACACGGTCGACGCGATGCCTGCCCTCCTCGAAGAACTCGCGCGCCGCGAACTGCGCGCGGTGACCACCACGGAGCTGCTGACCCCATGAAGACCACCCGCCTTCCCCGGAAGGCCACCGTGCTGCTGGCCGGTCTGGTCCTCGCCGCCCTGGCCGGCTGTGGATCGGCCGGCAAGGGACCCGCCGAGGCGCTCGGCACCAAGGGCCCGGCCAAGCCCGTCAAGGCCGCGCCGGCGGCCCCGCCCGGTCTGCCCGGCATGCCGCCCGTGCTCGATCCGAACGACGTCTACGCTGCGGACCGGCCGAACAAACTCTCCCCCGTGGTCAAGGACTTCCCGTCCCGCGTGTACGTGCCGAACACCAGCTCCAACACGGTGTCCGTCATCGACCCGGCGACGTACAAGGTCATCGACACCATCCCGGTCGGGGTCCAACCCCAGCACGTGGTGCCCTCCTGGGACCTGAAGACCCTGTGGGTCAACAACAACCGCGGTCACACCCTCACCCCGATCAACCCGGCCACCGGCGAGGCCGGCAAGCCCGTCGAGGTGCACGACCCGTACAACCTGTACTTCACGCCCAACGGCAAGTACGCGATCGTCATGGCCTCGATGGACAAGGAACTGGTCTTCCGCGACCCGCACACGATGGACCGGGTGAAGACGGTCCCCGTGACCTGTTACGGCGTCAACCACGCGGACTTCTCGGCCGACGGGCGCTACTTCATCGTGAGCTGCGAGTTCTCCGGCGAACTCCTCAAGGTCGACACCGAGCGCATGGAGGTCGTCGGCCAGCAGAAGCTGCCGTTCGAGGGCGCGATGCCGCAGGACGTCAAGGTCTCCCCGGACGGGAAGACCTTCTACGTCGCGGACATGATGGCGCACGGCATGTGGGTGCTCGGCGGGGACACCTTCGACACCCCGAAACTGCTGCCCACCGGCAAGGGCTGCCACGGCCTCTACGTGAGCCGCGACTCCAAGGAGATGTACGTCTCCAACCGGGGCGAGGGCACCATCTCGGTCTTCAACTTCCCCGAGAACAAGCTCACCAAGAAGTGGACGCTGCCGGACGGTGGCAGCCCCGACATGGGTGGGGTCTCCGCCGACGGCAAGGTGCTGTGGCTGTCGGGCCGCTACAACTCCGAGGTCTACGCGATCGACACGCAGACCGGCAAGCAGCTCGCCCGGATCCCGGTGGGCGGCGGACCGCACGGACTCGCCGTGTACCCGCAGCCCGGCCGCTACTCGCTCGGCCACACCGGCATCTTCCGCTGACCGGCCCCGATCGGAGGGGTGCCCCGGGAGCTCGTAGCTCCCGGGGCACCGCCGTCCATGCGTCGGACCCACGGGCCACCGGGCCACCGGGCGACCGCGGGACGCTCGGCGAAGCCCGTACGTCCGGAATCATTGATTCCGATCTCGTGGTGGTCGGGGGCCGGTCCTGCCGTTCGAACGGGACCCGAAGCGGGGGCGGACCGGGGCGGCCGCTACCCTGGGCCGGTCAACAAGGCATCAAGAAGGAGTGGACCCAGTGGCGGACATCGAGAGCGCACGGACGACGTTCGGCAAGTTCGACGTGAACGGTGACGGCTTCGTCACGGCCGACGAGTTCAAGGCGGCCATGGCGGCCATGGGCGACCCGTTCGTCACCGGCCCCGTCGCGGACGCCGTGATCGCCGCCAAGGACAGCAACGGTGACGGCCTGCTGAGCTTCGACGAGTTCTGGGCCTCCCTGAACAAGTAGTCCCTCCGCCGCCGCCCCGCCCCGGACCGCCGGAGCGGGGCGGCGGCGTGCGTCAGGCCTGCGGCCCGGACATGTCCTCGACCTCGCCCAGGGCCTCCTGGAGCCAGTGCAGCCAGAACGTCTCCAGGGCGATCCCGCCGTGCAGCACGAGCCGACGCAGCCGGTCCTCCACGGCGTCCCGCCCCGGCGGGAAGTCCTTCTCCTCGATGGCCTCGTACTGGGCGAGCTGGCGCCGGTGCAGCTCCAGATGGCGCCGCAGCTCGGGCCCGAGCCCCTGCGGCCCCACGACACCCGCCGCGCGGATCCGCAGCAGCAGCGGGTCGCGCATCGGTTTGGGGTCCTGGCTCTCCGCCACCCACCGGGCCAGCTCCGCGCCGCCGGCGGGCAGCACCTCGTACTCCTTCTTCTGCCCGCGCACGGGCACTTCGCTCGGCAGCTCCCGGATCAGCCCGGACTCCTCCAGGCGCCCCAGCTCGCGGTAGATCTGCTGGTGCGTCGCCGACCAGAAGTACCCGATCGACTTGTCGAACCGCCGGGTCAGCTCCAGCCCGGACGAGGGCTTCTCGAGCAGGGCGGTGAGGATGGCGTGCGGCAGCGACATGGCGCCATCCTAGGTTTGCGGCGGGACCGCCCCCGCACGGCGGCCCCCGGACGGGCGCGGCCCGGTGGCGGCGGCGACCCCTCGTGGCGAGGCTGGGGGGCGTGGCTGCCGAACACGACTACTCGGACCTGACCGCCCTCTACGTGAACTGCACGCTCAAACGCTCACCCGAGACCAGCAACACCGAGGGCCTGATCGACAGGAGCCGCCGGGTCATGGAAGGGGCCGGCGCCCGGACCTCCCTCATCCGCGCCGTCGACCACGACATCGCGACCGGGGTCTGGCCCGACATGACCGAGCACGGCTGGGAGAGCGACCAGTGGCCGGTCCTCTACAGCCGGATCATGGACGCCGACATCCTCGTCCTGTGCGGCCCCATCTGGCTCGGCGACAACAGCTCCGTGATGAAGCGGGTCATCGAGCGGCTCTACGCCTGCTCCTCGCTGCTGAACGAGCGCGGCCAGTACGCCTACTACGGGCGGGTCGGCGGCGCGCTGATCACCGGCAACGAGGACGGCGTCAAGCACTGCGCCATGAACATCCTCTACAGCCTCCAGCACCTCGGCTACGCGATCCCGCCGCAGGCCGACGCGGGCTGGATCGGCGAGGCCGGCCCCGGCCCCTCCTACCTGGACCCCGGCTCCGGCGGCCCCGAGAACGACTTCACCAACCGCAACACCGCCTTCATGTCCTGGAACCTCATGCACCTGGCCGCCCTGCTCAAACGCTCGGGCGGCATCCCGCCGCTCGGCAACCAGCGCTCCCAGTGGGACGCCGGCTGCCGCTTCGACTTCCCCAACCCCGAGCACCGCTGAGCTCGTGCCCGTGCCGCCCGTGCTGCCCGGGCCCGTCCGGAGGAGGAAACCCGGTGGAGCAACTGCTGAGGGTCCAGAACTTCACCGTCTCGCGCGACGGATTCGGAGCCGGTGAGGGCCAGAGCCTGGAGCGGCCGTTCGGCCACGCCGATCCCGGCGAGATGTTCGCCTGGGCCGGAGCCACCGCGAGCTGGCCCAACCGGACCGACCCGGGAGGGAGCCGGGGTCTCGACGACTACTTCACCCGGGACTTCGCGCACGACATCGGCGCCGAGATCATGGGCCGCAACAAGTTCGGACCCCAGCGAGGGCCCTGGGCCGATCACGACTGGCGCGGCTGGTGGGGCGAGGAGCCCCCGTTCCACACGCCCGTGTTCGTCATGACCCACCACACGCGTCCCTCGTTCACGCTCTCCGACACCACCTTCCACTTCGTCGACGCCGACCCGGCCACGGCCTTGGACCGGGCGCGGGAGGCGGCGCAGGGCAAGGACGTCCGGCTCGGCGGCGGGGCCACCACCATCCGGGAGTTCCTCGACGCCGATCTCGTCGACACCCTGCACGTGGCGGTCTCGCCGGTGGAGCTCGGATCCGGCGTCAGGCTCTGGGAGTCCCCCGAGGAGCTGCTCGACCGGTTCCATCTCGACGTCGTGCCCAGCACGAGCGGCGTCACGCACCACCTGTTCTGGCGCAGGTGACGACCGGTACGGAGCTCGCCGGGCCCGGGGCGAGTGAGCCCCGGGCCCGGCGTTCGGCACCGGTTCAGTGCGCGATGTCCACGACGAACCGCTCCGGCGAGTGCAGGGGGAACGCGCGGTAGTACGGCAGGGTGTCGAAGGCGGCGCCGAAGGTCACGTACCCCTCGTAGTCGCCGGTCAGGGCGATGCCCTTGAGCTTGCTGAGGTTGATCTTCTGCAGCTTCGGGCCCTGGTAGACGTTCTGCCCCGCGTCGTTGTGCGCGGCGGCGGGGTGGAGGCGGATCTCCAGGAAGTACTTCCCGGGCAGCGGTACGGGCTTCCCGGACCCGTCGTACACCAGCTGCGGGACGGGAGTGACCGTGACCGCGGAGCCGGAGCCCTGGAGGTCGATGACGATGCGGTCGTACGTGGGGTGCCCGGCCCAGCGGGCGTTGACGACGAGCGGGGTCTGGGCCTGGGCCTTGGTGGTGGTGAGGGTGGAGGCCGAGGCAGGTGCGGCGAAGGCGAGGCAGGCGGCGAGCAGGGCGCCGGTCGCCAGGGCCACGGACTGCCGGAGACGGGTGTGGATCATGTTGTCCCCTCGATTCTCGAGAGACGGGGACGGGTGGCACAGCGTAGGACGCCCCGCAAGGAGGTTCCGGTTCCGTCGATCCGTCCTGAGGGGCACTCCTGCTACCGACGCGCCGCTTCCCGTTGCGCGGCCGGTCTTCCGGCGACGGGTGACGGGGCGGCGCTCCGCGGCGGGCGGAGGAGCAGCGCGACGAGGAGAGCCGCTGCTGCCAGGGCGGCGCTGCCGCAGCGCAGTGCCAGGTGCAGGGCGTCGATGAAGGCGGCGTTCACCGCGTCGTGGACGGCGGCGGGCAAGGCGGCGGTGCTGTCCGGGGCCGCGCCGGGGAGGTGTCGGCCGAGTTCGGCAGGAGCGCCGAGCCGGTGGAGGGACTCGGTCGAGGTGGCGGTGAGTCGGCTGCTGAGGACGGCGCCCAGGACGGCGACGCCGATGACACCGCCGATCTCGCGCAGGGTGTTGAGGGTCGCGGATGCCATGCCGGCCCGCGCCGGGTCGACGCGCTGCATGACCGTGATGGACACGGGGGTGAACGTCATCCCCATGCCGAGGCCCATGGTGAGCAGTACCCAGACGTACTGCGGGTAACGGGCGTCCGCGCCGTGGAGCGAGAGGGCGCCGAGCGCCGTGGCGCACAGGGCCAGGCCGGTGACCAGCGGGAGGCGGGGGCCATGGCGTTGGGTGAGCGCGCTCGACAGCGGCGCGGCGACGACGATCATCGCGGTCATCGGCAGGCCCGCCAGGCCCGGGTCCGACGGGGACCAGCCCATGACGTTCTGCAGGAGCAGGGGAAGGAAGAACGCGGCTCCGAACATGCCGAAGCTGATCATGAAGCCGCTCACCGCGGCGCCGGTGAGCACCCGGTCCCGGAAGAAGCGCAGGTCGAGCATGGGGTCCGCGCTGCGGGCCTCGACCGCGACGAAGCCGGGCAGGGTCAGCGCCGCGACGGCGGCGAGGATGAGCACCCGGGCATCGGTCCAGCCGCGGGCGGGCCCCTCGATGAGGGCGTACACCAGCGCGCCGAACCCCAGGGCGGAGAGTGCCTGACCCGGCAGGTCGAGCTTCCTCGTGCGGGCCGCGAACTCGGGCAGCACCCGGGCCGCGAGCAGCAGCCCCACCACCCCGATGGGGACGTTGATCCAGAAGACGGCCGCCCATCCGAAGACGTCCACGATCGGCCCGCCCAGTACGGGGCCGACGGCCAGGCCCAGCGCGGAGACACCGGACCACAGGCCCACGGCCTTGGCGCGCTCCTTCTCGTCCGTGAAGACGTGGCGCAGGATGGACAGGCTGCCCGGCGTCAGCAGCGCCGCGCCGAGGCCCTGGAGCATCCGGGCGGCGATGAGGGTGCCCGTCGAGCCGGACAGTGCCGCCGCCGCCGAGCCCGCCGTGAAGACGGCCAGGCCCGTGAGGAAGATCCGCCGGCGACCGTACCGGTCGCCCAGGGTGCCGCCGGTGAGCAGGAGGGCCGCGTAGACCAGGCTGTAGCCCTCCACCACCCACTGAAGTCCGCTGACACCGGAATGCAGTTGCTGCCCGATGCGGGGCAGTGCGTTGTTGACGATGACGTTGTCGAGCATCGCCATGAACATCGTGGCGCACAGTGTGGCGAGCACGAGCCCTTTGTGCCGGGCGGGCGGCTTCATCATCACACTCCCTAACAGTGTTAGTCGTTCGTTCGGTGCGGCTAGACTGCCCCTAACGGTGTTAGTTGGCAAGCGGGATTCGGGCGGGACCGATGGACGGAGGTGGCCGATGGCCGTAGAGGGCAGTGCTGATGACGGGTCGTCGCAGCCGGGACTGACCCGCCAGGCGCTCGCTCAGGCTGCGTTGCGGGTGCTGGAGCGCGAGGGCATCAACGGCCTGTCGATGCGCAAGGTCGCCACCGAGCTGGGGGTGAAGGCCGCCTCGCTGTACTGGCACGTGCGCAACAAGGAGGAGCTGCTCGACCTGCTCACCGACGAACTCATGGCCGACGCCGAGGCACCGCCCCGGGAGGGCGACTGGCGCGAGCAGCTGCGCGAGTACTGCGTGCGCTACCGCCGGCATCTGCTCGGCAAGCGCGATGCCGCCAAGGTCGTCGCCGGCCGGCTCGCCCCGGGACCCCATTTGCTGCGCCTGATGGAGGACCAGCTCGGCCGCCTGCGGGAGGCCGGTTTCTCCGACGCCGACGCGGCCATGATCAGCTACCTGCTCGGCGCGTTCGTCCAGGGCTTCGTGCTTCAGGAGCAGGGGCCCGTCTCCGCGTCGGAGGCCATGGGGGCCAGCCGTCGCGAGGCCGCCACCGCCGCGGGGGAGCAGCTGCGCCGACTGCCGCAGGACTCCTTCCCCAGCCTGGTCGCACTCGCCGACGACCTGACCGACCCGTCCATGGAGGACCGCTTCTCGTTCGGCCTCGAACGCCTCCTGGACGGTTTGTCCACCCTGCTGGAGCAGGGAACCCGTTGAGACATGAGAGGGGCCCGGCGCGTGCGCCGGGCCCCTCTCATGTCACGCGGTACGGATCAGCACTCGATGACGTTGACCGCGAGGCCGCCGCGGGCGGTCTCCTTGTACTTCACCTTCATGTCGGCGCCGGTCTCCTTCATGGTCTTGATGACCTTGTCGAGGGACACCTTGTGGCTGCCGTCGCCGCGCATCGCCATCCGCGCCGCGGTGACGGCCTTGACCGCCGCCATGCCGTTGCGCTCGATGCAGGGGATCTGCACGAGGCCGCCGACCGGGTCGCAGGTCAGGCCGAGGTTGTGCTCCATGCCGATCTCGGCCGCGTTCTCGACCTGCTCCGGGGTGCCGCCCAGGACCTCGGCGAGGGCGCCGGCCGCCATCGAGCAGGCGGAGCCCACCTCGCCCTGGCAGCCGACCTCGGCGCCGGAGATCGAGGCGTTCTCCTTGAACAGCATGCCGATCGCGCCCGCGGCGAGGAGGAAGCGGACCACGCCGTCCTCGTCCGCGCCCGGCACGAAGTTCATGTAGTAGTGCAGGACGGCGGGCAGGACGCCCGCGGCACCGTTGGTCGGCGCGGTCACCACCCGGCCGCCGGCCGCGTTCTCCTCGTTGACCGCCATCGCGTAGATCGTCGCCCACTCGCTGCGGTGCAGCATCGGGTCACCCTCGGTGCGCAGCTGGCGCGCCGTGGCGGCGGCCCGGCGCTTGACCCGCAGGCCGCCGGGGAGGATGCCCTCGCGGGACATGCCGCGCGAGACGCAGGACTGCATGACGCGCCAGATCTCCAGCAGGCCCTCGCGGATCTCGTCCTCGGTGCGCCAGGCCTTCTCGTTCTCCAGCATCAGGGAGGAGATGGACAGGCCGGTCTCGTTCGCGAGGCGCAGCATCTCGTCGCCGGAGCGGAAGGGGTACTTCAGCACCGTGTCGTCGAGCTTGATCCGGTCCTCGCCGACCGCGTCCTCGTCCACGACGAAACCGCCGCCGACCGAGTAGTAGGTCTTCTCCAGCAGCGGGGTGCCGGCGCTGTCGTAGGCGAAGAGCGTCATGCCGTTCGCGTGGTACGGCAGGGAGCGGCGGCGGTGCAGGATCAGCTGGTTCGGCTCGTCGAAGGCGATCTCGTGGACATCGCCTATCTCCGCGCCCAGCAGCCGCAGCCGGCCGCTCTTGCGGATGCGCTCGACCTCGGCGTCGGCGGTCTCGACGTTCACCGTGCGGGGGGAGTGGCCCTCCAGACCGAGCAGCACGGCCTTGGGGGTGCCGTGACCGTGGCCGGTCGCGCCGAGGGAGCCGAAGAGCTCGGCGCGGACGGAGGTGGTCTGGGCCAGCACGCCGTCCTTCTTCAGCCGCGTCACGAACATGCGCGCGGCCCGCATCGGACCGACCGTGTGGGAGGAGGAGGGACCGATACCGATGGAGAAGAGATCGAAGACGGAGATGGCCACGGTGGCGGACTCCCTTGTCTGCTCGTGGGGTGGGAGGGGGCAGGAGAGGAGAAGTGGATTATTCGGATTTTGTCCGGCAGTCGAGCTTAACGCGGCGGAGTGAACGTCTCGGCAGCCGGACGAGGTGGGAAGGATTACGTGGACGGGTCGACCGGGTGTCGGCCGGTGACCCGTGGCCGGGCCCGGTCCCCGGCCCGGGTGATCGACCGGGCCGGTACGGACCAGGGGGCGGGGCGGGGCGCCGGTGCGGGGCGCCGCGACCGCCGGGAGGGGAAGGGGCGGGGGCGAGAACTCACTGCGACCACGTCGAGCGGTCGTGGGCCCCGGTCACGAGAAGGGCCCGGCCTGTGCGGTGACAAGGCCGGGCCCTTCCGTGGCCGTCGGCCGGACGCCGGTTAGAGCGTCGGGTACAGCGGGAACTTCGCGGCGAGCGCGGAGACGCGAGCCTTCAGGGCCTCGCTGTCGTACGCGGGCTTCAGCGCCTGGGCGATGATCTCGGCGACCTCGGTGAAGGCCTCGGCGTCGAAACCGCGGGTGGCCAGCGCCGGCGTACCGATCCGCAGACCCGAGGTGACCATCGGCGGCCGCGGGTCGTTCGGGATGGCGTTGCGGTTGACCGTGATGCCCACCTCGTGGAGGCGGTCCTCGGCCTGCTGGCCGTCCAGCTCCGAGTTGCGCAGGTCGACCAGGACCAGGTGCACGTCGGTGCCACCGGTGAGGACGTCCACGCCCACGGCCTTGACGTCGTCCTGGACCAGGCGGGCGGCGAGGATCTTCGCACCCTCCAGGGTGCGCTCCTGGCGCTCCTTGAACTCGGGCGAGGCCGCGACCTTGAAGGAGACGGCCTTGGCCGCGATCACGTGCTCCAGCGGGCCGCCCTGCTGGCCCGGGAAGACCGCGGAGTTGATCTTCTTGGCCAGCTCCTGCGTCGACAGGATCACACCGCCGCGCGGACCGCCGAGGGTCTTGTGCGTGGTGGTGGTGACGACGTGGGCGTGCGGCACCGGGTTCGGGTGCAGCCCCGCGGCGACCAGGCCGGCGAAGTGCGCCATGTCGACCATCAGGTACGCGCCGACCTCGTCCGCGATGCGGCGGAAGGCGGCGAAGTCCAGCTGGCGCGGGTAGGCGGACCAGCCGGCGACGATCAGCTGCGGCTTGGACTCCTTGGCGAGGCGCTCGACCTCGGCCATGTCGACCTCACCGGTCTCGTCGACGTGGTACGGGACCACGTTGTAGAGCTTGCCGGAGAAGTTGATCTTCATGCCGTGGGTCAGGTGACCGCCGTGGGCCAGGTTCAGGCCCATGATCGTGTCGCCCGGCTTCAGCAGCGCGAACATCGCGGCCGCGTTGGCCTGCGCACCGGAGTGCGGCTGGACGTTCGCGGCCTCGGCGCCGAACAGCGCCTTGATGCGGTCGATCGCGATCTGCTCGACGACGTCGACGTGCTCGCAGCCACCGTAGTAGCGGCGGCCCGGGTAGCCCTCGGCGTACTTGTTGGTCAGGACCGAGCCCTGGGCCTCCATGACGGCGACCGGAGCGAAGTTCTCCGACGCGATCATTTCCAGGGTCGACTGCTGGCGCACGAGCTCGGCGTCGACGGCGGCGGCGACGTCCGGGTCGAGCTCGTGCAGAGGGGTGTTGAGAACAGACATCAGGATCCCCTGGGGTGTCAGTTGTCGGAGTGGGTGAGCGCGGCGTACTCGTCGGCGGAGAGCAGGTCGTCCGGCTCCGCCGAGACGCGCACCTTGAACAGCCAGCCACCCTCGAACGGTGCGGTGTTCACGAGCGCCGGGTCGTCCACGACGTCCTGGTTGAACTCGACGACCTCACCGGTGACGGGGGAGTACAGGTCGCTGACCGACTTCGTCGACTCCAGCTCGCCACAGGTCTCGCCCGCGGTCACCGTGTCGCCGACCTCGGGGAGCTGGGCGTAGACGACGTCACCGAGCGCGTTGGCCGCGAACTCCGTGATGCCGACCGTCGCGACGCCGTCCTCGGCGGCCGACAGCCACTCGTGCTCCTTGCTGAAACGCAGCTGCTGGGGGTTGCTCATGACCTGATTCTCCTGGATGCGGGGGAGTGGATACGAACTGCGGTCTTGGGTACTGAGACGGCGCCGCACGGATTCCCGGACGGCGGACGTGGTGCGTGGGGTTACTTCTGCCGCTTGTAGAACGGCAGCGCCACGACCTCGTACGGCTCATGCGTACCGCGAATGTCGACGCCGACGCCGGACGTGCCGGGCGCGGCGTGCGCCGCGTCCACGTACGCCATCGCGAGCGGCTTGCCCAGCGTCGGGGACGGGGCGCCGGAGGTGACCTCGCCGATGACCTGACCGTCGGCGACGACCGGGAAACCGGCGCGCGGGACGCGGCGGCCCTCGGCGATCAGGCCGACCAGCTTGCGCGGGGGGTTGGTGGCGGCGCGCTCGGCGGCGGCCTCCAGCGCGGCGCGGCCGACGAAGTCCCCCTCCTTCTCGAACTTCACGACCCGACCCAGGCCCGCGTCGAACGGGGTGAGGGAGGTGGTCAGCTCGTGCCCGTACAGCGGCATGCCCGCTTCCAGGCGCAGGGTGTCGCGGCAGGACAGGCCGGCCGGGACCAGGCCGACGCCCTCGCCCGCCTTGGTCAGCGCCTGCCACAGCTCCACGGCGTGCTCGGGGGCGACGAACAGCTCGAAGCCGTCCTCGCCCGTGTAGCCCGTACGCGCGATCAGCGCGGGCACGCCCGCGACGGTGCCCGGCAGGCCGGCGTAGTACTTCAGGCCGTCCAGGTCGGCGTCGGTCAGGGACGCCAGGATGCCGGGGGACTCGGGGCCCTGCACCGCGATCAGCGCGTACGCGTCACGGTCGTCACGGACCTCGGTGTCGAAGCCGGCGGCGCGCTCGGTCAGGGCGTCCAGGACGACCTGGGCGTTGGAGGCGTTGGCGACGACCATGTACTCCGTCTCGCCGAGGCGGTAGACGATCAGGTCGTCGACGATCCCGCCGTCCTCCTGACAGATGTGCGTGTAGCGGGCGCGGCCCACGCCGACGGTGGAGATGTTGCCGACCAGCGCGTAGTCCAGGGCCTTCACGGCCTCCGGGCCGGTCAGCGTGATCTCGCCCATGTGGGAGAGGTCGAAGAGACCGGCCTTGGTCCGTACGGCGTTGTGCTCGTCGCGCTCGCTGGCGTACCGCAGCGGCATGTCCCAGCCCGCGAAATCGGTCATGGTCGCACCGAGCGAGCGGTGCAGCGCATCGAGGGCGGTCAGGCGGGGGGCAGTGCTCATGGGTGTGGCTCCCGGGTCCCAGGGCATCGACATGACATGACGAGGACGTTCCTCCCCATCTGTCATCGGAACCTGAGAGGTTCGCCGAGAGTTCCGCCGATCGATCGATCGCCGGTTCTTCTCATCGACTTGCACCTTGGGTGGAGCTGCGCAGCAGCTCGCTTTTCAGATCTGCCTCATCCACGCGGTACGGGGCCTGAGAGATTCAAGGGAGGTTCTTGCTCCTTCGGCGCCCGCGCACGGCCTTGCGGCGTGCCGGGACTCTCCCGCGCGGATTCAAGCGGCCGGTATGCAGTTGGTCCAGATGGCGCACATCATTGCACGCCATGCCCGAGATCGGGCGGCGGGGTCCGAAAGTTCGTACGGCTCTCCGAAGGGCCCGACCGGAACCGGGGCCGCCGGATTACCGTCTCTTTACACTCAGTGGGCAAGGGTCCTGGTGACCCGAATCGGGGGAGGCGAACACTGTGCGGAGATTCGGAGTGGTGACGACGACGGGAACCGTGGAGGCGGTGCCGACGCAGCGCGGCGTGCGCGGGCGCGGGCGGGCGGCCGAGACCGGCCTCGGCCGCGTGCGTGACCTGCGCGGACCGGCCGCGCCCGCCGCGCACCGGCTCGGCTTCGCGGCCGGTGACATCGTCGTGGTGTCCGGTCTGCCCGGCGGCGGCAAGAGCACGCTGATCAAGCGGGCGGCCGCCGAGGGCGGGGCGGTGGACTCCCAGGACACCCGCGAGCGCTGGGAGCGCCGCATGCCCGCGGCGCTGCCGTACGCGGTGTACCGGCCGCTGGTGCGCGCCGCGCACTACTGGGGGCTCTGGCGGATCCTGCGTTCCGGGGCCTCCGTGGTGGTCCACGACTGCGGCACGCAGACCTGGGTACGCGGCCTGCTGGCGGCCGCCGCGCGCCGCCGGGGCCGGGCGCTGCACCTGCTCCTGCTGGACAGCAGCCCCGAGGAGGCCCTCTCCGGCCAGGTCGCGCGCGGCCGCCGGGTCTCCGCCTACGCCTTCGCCCGCCACCGCGGCGCGGTGACCCGGCTGCTCCGCGAGGCCGAGGCGGGCCGCCCGCCCGCCGGCTGCGCCTCGGTGACCCTCCTGGACCGCCGCTCGGCCGCGACCGTGACCCGCATCGCCTTCACCGCCTGACCGGCCGGGCGCGGCGCCGCTGCCGGGCTCTGCCCGGACCCGCTCCTCAAACGCCGGAGGGGCTGGATCTGCCGCTGCGTGGCAACCGACCCCGGCCGTGGGCGCGACCCGGACCGAAATCAAGCCCCGCCGGCGTTCGAGGCGCGGGGTTCGGGGCGGAGCCCCGGTCTTTTCGGCGCCGGCCGAACCCCGGCGGCGAGGGTGGGGGCGGGGCCGGTACCCTGCGGGGCGACACGCGGCGGGATCACGGAGGCACAGGACATGCAGGGCAGCGGCTGGCCGGGGAATGAGCTGGAGCAGGTGCTCGGGGCGGCGCTCGGGCAGCCTGACGCCGGGGGGCGGATCCTGGAGGTCCTCGGGCGCAGCCAGGTGTGGGTCCCCCTGCCGGGCGGGGGCGGCCCGACGGCGGGCGCCCTCGACCTGCCCACCATGGACATCGGCGGGGCGGCGTACGTCCCCGTCTACAGCTCCGAGGCCCAGTTCCTCGCCTGCGTCGGCCCCGGCATGGACTTCGCGGTGGCTCCCGCCGTCGAGTTCGCCCGCGGCCTGCCCCCGCAGCTCGGCATCGCCCTCAATCCCGAGGGCGCCGTCGGCGTACCGCTGCCGCCGCCCGCCGTCGCGGAGCTCTGCCGTACCGGCCGGACCCCGCTCGACGGTCCGGCCACCGGCGGCCGGGTCCGGCTCTACGAGCCCGACTGGCAGGAAGACCCGGTGGATTTCCTGGCCGCCGCCACGGAGGAGTTCCGGGCCACCGGGATGGTCGCCGCCGCGCACCGCTGCCTCGCCAGCATCGAGGGCGGGGCGCCCCAGCTGTTCGTCGGTGTCCGCCTGGTGGGATGGGAACCCGAGACGCAGAGCGCGCCGATGGAGGCGCTCCAGCGGGCCCTGACCCGGGTCCCGCCGCCGTGGCCGGTGCAGTTGATCCTGTTGGACGCCGCCCAGGACCCGGTCACGGACTGGATTCGTGAGCGCGTACGCCCCTTCTACCTGCCGTAGGGCCGCTTAAGCTGGTTACATCTCCTGGCCGCACGCGCGACTGCCGGTTCGGAGGACACGCGTGGAGCGACGGGCGGACGAAGAGGGGTTCCGGGTGAGTGCGTCAGGCACGGCCGCGGCCGGGCAGGTCGAGCACATGATGCGCCAGGTGACTCCCGGGCGCTACGAGAGTTACGAGGCACTCCTGCACGCCCTCGCCGAGGGCCGGCTGTGGATGTTGCTCTGGCAAGGGCAGCCGGGTTCCCCGGACGCCCAGTACGGCGGTATGGAGGTCGAGAGCCTCGGGTACGCGCCCTGCGTCACCTCCCCCCAGGAGCTGGCCGCCAGCGGCTGGAACCGGGGCTACGAGGTGGTCACCGGGCGGGACATCGCCCGAGCGCTGTACCCCGACCGCTGGGGCCTGTGGCTCAACCCGCACGCCCAGGGCGGCGGCCTCGGCGTGCCCTGGGCCGACCTGCGCCGGATCGCCACCGGCCTGGACCGGATGCCGGCCGGTCCGCTGCGGCTGTCCGAGCCCGCGATCGAGCTCCCGCAGTTCTACGGGCTGCTGACCCAGCACGCGCACCGCACCCCGGCCGTGCGGTCGTTGCGCCGCGCGTGGGTGCAGCCCGCGCTCGGCTCCCCGTACCTCGCGATCGGGCTGGACCTGTACGACGCCTCCGCGCCCGCGCTGGAATCCGTACGGGAGATGATGCGGCAGTCGGTCGGGGTGGTCCCCGAGGGGGTCCCGGTGTGCACGGTCGCGCTCGGGGACGAGCACGACCCCGTCGCCATGTGGCTGCGCGCGCAGAGCCGCCCCTTCTACGACCGCGAGGGTCAGGCGCCGACCTACTGACCCGTTCCGCGATATCCGCATATCGAGACATTCGTCGTGAAGGCCGCACCGATACCCATCGGTGCGGCCTTCGGCTTATCCGGTGAAACCGCCCAAGATCCATGCCCGAAAGGGCAGTTGGGCCGGATGTCCGTTCCGTGCCGAACGGGCGGTGTTTCACCGCTCAACAGATCCCGGGGTTCGGATAACGGAAGGTGTAGGCGTAGATCACGGTTGCGCATCACATCCCCGGGGGGTCTGGCGGGCGCTCGAGAGGGCGTTGAAGACTCCACCCCACCGAAGACAGGTCCATCTCGCAAACGCCAGCTCTTCACGTGCACTTCCGGCACATTTCGTGCCAATCGCACCACCAGCGACGCCGATTGAACCAAGCCGCCACAGCGGCGGGCATGGGCCGACCGATGTCGGCCGAGAGGGGTCCCACCACGATGACGGCACCACTGCAGGACATGAGCGCGGCCGAGCCCGCGGCCGTGACCACCTCCGAGGTTCCGCGAAAGGCGATCGAGGGGCGCTCGCTCGGCCGGATCGCGTGGATCAGACTCAAGCGGGACAAGGTGGCGCTGGCCGGCGGCGCGGTCGTGCTGCTGCTCGTGGTGCTGGCCATGCTCTCGCAGCCGATCCAGTGGATCTTCGGGCTGGACCCGGACGCCCTCCACCAGGACCTCATCGACCCCTCCCTGGCCACCCCCGTCGGCTCCTTCGGCGGCATCAGCTGGGAGCACCCGCTCGGCGTGGAGCCGAAGTTCGGCCGCGACATCGCCACCCGCATCCTCGAAGGCTCCTGGGTCTCCCTGCTGGTCGCCTTCGGGTCGACCGTGGTCTCGGTGTTCATCGGCTCCGTGCTCGGCATCATCGCCGGGTACTACGGAGGCTGGGCCGACACGGTGATCAGCCGCATGATGGACACCTTCCTCGCCTTCCCGCTGCTGCTCTTCGCGATCTCCATCTCGGCCGCCCTCCAGGGCGGGGCCTTCGGCCTCGACGGACTGCCGCTGCACATCAGCGTGTTGATCTTCGTGATCGGCTTCTTCAGCTGGCCCTACATCGGACGCATCGTGCGCGGACAGACCCTGTCGCTGCGCGAGCGGGAGTTCGTCGACGCGGCCCGCAGTCTCGGTGCCCGCGGCCCCTTCATCGTCTTCCGGGAGCTCCTGCCGAACCTGGTGGCCCCGATCCTCGTCTACTCCACGCTGCTCATCCCGACCAACATCCTCTTCGAGGCCTCCCTGAGCTTCCTCGGCGTGGGTATCCAGCCGCCGCAGGCCTCATGGGGCGGAATGCTCAGCTCCGCCGTGGCCTACTACAAGGTCGACCCGATGTTCATGGTCGTCCCGGGCATGGCGATCTTCGTCACCGTGCTCGCCTTCAACCTCCTGGGCGACGGTCTGCGCGACGCCCTGGACCCCAAGAGCTCGCGCTGACCCTCCCGCTCCTCGGGCACCCGGCCGAGGCTCCGCCAGTACCCACCATCACTCCGAATCAGGGGGCATCACTCCGCCATGAGAAGCAGGTCGAGAACAGCCGCGGTGCTTGCCGCCGCCATCACCGTCGCCCTCACCGCCTCCGCCTGCAATGGTGGTGACAAGACCGCCGGTGACGACAAGTCGGCCGGGGCCAACGCCGCCGTCAAGGCCGTGGTCAACGCCTCGGACAAGAAGGGCGGGACGGTCGTCTACGAGGCGTCCGACACCCCCGACTCCTTCGACCCCGGCAACACGTACTACGGCTTCGTCTTCAACTTCAGCCGCCTGTACGCCCGTCCGCTGACCACCTTCGCGCCCGCCCCGGGCGCCGAGGGCAACAAGGTGGTCCCGGACCTCGCCGAGGGCCTCGGCGTGCCGACCGACGGCGGCGCCACCTGGACGTACAAGCTGCGCAAGGGCGTCAAGTACAGCGACGGCTCGCTGGTCACGTCCAAGGACGTCAAGTACGCGGTCGAGCGCAGCAACTTCGCGCGTGACGTGCACTCCAACGGCCCGAACTACCTCGCGCAGTACCTCAAGAACAACGAGACCCCGTACGAGGGCCCGTACAAGGACAAGTCCGACACGGGACTGCAGTCCATCGAGACCCCCGACGACCAGACGATCGTCTTCAAGCTGAAGCAGCCGTTCGCCGAGTTCGACTACCTGCTCGCGAACCCGCAGTCGGCCCCCGTGCCGAAGGCCAAGGACAACGGCGCGGACTATGTGAAGAACATCGTCTCCTCGGGCTCGTACATGTTCGAGAGCTACGAGCACGACAAGCAGGCCGTCCTGGTCCGCAACCCCAACTGGGACGCCTCCACGGACCCGCTGCGCAAGCAGCTCCCGGAGAAGATCGTCGTCAAGCTGAAGGTCAACCAGGAGACGATCGACTCCAACCTGAAGGCCGGCAACACCCACATCGACATCGTCGGTAACGGTGTGGCCCAGCAGACCCAGACCGAGCTGCTGACCTCGAAGGACCCCAACACCGACAACGCCGAGGGTGGTCGCCTGGTCTACATGGCGATGAACACCAAGGTGGCACCCTTCGACAACGTCGAGTGCCGCAAGGCGGTCCAGTACGCGATCGACAAGGTGTCGGTGCAGACCGCCTTCGGCGGCCCGATCCGTGGCGCCATCGCCAGCACCGTCCTGCCGACCGACATCCCGGGTCACGTGGACTTCAACACCTACAAGACCCCCGATGACAAGGGCGACGAGGCCAAGGCCAAGGCCGCGCTGACCGCCTGCGGCCAGCCGAACGGCTTCGAGACCACCATCACCGCGCGCAACGACCGCGCCGGCGAGGTCGACATGGCCACGGCCATCCAGGCGTCCCTGAAGAAGATCGGGATCACGGTCAAGATCCAGCAGTTCCCGGCCGGCAAGTACTTCAGCGACTACGCGGGCGTCCCGAAGTTCACCGAGGACAACAAGATCGGCCTCATGATGATGCAGTGGGGCGCCGACTGGCCGAGCGGCTTCGGCTTCCTGCAGCAGGTCGTCCACGGTGACGCGATCAGCAAGACGGGCAACACCAACCTGTCGCAGCTGAACGACCCCGAGATCAACAAGATGCTGAACGACAACATCGCCAACACCGACTCCGCCGCCCGCGAGAAGGTCTACGGCGAGATCGACAAGAAGGTCATGGACCAGGCGGTCATCGTCCCCCTGACCTACTTCAAGGTCCTGCACTACCGCTCGCCCAAGCTCACCAACGTGGTCTCCAACCCGGCGTGGAGCGGTCAGTACGACTACCTCAACATCGGCCTGAAGTAACCCCGGACGTCAAGTCCTCAGGCAGTTCGACCCTCTCAGCCAGATCTGCCAGAACCGTGGAAGGCAGGTGAAGGCAGCAGTGCGCGCGCCGGTCCGTCCCGCGCCCCCGACCGGGGTGCGGGGCGGACCGGCGGACGCCGAAGCCGACCCCCGTGTTTGTGTACATCGTCCGGCGGCTGTTCGCCGCGGTGTTCCTGCTGCTCGTAGTCAGCGCGATCACCTTCGCGATCTTCTTCCTGCTGCCCCGGCTGGCCGGCGGCACGGCCGACTCGCTGGCCACCCAGTACGTGGGCAAGAACCCCTCGCCCGAGTCCATCGCCGCGGTCAAGAAGAACCTCGGTTTCGACCAGCCCCTGTACGCGCAGTACTGGGACTTCCTGCGGGGCATCTTCGCGGGCCGTGAGTTCAACTACGGCCCCGACCCCTCGCAGTGCAGTGCCCCCTGCCTCGGCTACTCCTTCAAGGACCACGTCGAGGTCTGGCCCGACATCGTCGCCCGGCTGCCCATCACCGCCTCCCTCACGCTGGGAGCGGCCGTCATCTGGCTGATCACCGGTGTGACCACCGGTGTGGTGTCGGCCCTGCGACCGGGCTCGCTCTTCGACCGGCTCGCGATGGGCGTGGCCCTCGCCGGCGTCTCCCTGCCGATGTTCTTCACCGGCACGCTCTCGCTGGCCGTCTTCGTCTTCAACTGGCCCGTGTTCACCAATGTGTACGTGGACTTCTCCGAGGATCCGGCCGCCTGGTTCCAGGGGCTGGTCCTGCCCTGGTGCACACTCGCCTTCCTCTACTCCGCGCTCTACGCCCGGCTCACCCGGGCCGGAATGCTGGAGACCATGAGCGAGGACTACATCCGCACCGCGCGCGCCAAGGGCCTGCGCGAACGGGTCGTCGTCACCCGCCACGGGCTGCGCTCCGCGCTGACCCCCATCGTGACCATCTTCGGCATGGACTTCGGGCTGCTCCTCGGCGGCGCCATCGTCACCGAGACGGTCTTCTCGTACCACGGCATCGGTGAGTACGCGTACCACGCCATCGCGGTGAACGACCTGCCGAAGATCCTCGGGGTGACCCTCTTCGCCGGAGCCTTCATCGTGCTGTGCAACCTGGTGGTGGACCTCGTCTACGCCATCATCGACCCGAGGGTGAGGCTGTCGTGACCGATCCGACTCCGAAGGGGAACGAGGCCGGCGAAGCCGCCGCCGAGCGCGGCGCGCACACCGCCACCGCCACGGCCGTCGTGGCGGGACCGGGTGACGGCCCGCCCTCCGAGGCCTTCCTCGACGTACGCGACCTCAAGGTCCACTTCCCCACCGACGACGGCGTCGTCAAGTCGGTCGACGGGCTCTCCTTCCAGCTGGAGAAGGGCCGCACCCTCGGCATCGTGGGTGAGTCCGGCTCCGGCAAGTCCGTCACCTCGCTGGCCGTCATGGGCCTGCACCGGGCGAGCACCGCGAGCCGCTCCACCGTCGAGATGTCGGGCGAGATCTGGCTCGGCGGCAAGGAACTGCTGTCGGCCGACCCCGAGGAGGTGCGCCGGCTGCGGGGCCGCGACATGGCGATGATCTTCCAGGATCCGCTGAGCGCGCTGCACCCGTACTACTCGATCGGCGCCCAGATCATCGAGGCGTACCGCGTCCACAACGACGTCGACAAGAAGACGGCGCGCAAGCGGGCCGTCGAGATGCTCGACCGCGTGGGCATCCCCGAACCGGGCAAGCGCGTCGACGACTATCCGCACCAGTTCTCCGGCGGCATGCGCCAGCGCGCGATGATCGCGATGTCGCTGGTCAACAACCCCGACCTGCTGATCGCGGACGAGCCGACCACGGCCCTGGACGTCACCGTGCAGGCACAGATCCTGGACCTGATCCGCGATCTGCAGAAGGAGTTCGGCTCCGCCGTCATCATGATCACGCACGACCTCGGTGTCGTCGCGGAGATGGCCGACGAGATCCTCGTCATGTACGGCGGCCGGTGCGTCGAGCGGGGCACCGCCGAGAAGGTCTTCTACGAGCCCCGCCACCCCTACACCTGGGGCCTGCTGGGCTCGATGCCGCGCATCGACCGCGAACAGAGCGAGCGCCTCATCCCGGTCAAGGGCTCCCCGCCCAGCCTCATCAACATCCCCGACGGCTGTGCCTTCAACCCGCGCTGCCCGTACGCCGACGTGCCCAAGGGCAACGTGACGCGCACGGTCCGGCCCGAGCTGACCGAGGACGAAAGCCGTCACTGGTCCGCCTGCCACATGTCGCAGGACGAGCGGACCCGGATCTGGACCGAAGAGATTGCGCCGAAGCTGTGACCGAGACGCCTGACATGAAGAAGCCGGACACGGTGGTCATCCCCGCGCAGGCCAAGGAGTCTCCCGAGGTCCTGCTCAAGGTCACCGGCCTGGCCAAGCACTTCCCGATCACCAAGGGCCTGATCCGCCGCCAGGTGGGCGCGGTCAAGGCCGTCGACGGCCTCGACTTCGACGTCCGGCGCGGGGAGACCCTCGGCATCGTCGGCGAGTCCGGCTGCGGGAAGTCGACCATGGGCCGGCTGATCACTCGGCTGCTGGAGCCGACCGGCGGCTCCATCGAGTTCGAGGGCAAGGACATCACGCACCTCGGTGTGTCGGGCATGCGCCCGCTGCGCCGCGACGTGCAGATGATCTTCCAGGATCCGTACGGCTCGCTGAACCCCCGCCACACGGTGGGCACCATCGTCAGCGCGCCGTTCAAGCTCCAGAAGGTCACCCCGGAGGGCGGGCTCAAGGCGGAGGTCCAGCGGCTGCTGTCGCTCGTGGGCCTCAACCCCGAGCACTACAACCGCTACCCGCACGAGTTCTCCGGCGGTCAGCGCCAGCGCATCGGCATCGCGCGGGCCCTGGCGCTCAAGCCGAAGCTCGTCGTCGCGGACGAGCCCGTCTCGGCGCTGGACGTGTCGATCCAGGCCCAGGTGGTGAACCTGCTCGACGACCTCCAGGACGAGCTCGGCCTCACCTACGTGATCATCGCGCACGACCTGTCGGTCATCCGCCACGTCTCGGACCGCATCGCCGTGATGTACCTCGGCAAGATCGTCGAGCTGGCCGACAACAAGGGGCTGTACGGGGCGCCGATGCACCCCTACACCACGGCCCTGATGTCGGCCGTGCCGGTGCCCGACCCGAGACGGCGCGGCGCCAAGAGCGGCCGCATCCTGCTCAAGGGCGACGTCCCGTCGCCGATCTCGCCGCCGAGCGGCTGCCGCTTCCACACCCGGTGCTGGAAGGCCACGCAGATCTGCGCGACGCAGGAACCGCCGCTGCTGGCGTTGAAGCCGGGCCACCAGGTGGCCTGCCACCACCCGGAGAACGCCCCCGACCAGGCCCCGGGCGACCAGCCCCTGCCGGGCGCGGCGGACGCGGTGGCCAAGGTCACGGAGTAACCGTCCGGTGGGGCCGAAACCGCCTTCGGCGCGGTTTCGGCCCCACCGGACGGCTCCGGCTCCCCTCTCGGCCCCACCGGACGGCTCCGGCTCCCCTCTCGGCCCCGCCGGCGATCGGGGCGCGGGGGCCCGGGGGCAGCGCCCCGCAGCGGGGCCGCACGGCACGTCCGGCGCACCCGCCGCACCCGGCCTCGGCGGAGCCCCGCATTCCGCCGAGCCCGCCGCAGGTGACAATGGCCCGGTGCTCCACGATCTCTTCCCGCCCGGGATCCAGCATGCCCTGGACCTCGCCGGCATCTTCGTCTTCGCCACCGCAGGCGCCCTCCTCGCCGTACGCAAGAACTTCGACGTCTTCGGCATCGCCGTCCTCGCGCTCGTCACGGCCCTGGGCGGCGGTCTCTTCCGGGACCTCGTCATCGGTGCCGTGCCGCCCGCCGCCTTCGGTGAACTCAGCTTCTTCGTGACCCCGCTGGTCGCCGCCGCGATCGTCTACTTCTTGCACCCCGAGGTCCAGCGGATCAACCACGCCATCAACGTCTTCGACGCGGCCGGCCTCGGGCTGTTCTGCGTGACGGGTACGACCAAGGCCTACGAGTACGGCCTCGGCCTCACCGCCTCCGCGGCACTCGGCGTCACCACCGCCGTCGGCGGCGGCGTCCTGCGCGACGTGCTCGTCAACGAGGTGCCCTCGCTGCTGCGCGACCGCGAGATGTACGCCGTCCCCGCGCTGGTCGGTGCCTCGATGGTGGCGATCTTCATCAGCATGCACGCCCTCAACGGCATCACCACCGGCCTCGCGATCGTCACCACCTTCGTCCTGCGCCTGCTCGCCATGCGCTACCACTGGCGGGCGCCGTTGGCCTGGAACAGGCGGTCGTCGGTGGCCGAGGAGCCGTAACAAAAGAAAGCTACCGCTTAGTAGCAAGCCGGTGTACCGTCGTTTACATGTCACACGCAGCTGCCAAGGCATCCATCGGCGACAGTGAGTTCGACCGCGACACCGCCATCACCGCACGCGCGGGCGAGCCCGGGGTGTACGACGCGGAACTCTCCGCCGGCTGGACGATCATCGCCGCCGTGAACGGCGGCTACCTGCTGGCCCTGGTCGGCCGGGCCCTGTCGGCGGCCCTCCCGCACCCGGACCCCTTCACCGTCTCCGCGCACTACCTGACCTCCTCCGTGCCCGGCCCCGCCGTGATCCGCACCGAGGTCGTCCGCGTCGGCCGCACCCTCTCCACCGGCCAGGCCTCGCTGTTCCAGTACGACGAGAGCGGCGCCGAGATCGAGCGCATCCGCGTCCTCGCCTCCTACGGCGACCTCGCGGCCCTGCCCGACGACGTACGCACCGTCGCCGTGCCGCCCACCATCCCGGCCTACGAGGACTGCATCGGCCCCGAGGCCGGCCCGGCCCCGATCCCCGGCAGCTCCGCCATCGTGGACCGCCTCCGGCTCCGGCTGGACCCGGCCACCGCCGGATGGGCCGTCGGCGCGCCCTCCGGCAAGGGCGAGATGCGGGCCTGGTTCGAGCTGGCCGACGGCCGCGACGCCGACCCGCTCTCCATGCTCCTGGCCGTCGACGCGCTGCCGCCGACCGCCTTCGACCTCGGCCTGGTGGCCTGGACCCCGACGGTGGAACTCACCACCCACGTCCGCCGCCGCCCGGCCCCCGGCCCGCTCCGGGTCTCCATCACCACCCGCAACCTGGCCGGTGGCTTCCTGGAGGAGGACGCCGAGGTCTGGGACTCGTCGGACCACCTGGTCGCGCAGTCCCGCCAACTGGCCCGCGCCCTGCGCCCGGCCTGACCGCTCCCCGATCCGACCGGCAGGGCGCACCCCAGGAGTGCTCTGCCGGCCATCGTGGGGTCCCGCGGCGCGAGCGGCCATCGGTGGACTCGTAGAATCGGGGGATCATGGCCTACCTCGACCACGCCGCCACCACCCCGATGCTGCCGGAGGCCGCCGCGGCGATGACCGCGCAGTTCGCCGCCACGGGGAACGCCTCCTCCCTGCACGCCGCCGGCCGCCGGGCCCGCCGTACCGTGGAGGAGGCCCGCGAGGCCTTCGCCGAGGCGGTCGGCGCCCGCCCCAGCGAGGTGGTCTTCACCGCCGGTGGCACGGAGGCCGACAACCTCGCCGTCAAGGGCCTCTACTGGGCCCGGCGCGACGCGGACCCCGCTCGCACCCGGGTCATCGCCAGCCCCGTCGAGCACCACGCCGTGCTCGACGCCGTCCATTGGCTCGCCGAGCACGAGGGCGCACAGGTCGAGTACCTCCCCGTGGACCGCTACGGGCGGGTCCACGCCGAGGCCTTCCGCGAGGCCGTCGAGCGCAACCCCGACGACGTGGCCCTGGCCACCGTCATGTGGGCCAACAACGAGATCGGCACCGTCATGCCGGTCCGCGAACTGGCCGCCATCGCCCGCGAGTCCGGGATCCCGCTGCACTCCGACGCCGTCCAGGCCCTCGGACAGCTCGACGTCCACTTCGGCGACAGCGGCCTCGCCGCCATGACCGTCAGCGGCCACAAGGTCGGCGGCCCCTACGGCATCGGCGCACTGCTCCTCGGCCGCGACCAGAGCCCCGTACCCGTCCTGCACGGCGGCGGCCAGGAGCGGCACGTCCGCTCCGGCACCCTCGACGTCCCCGCCGTCGCCGCCTTCGCCGTGGCCGCCGTGCTCGCCGTCGAACGGCGCGAACGCTTCGCCACCGAGATCGGCGCCCTGCGCGACGAACTGGTCGCCGCCGTCCGCGCGGCCGTGCCCGACGCCGTCCTCGGCGGCGACCCCGACGAGCGGCTTCCCGCCAACGCCCACTTCAGCTTCCCCGGCTGCGAGGGCGACTCGCTGCTGCTCCTGCTCGACGCCCAGGGCATCGAATGCTCCACCGGCTCCGCCTGCACCGCCGGCGTGGCCCAGCCCAGCCACGTCCTGCTGGCCGCCGGCACCGACCCCCAGCTGGCCCGCGGCACCCTGCGCTTCTCCCTCGGCCACACCTCCACCAAGGAGGACGTGGCGGCCCTGGCCGCGGCCATCGGCCCCGCGGTCGAGCGCGCCCGCACGGCCGGCCTCAGCTAGGAGTCTTCAGAGCGGTCCGGATCAGGCTGATGTAGCGGCTCCAGTCCCAGTGGCGGCCGGGGTCGGTGTGATCGGCGCCCGGGACCTCGGAGTGGCCGACTATGTGCGCACGGTCCGCCGGTATGTCGTACCGGCGGCAGATGTCGGCCGCCAGCCGGGCCGAAGCCGCGTACATCGCGTCCGTGAAGTCCTGCGGGCGGTCGACGAAGCCCACGTGCTCGATACCGACGCTGCGCTCGTTCATCGAGCGGCTGCCCGAGTGGAAGGCCACGTCCAGCTCGCGCACCATCTGCTCCACATGCCCGTCCCCGCGCACGATGTAGTGCGCCGACGCCTTGTGCCAGGGGTTCTTGAAGGCGTCCACCGAGGACTCGAAGCCGCCCTGTGTGACATGGACGACTATCCGGTCCACCCGGTAGTCGGCCGGGCGGTCCGCCTTGCGCCAGTTCGCCGGCGAGGCCGACGTCCAGCTCGCGCCCGCGTGGTCGAGCTCGCCCTCCTTGCGCGGCTTGTCCACCCCCGGTAGCAGCCACCAGGCACGACCGATCTCCTCGCGGCCGGCCACCGCCGCCGCCGCGAAGACCCCGAGCCCGCCGAAGAGCACGGCCCGGCGCGTCCGCCCCGGCGACTTCTTCCCGTTGTTCCCCTGCTCGACGATGTGATCCACCCCCCGTACCCCGATAACGCGCTGTGACCCCGCTCGGTTCCCCCGTACTCTTGACGGTGCTATGACTGAGAACCTGCCGCGCACCGCCCGTCCCCTTCGCGTCCTGGCCGCCATGTCCGGGGGCGTGGACTCCGCCGTCGCCGCCGCCCGCGCGGTCGAAGCCGGGCACGACGTCACCGGCGTCCACCTCGCGCTCTCCGCGAACCCGCAGTCCTTCCGGACCGGCGCCCGCGGCTGCTGCACCATCGAGGACTCCCGCGACGCCCGCCGGGCCGCCGACGTCATCGGCATCCCGTTCTACGTCTGGGACCTCGCCGAGCGCTTCCGCGAGGACGTGGTCGAGGACTTCATCTCCGAGTACGAGGCCGGGCGCACCCCGAACCCGTGCCTGCGCTGCAACGAGAAGATCAAGTTCGCGGCGCTGCTCGACAAGGCCCTCGCGCTCGGCTTCGACGCCGTCTGCACCGGCCACTACGCCACCGTCGTGCTGAACGAGGACGGCTCCCGCGAGCTGCACCGCGCCTCCGACATGGCCAAGGACCAGTCGTACGTCCTCGGCGTCCTCGACGAGAAGCAGCTCGCCCACGCCCTCTTCCCGCTCGGTGACACCCTCACCACCAAGGAAGAGATCCGCGCCGAGGCCGAGGAGCGGGGGCTGGCCGTCGCGAAGAAGCCCGACAGCCACGACATCTGCTTCATCGCCGACGGCGACACCCAGGGCTTCCTCGCGAACCGACTCGGCAAGGCCGAGGGCGACATCGTCGACGAGGCGACCGGCGAGAAGGTCGGCACCCACGAGGGCGCCTTCGGCTTCACCATCGGCCAGCGCAAGGGCCTGCGCATCGGGCACCCCGCCCCCGACGGCAAGCCGCGCTACGTCCTCGACATCTCCCCGGTGAACAACACCGTCACCGTCGGCCCCGTCGAGGCCCTCGACGTCACCGCCCTCACCGCGATCCGCCCCCGCTGGTGCGGAGCCGTGGCCGCCGCCCCGGGCACCTACACCGCCCAGCTGCGCGCCCACGGCGGCGAGACCGAGGTCTTCGCCGAGGTCGTGGACGGCGAGCTGCGCGTCTCCTTCACCGAGCCGGTCCGGGGCGTGGCCCCCGGCCAGGCGATCGTGCTCTACGACGGCACCCGCGTGGTCGGCTCGGCCACCATCGCGACCACGACGCGGGCCACCGCCACCGTCTGAACGACGCCGTGCACGGCATGACGCCGCGGTCCGTCCCCCCGGGCGGACCGCGGCGTCATACTGTCGTGCTGTGGCGGGCCGCCGCCCGGATCAGGCCGCCGGGTACCAGACGGTCCCGCTGCCACCGTGCTGGGCGAGGGTGCTCGCGATGATCTCGCCCTCCCGGAAGTAGCGCGGGTGCTGCTGCAGGAAGCCGGGGAAGGAATCCAGGGACGTCGCGTCACACACCCCGTCGGTCTTGATGCAGTGGCGCTGGACCGGGACTCCGGGGAACACCTCCGGCCCGGTGCCGGGGGAGTACGCCACGAACGGGATGAGAACCCCCTGGGGGACCAGCCGCCAGAAACCGGTTCCCGGCTGCATGGGGTCGGAGTAGAGCATGCCGTCGACCCGGTCGCGCGGCACCTCGGTGCCGTTGTTCGCGATCGTCTGGAGCAACAGGTCACCGACCCAGGCGCCCTGGGAGTAGCCGGCGATGGTGAAGGTCGCCGTCGGATCGGCCCGGTAAGCGTTCTCCAAGGCGGCCTTCGCATTCCAGTAGCCCTGGTTCACGCTGTCGCCGAAGCTCGGCGCGAACGGGGCCGGTTGCTCGTTGTGGCTCCCGACGAAGGGGCCGCCGCTGGCCACGTAGCAGACCGGAATCGCGATGCCCCCGTTCAGACGCCGGTTCGCGGCCTCGAAGCTCGTGGTGCACCCGGGCGCCTCGGCGGCCGCCCCGGTGCCGCCGATCTGGATGTAGTAGTGGTTCGCCGGGGCGGCGTGCGCGGTGGCCGGCGCGGCCACGGCGCCGGCGAGCAGGAGGACCGTCGAGGCGACGACGGACTTGATGCGGCGGGCGAGCCTGTTCGGCTTCGTGGTGGACATACGGGTCAACTCCCCTGGGTCGAGACGGGCACCGCGTCGGGTGCGGCGACCGGCACTCATCGTGGTGTTCGTGCTGGTCGCGGGACCATGCCCGCAACCGGCCATATGTGGCCGGTCGACGGTGCCCGGTGGTTTGACCGGGTTCCGGGCGGACATCGGACTCACGTGGCAGGGCCGTCGTCGGGGGAAGGGCATTCAGGTGGGCAGCCAGTTCGGCGCGTTGCTCCGCGGGCTACGGCACGAGGCGGGGATGACGCAGGAGCAACTGGCCGAGCGGTCCCGGCTCGGGGTCCGCACCATCCACCGGCTGGAGACCGGCAAGCCCACCGACGCCCGGATGGGCACGGTGAAGCAGGTCGCGCACGCGCTGGCCGACGAGCTGAAGCGCGACCGGGACGAGCTGTGGACGGACCTGTTGGCCGCCCACCGCGGCAAGGCGGCCGCCGCCGGGGAGGACCTACGCGCCGCACGCGCCCCCGGACCGGAACCGGAACCGGAGGAGGCGGTGCCCGAGCCCGAGCGGGTGCCGCATCGGGCGCCCGAACCGGACCGTCCGGCCCGGCCGGCGCCGCACCGGACGCCGACGACGTCCCGGGGCCCCCTGGCCGAGGCCGCCGAGTCGCTCGCCCACGACGTCTACGCCCGCTGCATCCGCGAGGAGGAGCAGCGCCGCATCCACGACCCCTTCCCGCTGCCCGTGCGGTGGCGGTCGGCCCCCGCCGACCTGCTGGACCACCGGGACGACATCCGCGGCACCCCGCCGGGCGCCGCCCACGGCCCGCTGTCCCTGGACGGCGGCCTCGCCGACATCGCCGACGTCTACCGGCGCGTCCGGTCCGGGCGGCTGGTGGTGCTCGGCCGGGCCGGCTCCGGCAAGACCGTCCTCGTCCTGCGGTTCGTCCTCGACCACCTGGTCGCACGCTCCGACGGCGATCCGGTGCCCGTGGTCTTCAGCATGGGATCGTGGGACCCGACCGGCACCACCCTGCGCGACTGGCTGATCGCCCGCCTGCTGCGCGACCACCCGAACCTCGGCGCCCGCGGCCCCGGCGGCGCCACCCTCGCCGCCGCCCTGGTGGACGCCGGATGGATCCTGCCGGTCCTGGACGGGTTCGACGAGATGGCCACCGGACCGCTCGCCGTCGCCCTGCGCGAACTCAACGCCAGCTCGCTGCCCCTGCTGCTGACCAGCCGCACCGAACAGTTCGCCGAGGCCGTCGGCGTCGAGGTGCTGCGCCGGACCGCTGGCATCGAACTGCTGGACCTGGACGCCGACGACCTGGTCCACTACCTGCCCCGCACCGCGCGCCCGAGCGCGCCCGCCGACCGGGACGGACGGGCCGCCACCGGCTGGGACCCGGTCCTGGAGCGGCTGCGCACCGACCCGGACGGCGGGCCGGGCGCCCGCCTCAGGTCTGTGCTGAGCACCCCGCTGATGGTCCTGCTCGCCCGGACCGCCTACAGCGACACCCCGGCCCAGGACCCGGCCGTGCTGCTGGACGAGGCACGCTTCCCGACCCCGGAGGCCATCGAGGAGCACCTGCTGGCCGGGTTCGTGCCGAGCGTCTACCAGCAGCTGCCCACGGCCGTCCCGGGCGCCCGCCGCGCGCGCGGGCCCCGTAGCTGGGACCCGCACCGTGCCGGGCGCTACCTGGGCCACCTGGCCGACCACCTGGAGCGGCCCGGGCGCAGCGCGGGCCAGGACCTGGCGTGGTGGCAGCTGCGCGACTCGCTGGGGCTGCCCTCGCGGATCCTGGCCGTCGTCCTCGCCTGCTCCCTGGTCACCGCCCTCGCCGACTGGCTGGTCTTCCCGGCCAAGAACCTGGCCTCCGGTCGCAGTGCCGCGTTCGCGCTGGGTACGGGTCTGCTGGACGCCCTGCTCTTCGGCCCGGCCGTCGGCCTCGCCTTCGGGCTGGTCCACGGGCTCATGTCCGTGCTCGGGATCCGGGCGTTCGAACCGTCCCGGGTCCGGATACGGCTGCCCGGCCGCCGCGGGCGGGGCGCCGGACCGTCCTCCCGGCGCTTCGCCACCCTGGTCCCGGCCGGACTGCTGGGCGGCTTCGTGATGGGCCTCGGCTGCGGGCTCGCCTTCACCGTCGGCGCGCAGCTGACGTACGGCGGCGTGGTGGTCGATGCGGCGGTGATCGAGGCGACGGCCGTCAACTGCCTCATGTACGGGCTCGTCTTCGCCCTGGCGGGCGGGCTCGTCCTCGGACTCGTGGCCGCCCTGGAGACCCCCATCGACCTCGGCTCGGCCGCCACCCCGACGGATCTGCTGGCCGTCAACCGCAGCATCGTGGTGCGCCAGGCGCTCTTCCTCGCACCGATGCTCACCCTGGTGATCGCCTTCGGCGGCCGGCTCATGACCGAGCTGCTGCAGGGCGTCGTCGGCCCCCTGACCTGGCCGATGGCCGACGGGCTCGCGCTCGGTGCCGTGGGTGGGGTGGCGGGCGCGCTCTCCTACGCCTTGGCGTTCACCGCCTGGGGCCAGTGGGTGCTCCTGACCCGGATCTGGCTGCCGCTGACCGGCCGCCTGCCCTGGGCGACGGTCGCCTTCCTGGAGGACGCCTACCGGCGCGGTGTCCTGCGCCAGGTCGGCGCCGTCTACCAGTTCCGCCACGCGCGCCTCCAGCGTCATCTGCGGGGCGGACCCACCGGCCGAGGGGTCACCCGCCCGGTGCTCTCCACGTCGTCCCGGGGCGATGGTCCGGGCCGGTGAGCGTCGCCCAGCAGGTCCGCGGGCCGACCCGGCACGGACCCGGCCACCGCGAAGTCGATCGGCGTCTCCGTGCGGCACCGCTGGTCGGTCTCGGTCGGCCGGAATGCGTCGTCGCCGGGAGGGGACGAACGCGGCCGCCCGCCGTCCCCGGTCGTCGGGCCGGGGCGGCGGGCGGAACACGGCGGTCGTGGCGCCCGGACGGGTCCGGGACGCCCCGTCCTCAGGCGACGGTCAGGACGATCTTGCCGGTGGTGCGGCCCTGCTCGCCGATCTCGTGGGCCTTCGCCGCCTGCTCCAGCGGCAGCACCGTGTCGACCAGCGGCTTCAGCAGGCCCTGCTCGACGAGCGCGGCGATCTCCCGCAGACCGCCCAGGTCCGGCTCCACCAGGACCCAGGAGGCGTGCACGCCCTGCGGGTCGGCCGGGAGGGAGTCGGGGCCGGGCAGGGTCACCAGGTGGCCGCCGGGCTTCAGGACCTTCAGGGAGCGCAGGGTGTAGTCCCCGCCGATGGCGTCGATCACGACGTCCACGTCGGACACGGCGTCCTCGAAGTCCGTGGTGCGGTAGTCGATCACCTCGTCGGCGCCGAGCTCACGCAGCAGCGCGTGCTTGCCCGCACTCGCGGTGCCGATCACGTACGCGCCGCGGGCCTTGGCGATCTGCACCGCCAGGTGGCCGACGCCGCCGGCCGCCGCGTGCACCAGCACCCGCTGTCCGGCGCTCACCCCGGCCGTGTCCACCAAGGCCTGCCAGGCGGTCAGCGCGGCCAGCGGCAGGGCCGCGGCCTGTACGTGGTCCAGCCCGGCCGGCTTGGGGGCGAAGTGCCGGGCCGGAGCCGTCACGTACTCGGCGTACGCGCCGGCCTGCTGCGGGAAGCGGGGCATCCCGTAGACCTCGTCGCCCACCCGGTGGAGGGTCACGCCCGGTCCCACGGCCTCCACGACGCCCGACACGTCCCAGCCGACCGCCGGCACCGGGCCCCACGGGATCAGGGCGCCGCTCTCGCGCGTCTTCCAGTCCACCGGGTTGACCCCGGCGGCGTGGACCCGGACCAGGACCTCGCCCATGCCGGGCTCCGGACGCTCGGTCTCGGTCTCGACGAGGACCTCGGGTCCGCCCCACTTGCTGACGACGACGGCGCGCATGACATGTCTCCTTGCTGGATTCCCACCGGCCGGTGTCCCGACCGATGACCTCACTCTGGCCGCTCGCCGACCCGCGCGGTGTTGGCCGTACGGCCACCATGTGTCAGGATCTGGCCATGCACCGAATCGCCGTACTCGCCCTCGAAGGGGTCCCTCCGTTCGAGCTCGGCATCCCCTCCCGGGTCTTCGGAAACGCCCAGGACGAGGCCGGGAACCCGCTCTACGAGGTGACCGTCTGCACCGCCGACGGCCTGCCCGTGGCCAGCGACGCGGGCTTCACCGTCGGCGTCTCGGCGGGCCCCGAGGCCCTCGCCGCCGCCGACACCGTGATCGTCACGCCCACGCACGCCATGGACGAGCTCGCGCACGGCGCCCCCCTGCCGCAGCCGCTGACCGACGCCCTCGCGGCGATCCGGCCCGGCACCCGGCTGGTCTCCCTCTGCACCGGCTCGTACGTGCTGGCCGCCGCCGGACTGCTCGACGGCCGGCCCGCCACCACGCACTGGCTGCACGCGCCCGAGTTCCAGCGGGGCTTCCCGCGCGTCCGGCTCGACGAGGAGGTCCTCTTCGTCGACGACGGCGACGTCCTCACCTCGGCCGGCGTGGCCGCCGGCATCGACCTCTGCCTCTACCTGATCCGTCAGGACCACGGCACGGGCGTCGCCAACCGGGCCGCACGGCTCTGCGTGGTGCCGCCCTGGCGCGACGGCGGCCAGGCCCAGTACATCGACCGCCCCGTCCCCGAGCCGACGCTCGCCACCACCACCGCCACCCGTGCCTGGGCCCTGGAACGCCTCGCCGAACCGGTCACCCTCGGCGAGCTGGCCGCGCACGCCCGGATGAGCCTGCGCACCTTCACCCGGCGGTTCCGCGACGAGGTCGGCATGACCCCCGTGCAATGGCTCACCGCGCAACGCCTGGAACTGGCGCGCCACTTGCTGGAGTCCAGCGACCTGCCCGTCGACCTGGTGGCCCACCGCGCAGGCTTCGGCTCGGCCAACTCCCTCCGTCAGCACATGCGTTCCACCCTCGGCGTCTCCCCGATCGCCTACCGGCGGACCTTCCAGCCCGCATCGGCGTGACCTGCGAGGTAATCGCCGTCGGGGCCGACGCCCTGGCAGGATCGGATCAACGGCCCGCACCGGCGGCCCGGTTCACAGGGGAGCAGACCATGACCGCGTACGCCATCGCCCACATCCGTCCCGAGACCATGAACGAGGACATCCTCCGGTACATCGAGACGATGCAGTCGACCATCGACCCCTTCGGCGGCCGCTTCCTCGTCCACGGCAAGGAGGTCGAGGTCCTGGAAGGCCCCTTCCCCGGCACCGTCGTCATGATCGGCTTCCCGGACATCGAGAGCGCCCGCGCCTGGTACGCCTCCGACGCCTACCAGGCCATCCTCCCGCTGCGCACCGACCACATCGCCAGCGAGGTCATCCTGGTCGAGGGCGTCCCGCTCGACTACGACGCCTCGACGACGGCCGCCGCCCTGCGCGCGGCCGCGGGGCTCTGACGATGGGCAACCGCGCCGTGTTCGTGCTCTCGGGCCCCGGTCACGCCGGTGGCCCCGGTGGCCCCGGTGACCCTGTGGGTCACACCCGCCATCGCTCCTCGTACGGCGCCGTCGGGCTGGACCTCGACCTGCTGGCCGGGCCGGAGGTGGCGCTCCCGTTCCTGCGCGAGCACGTGCGGGAGGACGACTGGTACCCCGACGACATGGTCGAGGCGGGCGTCCTCGCCGACGAGGCCCGCCGGCTCCTGCTGCTCTTCGCCTGGGAGGGGCCCATCGCCTCCCTGCGCACCCGGGCCGCCACCCTGGAGCTGCTGAGGTGCGCCTGGCCGGGCTGGGAGGTGCGCTGGCTCCACGACGGCCAGACCGGGCTGCGCGTCCACCTCGGGCTCGACCCGGGGGAGCGGGACACCGACGTGTACCCCGGCCCGGCGCTGGACCGGGACGACGAGGAGCCGGCCGACCCCGACCCGCCGGTCGCGGTGGTCACCATCGGCGCCGACCGCTGCCACGTCCTGGCCGACATCGACGACCACCCCGTCGAGGAGGGCCCCGCCCTGCTGGAGCGGCTCCGGGACGCACCCGATCACGGGAGCCACCGGCTCCGGGCGGACGCCGGCATCCACGTCGATCCCGAGCGGCGCCGGGTCGGCTGGTGGCTGAACACCGCCCGCGCCCACGGCGGCACCCTCGCCGACCGCTGGCCCGGCTGGACCGTGGAGTTCTGGGAGGACCGCTGGGCCGAGCACGAGCGGGCCTCGGGCGGCCGCTTCGCGCCGCCCGAACCGGACCGCGCCGCCGCGCTGGCCGACGTACGGGACCAAGCCCTGGAGCGGTGGGCCGGGCCCCGGGGCGACGTACGGGCCCGGCTCGTGGCCGCGCTCCCGAACGCCACCATCGGCCACGGCTTCGGCCCCGCCGTCCCCGCGGAGCGCGCGGCCGCCGCCCGCGCCGCCGTCCTACGGGCGTACGCGGCCGCCGTCGGCACCTGACCTCGGGCTTCGGGCCCCACGCGCTCCCGGGGGTGCGAGCATGGGCGGTATGGCTACTCACTTGATCACCGGTGCCGGCTCCGGCATCGGCGCCGCCGTCGCGGCCCGGCTGCACGCCCGCGGCGACGACCTCGTCCTCCTCGCCCGGGACGCCGGCCGCGCCCGCGAGCTCGTCGGCCGTTACCCCGGCGCCACGTCCCTCGTCGGCGACCTCGCCGATCCCGACCGGCTCTCGTGGGCGTTCTCCAAGCAGGCCGTCCCGGAGCGGATCGACTCCCTGCTGCACATCGCCGGGATCGTCGACCTCGGACCGGTCGGCGAGCTGCGACCCAAGACCTGGCACCAGCAGCTCAACGTGAACCTGATCGCCCCCGCCGAGGTCACCCGGCTGCTGCTGCCCACCCTGCGCGCCTCCCACGCCGACATCGTCTTCGTGAACTCCGGCGCCGGACTGCGCGCCCACGCCGACTGGAGCGCCTACGCCGCCTCCAAGCACGGACTCAAGGCGCTCGCCGACTCGCTGCGCGACGAGGAGAAGCCCCACGGCATCCGCGTCACCTCCGTCTACCCGGGCCGCACCGCCAGCCCCATGCAGGCCAAGGTGCACTCCCAGGAGGGCAAGGACTACGACCCGGCCGACTGGATCGACCCCGAGTCCGTGGCCACCACCATCGTCATGGCCATCGACCTGCCCCGTGACGCCGAGGTCAACGACCTGAGCGTCCGGCCGGGCCGATGAGCGCCGGCGCGACCGGCGTCGGCTCGCTGCCCGGGGGCGACGCCCGTGAGGCAGCGAAGACCGTCACCGGGTCCTTCGAGGAGTTCCCCTACCTCGCCGAGCTGCCCGCCCGCGGGCCCGGCGCCGACATGATCGGCCGCTCGCTCGGACTGCTCGTCGACATGTACGCCCACGTCGAACCCAGCGGCTGGCGCATCAGCGACCGCCCGGGACGGGACTCGAAGCGGTCCCGGTCCTGGCTCGGCGAGGACCTCGACGCGCTGGAGGAGTTCACCCAGGGCTACACCGGCAAGCTCAAGGTCCAGGCCGTCGGACCGTGGACGCTGGCCGCAGCCCTCGAACTGCACGGCGGCGAAGCCATGCTCCAGGACCCGGGAGCCTGCCGGGACCTGGCCGGATCGCTGGCCGAGGGCCTGCGCGAGCACCTGGCCGACGTACGCAAGCGCATCCCCGGGGCCCAGGTCGTGCTGCAGCTCGACGAGCCCTCCCTGACCGCCGTCCTGCTCGGCCGGGTCCGCTCCGCGAGCGGCTACCGCACCTACCGCGCCGTCGACCGGCAGGTCGTCGAAGGCGCGCTGCGCGACCTGTTCGCCGTCCACGACGGGGAGGTCGTCGTGCACTCCTGCGCGCCCGAGGTCCCCTTCGCACTGCTCCGCAGAGCCGGCGCCACGGGTGTGTCGTTCGATTTCTCGCTGCTCACCGAGCGCGAGGACGACGCCATCGGGGAAGCGGTCGAGAGCGGCACGAAACTCTTCGCCGGAGTGGTGCCCGGCACCGACGCCCCGTTGTCGGACCCGGGCGGTAGCGTCATGGGTGTCAGGAAGCTTTGGCGCAGGCTGGGACTGGCCCCGGGGACTCTGGCGGAGTCCGTCGTGGTCACCCCCTCGTGCGGTCTGGCGGGCGCTTCACCCGCCTACGCCCGCGCGGTGCAGGCGCATTGCGTCAGGGCGGCGAGGTCGCTCGCCGACAACCCTGAGTGACGGTCGAAGACGGGCCACGGGAGGACACGGCATGGCAGCCGAACAGCAGGACACGGCAGTACCGACGGCGGTGCGTGATCAGCACGCACTGCTCGCGGAGCAGGTCGAGGAGCACCGCTTCCGGTACTACGTGAACGACCAGCCGGTCGTCAGCGACGCCGAGTTCGACCAGCTGCTGCGCTCGCTGGAGGCACTGGAGGAGCAGTACCCGGAGCTCCGTACGCCCGACTCGCCCACCCAGAAGGTGGCCGGGGCGTACGAGACGGACTTCGCCTCCGTCGAGCACCGGGAGCGCATGCTCTCCCTCGACAACGCCTTCGACGACGAGGAACTGGCGGCCTGGGCCGAGCGGGTGGCCCGGGACGTGAACACCTCGGACTACCACTACCTGTGCGAGCTCAAGGTGGACGGCCTCGCCGTCAACCTCACCTACGAGAACGGCCGGCTGACCCGGGCGGCCACCCGCGGCGACGGCCGCACCGGTGAGGACATCACGCCCAACGTCCGCACCATCGCCGAGATCCCGGACCGCCTGGGGGGCGACCGGATCCCGACCCTGGTCGAGATCCGCGGCGAGGTCTACTTCCCGATGGAGAAGTTCCAGGAGCTCAACGCCCGTCTGGTGGAGGCGGAGGGCAAGCCCTTCGCCAACCCCCGCAACGCGGCGGCCGGTTCGCTGCGGCAGAAGGACCCCAAGGTCACCGCGAGCCGCCCGCTGCACATGGTCGTGCACGGCATCGGCGCCCGCGAGGGCTTCGAGATCGAGCGTCAGTCGCAGGCGTACGAGCTGCTCCACGAGTGGGGGCTGCCGACCGCCCGGCACAACAAGGTGGTCTCCACCCTCGCCGAGGTCCGGGACTTCATCGCGGACTTCGGCGTGAACCGGCACTCCGTGGAGCACGAGATCGACGGCGTGGTCGTCAAGCTCGACGAGATCTCCCTCCAGGGCCGGCTCGGCTCCACCGCGCGCGCCCCGCGCTGGGCCATCGCCTGGAAGTACGCGCCCGAAGAGGTCAACACCAAGCTGATCGACATCAAGGTCGGCGTCGGCCGCACCGGCCGTGTGACCCCGTACGCGCAGGTGGAACCGGTGAAGGTGGCCGGCTCCGAGGTGGAGTTCGCCACCCTGCACAACCAGGAGGTCGTCAAGGCCAAGGGCGTCCTCATCGGGGACACCGTCGTCCTGCGCAAGGCGGGCGACGTCATCCCCGAGATCCTCGGCCCGGTGGTGGACCTGCGCGACGGCAGCGAACGGGAGTTCGTGATGCCGGCCGAGTGCCCGGCCTGCGGGACGGAGCTGCGGCCCATGAAGGAGGGGGACATCGACGTCCGGTGCCCCAACGGTCGGACCTGCCCGGCCCAGTTGCGCGAACGGATCTACTACCTCGCCGGCCGGCAGTCCCTGGACATCGAGAACTTCGGCATCGTCGCGGCCGCCGCGCTGACCGGCCCGCTGGAGCCGGCGACGCCGCCCCTGCTGGACGAGGGCGACCTCTTCGGCCTGACCATCGAGCAGCTGCTGCCGATCAAGGCGTACGTCCTGGACCAGGACAGCGGTCTGCCCAAGCGGGACCCCAAGACGGGCGAGGAGAAGATCGTCAGGGTCTTCGCCAACCAGAAGGGCGAGCCGAAGAAGAACGCCCTGGCCATGCTGGAGAACATCGCCGCAGCCAAGGACCGCCCGCTCGCCCGCGTCATCAACGGCCTGTCCATCCGCCACGTCGGACCGGTCGCGGCCGAGGCCCTCGCCCGGGAGTTCCGGTCGATCGAGCGCATCGAGCAGGCCACCGAGGAGGAGCTGACGGCCACCGAGGGCGTCGGCGCGATCATCGCCGCCTCGCTCAAGGAATGGTTCGCCGTCGACTGGCACCAGGAGATCCTGCGCAAGTGGCGGGAGGCCGGGGTCCGGATGGAGGAGGAAGGTTCCGCCGAGGATGAGGGCCCGCGGCCGCTGGAGGGGCTGACCGTCGTCGTCACCGGCACTTTGCAGAGCCACACGCGGGACGGCGCCAAGGAGGCCCTGCAGAGCCGCGGCGCCAAGGTCACCGGATCCGTGTCGAAGAAGACCTCCTTCGTCGTGGTCGGTGACAACCCCGGCTCGAAGTACGACAAGGCCGTGCAGTTGAAGCTCGCCGTCCTCGACGACGCCGGATTCGCCGTGCTGCTGGAGCAGGGGCCGGACGCGGCACGCGAGGCCGCGCTCCCGGTGGACGGCGAGGGCGCGGCGCAGTAGTACGGAGGGGGAATCGCCGAAGGGGAGTAGCGAAGGCGAACGGATGCGTGGCGTGCGGCCGTACGGGCGGGCGCACGCCAGGCGCGGCGAACGGTGGTAAACGGCCGGTACAAGGCTGGTCGCAGGGCGGTGAACTGTCGGATCATCGGATGGGTGACAGGGGGGCCCGGTCCAAACTCACCCGTTCGGCGGATACCGTACTGATGAGGATGGCTGGGTCGCATTCGGGCAACCACTGCCGACCGCTGCCCCTGGGAGCCTCGCGCGTCCTACTGTTGAGGGGTGCGCCTGTCGTGCACGGCTGCAGGATGCGATTTCGGCCGTGGTGGCATGACATCGGGGCCATCGCGTGACATCGGCATCGCCGGCTGTGAGAGGTACGGGCATGAAACCCACCGAAAGCGCCGACCCGTCACCTGAATTCGGCGGGGAAATCCCGTCCATGCGGGCGGGCAGGACGGGCAGGCTCGGTCTCCTGGGTGCCAGGACACCGGAGACCCGACCGGTCCCCACCGGTGCGGGCGGGCAGGAACGGCGCGGCGCGCTGCCGTTCATCGTCGTGGGCCTCGCCGTCACCGTGCTCACCCTGGGCATCGTCTCCGCGCTGAGCGGTCGTCATGCGCTGTTCCCCGGCGGGCCGGTCGGCTGGGCGCTGGCCCTCCTCACCGGCATCATCGTCGGCCACCTCGTCGCCCTCGGCCGCGACCGCTGGTGGGGCGGCACCGGATCGGGCGCGGCCCTCACCCTCGGCGTGCTCGTCCTCTACGGATGGGTCCCCGCCGGACTCGTCTCGCTGGCCGTGGTCTCCCTGGTCGGGGCCGCGCGCCGACACCGCTGGCGGCAGGGGCTGCTGCACGGCTCCGTGGACATCCTCGGCATCGGCGTCGGAGCGCTCGTACTCGCCGCCTTCGGCGAGGTGCCCTCCGTGGAGTCCCCCTGGCTCCCCGCCTACTGGGGGCTGGAGGCGATCCCCGAGATCGTCCTCGTCGCCGTCGCCTATCTGCTCGCCACCCGGTTCCTGCTCTGGGTCGCGCTGGCCCCGCGCGGTGACGGGCTGCCCACCGTCGCCCGTACCGCCCTGCTCCGCCAGGCCTTAGTGGCCGTGGCGCTGCTCGGCATCGCCCCCCTCATCTGCGTCGTCGCCGTCAGCCGGCCGGTCCTGCTGCCGCTGTTCGCCGTACCCCTGATCGCCCTGGACTCCACCCTCTGGATCGCCCGGGCCCGCGCCGAGGAACAGCTGCGGGACCCGCTCACCGGACTGCCCAACCGGCAGTGGCTGCTGGAGCGGGCCTGGTCCGCCCTCGACGAGGCCGAACGCTCCGGCACCCGGGCCGCCCTCGTACTCATCGACCTGGACCGCTTCCGGGCGGTCAACGACACGCTGGGGCACCTGGCCGGCGACCGCCTGCTGCTCCAGATCGCCGAACGACTGCGCCAGGCCCTGCCCGAGGACGCCGAGGCGGCCCGGCTCGGCGGCGACGAGTTCGCCGTCCTGCTCCCCTTCGCCGACTCCACCACCAGCGCCCAGCGCATCGCCCGCCACCTGGTCGCGGAGCTCAGCTCCCCGCTCGACCTGGACGGCCTCACGCTCGTCCTGGAGGCCAGCGCGGGCCTCGCCGTCTTCCCCGACCACGCGCTCGACGCGGAGGGGCTGCTGCGGCGCGCGGACGTCGCGATGTACCAGGCGAAGCGCGACCGCACCGGCGTCGAGGTGTACGAGTCCAAGCGGGACAGCAACACCCCCGACCGCCTGGGCCTCCTCGGCGACCTCCGCAGAGCCCTGGACGCCGGGGAAGTGGAACTCCACTACCAGCCGAAGGTCCGCTTCGACGGCCAGGTCGCCGGGCTCGAAGCCCTGGTGCGCTGGGTGCACCCGGAACGTGGACGAGTGTCCCCGGACGAGTTCATCGCGATCGCCGAGACCTCCGGGCTGATGCCGCACCTGACCGAGTACGTACTGGAGACCGCCCTCGCCCAGGTGGCGCGGTGGCGGGCCCAGGGCCTCAAGGTCCCGGTGGCCGTCAACGTCTCGCCCCGCGACGTCCACACCCCCGGCTTCGCGGGCGCGGTCGCCGCCCGCCTGGCCCGCCACGGGGTCCCGGCGAGCGGGCTGCAGCTGGAGATAACGGAACACGTCCTGCTGGAGGACCCCCAGCGGGCGGCCGACACCATGGCCGGGCTCACCGGGCACGGCGTGAAGATGTCCCTGGACGACTTCGGCACCGGCTACTCCTCGCTCGTCCACCTGCGCCGCCTGCCGGTCAGCGAGCTGAAGATCGACCGGTCGTTCGTCGGCCGGCTGGCCGTCGACGCGCAGGACGCGGAGATCGTCCGCTGCACGGTGGACCTGGCGCACTCGCTGGGCCTGCTGGTCGTGGCGGAGGGCGTGGAGGACGACGAGACCTGGGAGCGACTGCGGGACCTGGGCTGCGACGCCGTCCAGGGCTGGCTCGTCGCCGCCGCCATGCCCCCGCAGGAGGCCACCGCCTGGCTGCTGGCCCGCGGCGAGCGCGGCTGGCGCCGCCCGGCGGACATCACGGCGGAACTCGCCGCGGCGGAGGCCGACGCGGTCTGACCCTGCGGCGCCGCTCCTGGGGCTCCGCCCCGGACCCGGCGCCTCGAACGCCGGCGAGGCTGATTCGGCCGACGCCGGAACCGTCCGGCCCCGCCGGCGTTCGAGGCGCCGGGTCGGGCAGCGTCTGCGGGCCTCGCGCAGCGGCCCGTCCCGGCATCCGCGCAAACCGTTTCGCAGGCCGAGCGCCCCGCCCCATAGGATTGGCTCCGAAACGAAACATCCACCCACCCCCAGAGGATCGCTGCATGCCTGGCATTACGCGCGAGGAGGTCGTCCACCTCGCTCGGCTGGCGCGCCTTGAGCTGTCCAGCAACGAGCTGGATCACTTCGCCGGACAGCTCGGCGACATCATCGGCGCGGTCGCCCGCGTTTCCGAGGTCGCCGACCAAGACGTCCCGCCGACCTCCCACCCGCTGCCGCTGACGAACGTCATGCGCGCGGACGAGGTCCGTCCGTCGCTCACCCCCGAGCAGGCGCTCTCCGGTGCTCCCGCCCAGGAGCAGCAGCGTTTCAAGGTGCCGCAGATCCTGGGGGAGGACTAACAATCATGGTCGACATCATCAAGCTCACGGCCGCCGAGACCGCCGAGAAGATCGCCTCCGGCGAGCTCACGGCCGTCGAGGTGACCGAGGCCCACCTGGCCCGCATCGACGCCACCGACGAGAAGGTCAACGCCTTCCTGCACGTGGACCGCGAGGGCGCGCTGGCCCAGGCCCGCGCCGTCGACGCCAAGCGCGCGGCCGGCGAGAAGCTCGGCCCGCTGGCCGGCGTCCCCCTCGCCCTCAAGGACATCTTCACCACCGTCGGCGTTCCGACGACCGTCGGCTCGAAGATCCTCGAAGGCTGGATCCCGCCCTACGACGCCACCCTGACGCGCAAGCTGAAGGAAGCCGACGTCGTCATCCTCGGCAAGACCAACATGGACGAGTTCGCCATGGGGTCCTCCACCGAGAACAGCGCCTACGGCCCCACCGGCAACCCCTGGGACCTCACCCGGATCCCCGGCGGCTCCGGCGGCGGCTCCGCGGCAGCCCTGGCCGCCTTCCAGGCCCCGCTCGCCATCGGCACGGACACCGGCGGTTCCATCCGCCAGCCCGCCGCCGTCACGGGCACCGTCGGCGTGAAGCCCACGTACGGCGGTGTCTCCCGCTACGGCATGGTGGCCTTCTCCTCCTCCCTCGACCAGGGCGGGCCCTGCGCCCGTACGGTCCTGGACGCGGCCCTGCTGCACGAGGTGATCGCCGGACACGACCCGCTCGACTCCACCTCCATCGACGCCCCGGTCCCGCCGGTCGTCGAGGCCGCCCGCAACGGCTCCGTCGCCGGCATGCGCGTCGGTGTGGTCAAGCAGTTCGCCGGTGAGGGCTACCAGGCCGGCGTCGTCCAGCGCTTCAACGAGTCGGTCGAGCTCCTCAAGGAGCTCGGCGCCGAGATCGTCGAGCTGGACTGCCCCTCCTTCGACCTCGCGATGGCCGCGTACTACCTGATCGCGCCGTCCGAGTGCTCCTCCAACCTGGCCCGCTTCGACGCCATGCGCTACGGCCTGCGCGTCGGCGACGACGGCACGAAGTCCGCCGAGGACGTCACCGCCCTGACCCGCGAAGCCGGCTTCGGCGACGAGGTCAAGCGCCGCATCATCCTCGGCACGTACGCCCTCAGCTCCGGCTACTACGACGCGTACTACGGCTCCGCCCAGAAGGTCCGCACGCTCATCTCGAAGGACTTCGAGAAGTCCTTCGAGAAGGTCGACGTGATCGTCTCCCCGACGACCCCGACCACCGCTTTCCCCATCGGCGAGCGCACCGACGACCCGCTGGCCATGTACCTCGCGGACCTGTGCACCATCCCGACCAACCTGGCCGGCAACTCCGCCATGTCGCTGCCCTGCGGCCTGGCACCGGAGGACGGTCTCCCGGTCGGGCTCCAGATCATCGCCCCGGCGATGAAGGACGACCGGCTCTACAAGGTCGGCGCCGCCGTCGAGGCGGCCTTCGTCGCACGCTGGGGTCACCCGCTGCTTGAGGAGGCACCGTCCCTGTGAGCACCAGTGCACTGACCAAGGCCAAGGGCTTCAAGAAGTCCAAGACCGGCACCTACCTGTCGATCGGCACCACCGCCTTCGGCGCGATCAGCGTGATCAAGCAGGTCAAGAAGGCCCGCAGCGAGAACGACGTGCTGAAGCTGGTCGACGCCGCCGTGTCCGCCGCCGCCATCGTCACCGGCCTCGCGATCCTGTACCGCGAGCTGAAGCGCCTGGGCGACGACGACGTCCTGCTGGGCTGAGAGGGAAAGTTTCACCGTGACCACCTTCACCGAACTGCTCTCGTACGAGGACGCTCTCGCCTCGTTCGACCCCGTCATGGGCCTTGAGGTCCATGTCGAGCTCGGCACCAAGACCAAGATGTTCTGCGGCTGTTCCACCGAGCTGGGCGCCGAGCCCAACTCGCAGACCTGCCCCACCTGCCTCGGTCTGCCCGGCTCCCTGCCGGTCGTCAACGCGATCGGCATCGAGTCGGCCATCAAGATCGGCCTCGCGCTGAACTGCGAGATCGCCGAGTGGTGCCGCTTCGCCCGGAAGAACTACTTCTATCCGGACATGCCGAAGAACTTCCAGACCTCCCAGTACGACGAGCCCATCGCCTTCAACGGCTTCCTGGACGTCCAGCTGGAGGACGGCGAGATCTTCCGCGTGGAGATCGAGCGCGCCCACATGGAGGAGGACACCGGTAAGTCGCTGCACGTCGGCGGCGCCACCGGCCGTATCCACGGCGCGTCCCACTCCCTGCTGGACTACAACCGCGCCGGCATCCCGCTCATCGAGATCGTCACCAAGCCCATCGAGGGCGCGGGCGAGCGGGCCCCCGAGGTCGCCAAGGCGTACGTCGCCGAGCTGCGCGAGGTCATCAAGGCGCTCGGCGTCTCCGAGGCCCGCATGGACAAGGGCCAGATGCGCTGCGACGTGAACCTGTCGCTGCGCCCGACCCCCGAGTCCGAGTTCGGTACCCGCTCGGAGACCAAGAACGTCAACTCCCTGCGTTCCGTCGAGCGCGCGGCCCGCTTCGAGATCCAGCGTCACGCGGCGGTGCTCTCCTCGGGCGGCTCGATCGTGCAGGAGACCCGGCACTTCCACGAGGAGGACGGCTCCACCACGGCCGGCCGCATCAAGGACAACGCCGAGGACTACCGGTACTTCCCGGAGCCCGACCTGGTTCCCGTCGCCCCGGCCCGCGACTGGGTCGAGGAGCTGCGCGCCGGTCTGCCCGAGATGCCGCGCGTGCGCCGCAACCGGCTCCGCGAGGAGTGGGACGTCACCGAGCACGACATGCAGTCGATCCTCAACGCGGGCGCGGTGGACTCCATCGTGGCCACGATCGAGGCCGGCGCCGACTCGGCCGCCGCGCGCAAGTGGTGGATGGGCGAGCTGGCCCGTAACGCCAACGAGCAGGGCGTCGTCGTCGACGAGCTGCCGATCACCCCGGTCCAGGTGGCCCGGGTCGCGGCCCTGGTCGCCGACGGTTCGCTCAACGACAAGCTGGCCCGCAAGGTCCTCGAAGGCGTCCTCGCCGGCGAGGGCACCCCGGACGAGGTCGTCGAGAAGCGCGGCCTGAAGGTCGTCTCGGACGAGGGCGCGCTCGGCGCGGCCGTGGACGAGGCCATCGCGGGCAACGCGGCCATCGCGGACAAGATCCGCGGCGGCAAGATCGCCGCCGTCGGCGCCCTGGTCGGAGCGGTCATGAAGACCACCCGCGGCCAGGCCGACGCGGCGCGCGTCAAGGAGCTCATCCTGGAGCGCCTGGGCGTCTCCGAGTAGTCCTCTTCTCGTACGACGGCCCCGCACCGGACTTCCCGGTTCGGGGCCGTCGTCGTTCAGACTGGTACGGGGTGATCGCGCGACAGGCGCGCGGTCGGTGGTGGACTCGGGGGGTGCGCCGGTGGAGATCGGTGCGATGGTCATCGCGGTGGCGGGTGTCGCGGGCACGTTGGGCGGCGCGCTGCTCACCCAGCGAGGTGCGGAGCGTACGAAGCGCCGTGAGATCGAGCTCGTGCGCGCCCACGACGAGAAGCGCGAGAACCAGGCGCTACGGCGCACCTGTTACGCGGATCTCAACCGGGACGCCCGCCAGTTCACCACCGCACTCAACCGGCATCTGCACACCCTGCGGGAACGCGCGGTCGAGGACGCCGACCGGGCCGCGCTCGACGCGGCGAAGGACGCCTTCCGTGACCGCTACTCCGAGGCACAGATGGTCGCCCCCGATCATGTCCTGGCGCCCGCGTCCTCGGTGCACCATGCCCTGACCGCGGTCTACGGGCAGGTGAAGCGCCTGGAACGGGGCATGCCGGACCCGGGGGAGTCGATGGAGTCGGCGGCGGAGGCCCAACACGCCATCTGGGACCCGCTACGGGAGATGCGGGCGGCCATGCGCGCCGACCTCGGCGTGGTCTGAGGCGGGCCGCAAGGCCGCCGGGCACCAGGGCACCCGGGCAGGCGCGCGGGCGATCGGAGGGTGGTCGTACGGGGCTCAGCCCTGCCGGACCGGCTTCGGGAACCCCGACTCCAGCACGACGGCAGGCAGGGCGCCCGCCACGATCGGGGCCTTCGGCAGCGAGAGCCCGAAGAACCGCTCGATGACCCCCAGCGCGGTCCGGTGCGCCTCCTCGGAGTCCCGCTCGGGGTCCGGCAGACCGGCCGCGTTCAGCAATGCCTGCAGGCGGGACGCCGTCGCGGGGTCGCCCTCGACCTCCTCGGAGTCCCAGGAGTCGTCCAGGTACAGATTGCAGGCGCTCAGCAGCCGGCCGTCGTGCGCGTACGCGAACCGCGGCGGGACCGCCTTGCCGTTCTCCTCCTCGAACTCCAGGACGCAGAGGTGCGCGCCGTCCCGGGAGAGCGGGGTCGGCGAGCCGAACTCGTCCTGCCAACCGCCGTACGCGACGGCGTACGTCCAGTCCCCGGCGCGGCCGAGGCGCAGGCCCACGGCCGCGTGGATGTCGCCGTAGGTGTCGTCCATCCACTCCAGGAGGGAGTCCGAGGTGTGCTCACCGACCGCCACGACGCCGGCCGTCGTGCTGCGCGCGGCCTGCCGGAGGCGGCCCACGAGTTCGTCCTCGGTGAGCCCGCGCGCGAGCACCACGAAATAGCCCCCGAAGGCGATGGATCGGGGGGCGGCGAGCCAGGTCGTTCCGTCTGTCATGACGGCCATCCTGCCCGGTACCTCCGACAACGAGCGGCGCCCGCTCGGAGCGACGGACTGGCCCGCTGCCGGGCGCGCGGGGCGCGGAACTGCCGACCGGGCAGCTTCCGTTCCCCGAGCGCCCGGCCGAACGGGGCGCGCCGGGCGGCGGGTTCCTGTCGGAGCCCGCCGCCGTCAGCGCTTGAGGACGGGGGCGGCGATGACGGCGTTGCCGCTGTCGCGGCAGCCCTCCTCCACCTTCAGGCGCAGGCGCAGGGCTCCCTTGATGTCCAGGGACTTGGTGACCGGCTTGCCCAGGTGGACCGCCTCGGAGAAGAGCGCGGGCTTGTCGTCCACGGAGATGGTCACACGGGCCTGCTCCATGGTCGAGCCGTCGTCGACGCCCACGGTGAACTCCAGCGTGGACCAGGCGCGGTTCACGTCGTACTCGACCGTCGCACCGTAGTAGCAACTGCCGAGGAGGGCGGCCCCGTACTCCTTCGTGTTCAGCTTGGCGGAGCCCACTTCGAAGTGCTGGACCTCTCCGACCGACGACAGCACGGTCAGGTCGGCGACGTTGCTGTCCTTCACCGAGCCCGGATCCCCCGGGCTGGAGGAGGAGTCCGGGGAGGCGGATCCCTTGGGGGACGCCTCGGAGGGCGTGGGTTCGGCGGAGGCGGTCGCCCGCGCCGAAGCCGACGCCTGCGGTGCGCTCGTCCCGGCGGGCTTGTCGCCCCCCGCGGCGTTCTCCTTGTCCTTGTCGCCCAGGAGCTGTACGCCGACCACCGCGAGGGAGGCCAGCACCAGCACCGCGGCCACCGAGCCGAGGATCAGCCCGGTCCGCCGCTTCTTCTTCGGGACCACGGGCCCCGGGGCGGGAGCCGGACTCAGGTTGTACGTCGGCCCGTACCCGGCGGGCACCGACCCCGGATCCGGCTGCGTCTGCGGGGCAGTGGTGGGCGTGTGCGGGGGGACCGGGGCGGGCTCCGGGACGGTGGTGGCCGGTTCCGACCGTACGGGCTGCGCCGGCTGCTGTACGGGCTGTACGGGCTGCGCCGCCGGGGCGTACGCGGGCGGTGCCGCCGTCGGTGCCGTCGTCGGTGCTGTGGGCGGCGGGGTGACCGGCTGCGGCGGGACCACCGGCGGTGGCGGCGTGGCAGGCCTGGGCGGGGTCTCCTGCGCGGCCCGCTGCGAGGTGGCGGTGGTCGTGGACACCACCGCGTGGCGGATGTCCTTCATCCAGCCGGCCAGGTTCACCGGCCGCTTCCCCGGGTCCGCCGCGTAGATGGCCGCGATCCGTGCCCGCTGCTCGGCGTCCAGCACGGCGATCTGCGGCAGCGCGGTCAGCGCCTGCGCCAGCTGCTCCGGGGTGGCCGGCGGGGACTCCCCACTCAGCAGGAAGTAGGCGATCGCCCCGAAGGCGTACCGGTCCGTACCCGGGGTGCGCTTGCCGTCGAAGACCTCGGGCGCCGCGTAGCCCGGGGTGAACCAGACCTCGGCGGTCTGGTGGTCGGCGGTCAGCTTGCTGAGGCCGAAGTCCACCAGGGTGGCCTGCCCGTGCGCGTCGACCATCACATTGCCGGGGGAGAGGTCACCGTGGATCACCTGGCGGCCGGAGGGGGTCGCCTTCCCCGAGTGCAGCCAGTCCAGGACGTCGGCCAGCTGCTCCAGGGTGCGCATCACCTCGCGCCGCTCGGCGGCGGTGGACAGCGTCCGCTCGGCCCGCCAGTCCCGTAGGTCCAGCCCGTCGACGTGGTTCATGACGAGGACGAGCGCCCGCCCCGTCAGGGTCGAGGACTCCCCGGGCCGATGGATCGGCGGCCCCTCGAAGTGCTCGCGCACGCCCACCACGCCCGGCCGGTGCACGAACCGCAGCAGCTCGGCCTGCTCGTTCCACTTCTGGCTGATCCGGTCGAAGATGTCCGGCGTGATGGTCGTCTTGGAGTCGAGCACTTTGACGACCACGGGTTCGGATCCGCCGGCGAGTTCGATCTCGGCGAGATAGAGCACGGCCTCTCCGCCGCGTCCGATCGAGCGGAGCAGGCGGTACCGGTCCGCCGCCGCGTCCGGACCGATGTGCAGGTTCTGACTGGTCAATGTCCCCCACCTCAAGGTGCTTTGAGAGGCCATCAGCTTCCGGTGGGGAGGGGCGCGCGGTCAACGGGAATCGGAAATCTCCGTCGGGGTTCACCCTTTCATCGTCGGGCCGTCGACGGCCCCGGGCGATGGGCGGCGACCGGCCGCGATCGACGGCGATCGACGGCGATCGACGGCGACCCCGTGGTCGACGTGGGTGCCCGGACATGCCGCCGGGCGCCCGGCTCCCGGAACCGCCCGAGGGGCGGCTTCCGTTCGCCGAGCGCCCGGTCGACGAGGGCGGCTGCGGTCAGCCGGTCAGCCGGTCAGCCGGTCAGCCGGTCGCCCGGGCGGCCTCCGGAGCGGTGAAGAAGGCCAACCGGGCCGGCTTGGCCGGGAGGTGGACCTCGGGCAGGTCGATCTCCGGGAGCACGACCTCCGGGCCGAGCACGAAGCCGGTGCGTTCCATGAGGGCAATGGCCTTGGTGTTGCGGCAGTCCGGCTCGACGACCACGCGCCGCGCGGCCTCGTCGGAGAACACGAACCCGATGAAGACGGTCATCAGGGAGCCGGTGAAGCCGTGCTCGGCCGGGCCCGTGGCCGGGCCGATCAGCAGGTGCACGCCGACGTCCCCCGGGAGGACGTCGTAGCACTCGCTGACCCGGTCCTCGGCGCACTCGTACGTCTGGAACAGGGCGACCTGCTCGCCGTCGCGGCTCACCATGAAGGCGTGGTGGGTGGTGCGGCGGTCGACGTCCTCGTAGATCTCCTGGACCAGTTCGCGGCCGGCCTCGCCCATGCCCCAGAACCGGGCCCGCTCCTGCGTCACCCAGCTGTGGATCAGCGCCGAATCGGCCGCCGGGTCGACCGGGGTGATGGTGACGGTGCCGAAGCCCTCGACGACCTGGGTGTGTACGGGCCGGCGCACGGAGGGGGCGGAGGTCATATCGATTCCTTGGTGAGCCGGGTCCAGTCGGTGACGACGGGGACGAGTTCGCACTGTGCCCACAGGGGCAGCTGGTCGCGATGGTGGGGCGAGCCGGTGACGCCGTCCGCGCCCATCGGGACCGCCCACAGGCTGTCCTCGCGGCGGGCGAGGTCCCAGACGTAACGGGCCGCCGACGCACGGGCGGTGAGGTCGGTGAAGCCGGGCACGGTGGAGGTGGCGTTCACGCAGTCGTGGTCGCCGCCGAGGCCGGGCCACTCGGTCGCCTCCAGGTCGGGCACGGCCTGCCAGGGGGTGAGGCGGTGGACCTGCGACCAGGGGGTGTCGGGGGTGTCGGCCGCGGCCGTCTCCTCCAGGGCGGCCCGGACGTGCGCCGCCCGGTCGAGGCCGGGGACGAGGGAGGTGGTGAGCAGGCCTTCGAGGGCGTAGCCGATCTTCGGGACCAGGTACAGCCAGGGGTGGAAGACGGCCGGGCCGGGGGGCGCCCCCCACAGGCCCTCGAAGACGGGATCGGCGGCGAAGCGGCGTACGGTCGCGCTGCGGAAGGCCGAGAAGACGGTGGCGTCGGTGCTGTCGGCCGCCATGTGCCGGTCCCAGGCCAGCAGCCGGGTCCGCAAGGCCTCGGCCGCCGGGGTTAGGTCCTCGAAGTCGGGCAGCAGCGCGAGCAGGGGCGCGGCCGAGGCCAGGTGCGTGTCCCGGTGTACGTCGGCCATCGCCTTCGGGGACCAGTCCGCGGAGCCGCTGAGCAGCTCGCGGATGCGGTCGGCGCGGTGCGGGGGCGCGAACTCCACGCCGAGCGGGGAGGCGATGCCGCGCGCGTTCGCCATCACGGCGAAGCCCTGCACCGGCTCGGCGGGGGTCGGGGCCCAGCTTTGCCAGGCGTGCTGCGGATCCCAGGCGGGCACGGGCCGCAGCCGGTTGGTGCGGTGGCGCAGCGGCACGGCGCCCGCGACGCGGTGGAGCAGGCCGCCCTCGGAGTCGGCGGCGTGGACCACGTTGACCGGCTCGGCCCAGCCGTCGAAGGCCCGGTCGATGTCGGCGACGGTGCGGGCGCGCAGCAGGGCGGGGAGGGCGGCGAAACCGAGGTCCAGGCGGACGCGCGGCGGGTAGCGCAGGGAGAGGGTCTGGGGGCTGCCGTCGGCGTGGCCGTCGGCGTCGGCGTGCGCGTCGGCTCCGAGGTCGCCGTCCGCGTGGACGATCACCGGGCCGCGCGGGGTCTCCAGGACCTCCACCTCGACGTCGTCGCCGTCGGCCACGGTGATGGTCTCGGTGTGGCGGGAGACGGGCTCCCAGACGCCGTCCGCGCCGAGGGCCCGTACGGTGCCGTCGTCCTCACGGCGCAACCGCTCGACGTACAGGTCCTGGTAGTCGGACATCGCGTTGGTGATCGCCCAGGCGGCGGTGCCGGTGTGCCCGAAGTGGCCGAGGCCGGGGACGCCGGGGACGGCGAGGCCCAGGACGTCGTAGTCCGGGCAGGAGAGACGTATCTGCTGGTAGACGCCCGGGTCCTCGATGAACCGGTGCGGGTCGCCCGCGATGATCGCCGATCCGGTGGTGGTGCGGTCGCCCGGCACCAGCCAGCCGTTGCTGCCGGCGGTGCCGGGGCCGTCGGTGGCGAAGAGGGTGACCGCCTCGTCGCCGAGGGCGCGGGCCACGCGCTCGCGCCACAGTTTGGTGGCGAAGCCGGCGAACAGGATGTGCGTGGCGATCCAGATGGCCAGCGGCACCCACGGCTCCCACGGGGTGGGGGTCAGGCCCGTGCGCGCGAAGCGTTCGTCACGGGCGGCGCCGGCGGCGAGCCCGTCGTTGACGCCGTCCACGTACGCGCGCACCCAGGCGGCGGTGGCGGGGTCGTCGGCCTCCATGGCCTCGTAGCAGCGGCGGGCCGTGTCGGCCAGCCGGGACTGGCGGGCGAAGCGGTCCCAGGTGACGGCGTCCGCGCCGAGGAAGGAGGCGCTGGAGCCCTCGGAACGGTGTCGTTCGACCTCCAACTGCCAGGCGCGGTCGAAGGCGGTGACGCGGCCCTGGGCGTGGACGAGCCGGAGTTCGTCGGATGCGCGGAGGTGGGGGATGCCCCACGGGTCGCGGTACACCCCGTAGGATTCCGAGGTCTCCGCAGGGGGCTCGCCCCGGTTCGCTCCGTGCGACCGGGCGTCGCCGTTCTCGCTGCTGGCACTGCTCACGCTGCTCACACTCTTCCCCGACGTGCGTTTAGGTTAGGCTGACCTAACTATAGGGGCGCTAGGGGAGGGGTTGGACATGGCGGTCGGCAAGGGCTGGGAGGGCGTGGTCCTCAAGCTCATGCGGGGCAAGGACTTCACGTTCACGGTCACGGGAGCGGAAGACCTGACGGAGAACTACCGCCGCGTGAGCTTCACGGACGGCGGGCTGCTCGCGGCCGCCGGTGCGTCGCTGCACCCGACGATGTGGGTGCGCGTCTGGTTCCAGGGCGCGGGCAAGCCGCACCAGCGGGCCTACACGCTCGTGGACCCGGATCCGCAAGCGGGCACCTTCAGCTTCGAGTTCGCCCTGCACGACGGGGTCGCCAGCGCCTGGGCGCGCGACGCCAAGCCGGGCGACACGGTCGAGGCCACCGTCCAGGGCACCGGATTCACGGCCCCGACGCCGGCCCCGGAGCGCCTGCTCGTCATCGGCGACTCGGCGTCCCTGCCGGCGATCAACTCGCTGCTGGACACCTACCCGCAGACCCCGGCGACCATCTGGTTCGAGACGCAGCACGACTCGGACGAGCGGCTGCCGATGCGGGTGGAGCAGGGCCGGCACGACATCCGCCGGGTGCGGCGGGACGGCACGGCCCTGGCCGACCGGGTGCGCGCCGAGCTGCCCGCGCTGGCCGGGGACCCGGAGGCGGCGTACGTCTGGCTGGCGTGCGACACGGTGACGACGCGCGCCCTGACGGCCTACCTGCGCAAGGAACTCACGCTGCCCAAGCACCGGGTGAACTCCCTGGGCTACTGGCGTCCGGAAGCCTGAGCGAACCGCGGCCCCACGGCGCCTCGGGCCGCCCGGCCCGTCCGGCACCCCCCAGGGGGTGTCCTGCCGGTCAGGGCGGGCTCGCGGCAGCCGGCACCGCTCCCTGATCCACTCCGACCGACGGGACACCCTCTACGCGCCGGTCGTGCCGTCGATCCCCTCGCGGAGGAAGTCGGCGTGGCCGTTGTGGCGGGCGTACTCGTGGATGAGGTGCAGCATCACCAGACGGAGCGAGGCCTCCTCCTTCCAGCTCGGCACGTACGCCGTCACGTCCAGGGACTCGGCGGCGGCCTCGATCCGGCGGGCGTGCGCGACCTCGTCCTCCCAGGCGGTGAACGCCTCCTCGCGGCTGGAGCCGGAGGCGTCGTAGGCGGCCTGGAAATCGTGCGTGTCCGACCACCGGTGCGGGAGGTCCTGGCCGTCGAGGACCCGGCGGAACCAGTGCCGCTCGACCTCGGCCATGTGCCGGACCAGCCCCAGCAGGGACAGCGTGGACGGGGGCATCGAGGCACTGCGCAGCTGCTCGTCGGTGAGGCCCTCGCACTTCCAGGCGAGGGTGGCCCGGTGGTAGTCGAGGAAGGTCCGGAGGGTCTCGCGTTCGTCCCCGGTCAGGGGCGGGCTGATGCGTTCCATGGCAGTGATCTTGCCGGTTGCCGCCGGGCGGGCATAGAGCCGGACCGACCCCGCCCTCCCGCCCTACGAGGCGGCGGCGGTCCACATGTACGGCACCGTCACGCCCAGCACCCCGAAGCCCAGCCGCTCCAGGATCGGGCGACTGTCGGCCGACGCGTCCACCTGCAGATAGGCGATACCCAGCTCCGCCGCCAGGCGGGCACGGTGGGCGACCAGCAGGCGGTAGATGCCCCGGCCGCGCCACTCGGGGAGTGTGCCGCCACCCCAGAGGCCCGCGAAGGCCAGGCCCGGCCGCATCTCCATCCGGGCCGCGCTCACCGGGGTGTCGCCCGCCATCGCGAGCACCGCGGCGATCGTGTCCGGCTCCTCCCGGAGCTTGCCGAGCAGCTGCTCCCGGAGCCGCGGCCGCTCCGTCCCGAAGGCTCCCGCGTGGACCCGCATCATCAGGTCGACGCCGGCCTCGTCCGTCACCACCCGCAGCGTGATGCCCTCCGGCGGCTCCACCGGCAGCTTCGCGAGCTCGGACACCAGACCCACCATCAACGTCTCGGGCGGCTCCGGCACGAAGCCCGCCGCCCGCAGCCGGTCCCCGAGGTCCGCGGGCCGGTCGTAGTCGTACAGCTTCCACTCGAACTCCGGACAGCCGCGTCCCGCGAAGAACGCCACCTGTGCCGCGATCTCCGCGTCCGCCGTCCCCTCGTCGAGGTCCGACCAGAGCACCCCGTTCCACCCGAGCGCGGGCGCGACGTGCCGTACGACGCCGCCCGCCCGCTCCACGTGCCCTAGCGGGGCGTCCGCCTGCGCGCCTTCGCGCACCTCGGTGTCGAAGTGGGCGCGGACCTTCATCAGTTCATCAAGATCGATCGTCATAGCCCCAGCTCACCAGTGTCGAGCGGGTGCCACAACTGCATTAGCCTCACCCCCGTGAACCACGACTCCACCATCTACACCGGTAAGGCCACCCCCGACGCGGCCGCCGACCGCGGCTGGCTCCTCGGCCACTTCAAGGACCCCTCCGATCCCCGCCACAGCGAGGACGTGGAGATCAAATGGGGTGTCCACCCGAAGGGCGACGAGCGGGAGCGGTGGGCGACCGCCGAGAAGCGCACCGCACTGCTGGTGCTGATCAGCGGACGCTTCCGGCTGGAGTTCCCGGGGCGCACCGTCGTCCTCGCCGAGCAGGGGGACTACGTGCTCTGGGGACGCGGCGTCGACCACTCCTGGTACGCGGAGGAGGACGCCGTCGTCCTCACCGTCCGGTGGCCCTCGATCCCGGGCTACCGGGTGGACGAGCCCGAGGACCGGGTGGAGGCAGGATCCTCCGCCCGCTCCGCGCTGTGACGATGCACACGAAACGGGCCAACGATCACGAAACGCTGAGATCGTTGCGGGTGTAGACCATCTGCGCCGAGCCTTCCCGGGGGGGATCCCCGGACCCCTCGGCCGGGCCTTCACGCGTTCATGCGTCTTTGCGGCGGGCTGACTCCCGGTAAAGATCCGAACCACCAGGGAGCACGTCCGTTGGCTGTAATCGCACGCTGGTGCATGCGCCACCGCCTCTTCGCCGTGCTCATCTGGCTGCTCGCCCTCGGCGGGACCGCGGCCGCCGCGGTGTCCGCCGGGTCGTCGTTCTCCAACGACTACGAGGTCCCCGGCACCGAGTCCGCCCGGGCGAACGCCCTCCTGCGCGAGGGCTTCCACGGCCAGGGCGGCGACACCGACACCATCGTGTGGCGGGCCCCGGACGGGCAGAGCGTGCGCACCCCGGACATCGAGCAGCGCATGACCCGGGCCCTGGAGAGCGTCGCCGGGCTCCCCGGCGTCGGATCGGTCGCCGGACCCTACGGCCCCGCCCCCGAGAACGCCGCGCGGATCAGCCCCGACGGGCGCACCGCCTACGCGGTGGTGACCTTCGATCAACATGCCGATTCCGTACCCAAGGGCCAGGCCCGAGCGGTCGTCGACGCGGCGAAGAACCCCACCACCGAGGCCGGCGGCCTTCAGGTCGAACTGGGCGGCCGCGCCATCCAGCTCACCGAGGCCCCCACCGCGCACCTCGCCGAGGTCATCGGTGTCGCCGTCGCGGCCCTGGTCCTCTTCCTCGCCTTCGGCTCGCTCGCCGCGAGCCTGCTGCCCATCGCGACCGCCCTGGTCAGTGTGGGCACCGCCTATTTCGGCATCACCCTGCTCGGCCACGCGATGCCGGTCGCCGACTTCGCCCCGATGCTCGGCACCCTCGTCGGCCTCGGCGTGGGCATCGACTACGCGTTGTTCATCGTCACCCGGCACCGCAAGGGCCTGGCCCGGGGCAGCACCGTGGAGGAGGCGGCCGCGAACGCCGTCGCCACCACCGGCCGGGCCGTCGTCTTCGCCGGTGCCACCGTCTGCATCGCCCTGCTCGGCATGCTGGTGCTGCGGCTGAACTTCCTGAACGGCGTCGCGATCGCCGCCTCCGTCACCGTGGTGCTGACGGTCGCCGCCTCGGTCACCCTGCTGCCCGCCCTCCTCTCGTACATAGGCATGCGGGCCCTCTCGCGCCGCGAGCGCCGCAGGCTCGCCGCCGAGGGCCCGCGTCCCGAGCAGACCTCCGGCTTCGCCGTCCGCTGGTCCGCCTTCGTCGAACGCCACCCCAAGCTGCTGGGAGTCGTCGCCACCGCGGTCATGGTGGTGCTGGCCCTGCCCACGTTCTCCCTCCACCTGGGTACCTCCGACCAGGGCAACAACCCGGCCACCTCCACCACCCGGCAGGCCTACGACCTGCTGGCGGAGGGCTTCGGCCCCGGTACCAACGGCCCCCTCACCGTCGTCGCCCGGCTGGACGGCGCCGGCGACCGGCTCGCCGTGGACCGGCTCGCGGAGGCGCTCCGCACGACGGAGGGCGTCGCCGCCACCGGACCCGCCGTCCTCAACCGCAGCGGCGACACCGCCGTCCTGACCGTCGTACCGGACTTCGCCCCGCAGTCCCGGGCCACGAGCGACCTCGTCGACAGACTCCGCCAGGACGTCGTACCGGCCGCCGGCCACGGCAACTCCATGCAGGTCCACGTCGGCGGTGTGACGGCCGCCTACGACGACTTCGCCGAGGTCATCATCGGGAAGCTGCCGCTCTTCGTCGGCGTGGTCATCGCCCTCGGCTGCGTGCTCCTGCTGCTGGCCTTCCGGTCCATCGGCATCCCGCTCAAGGCGGCGGCCATGAACGTCGCCGCCGTCGCCTCCTCCTTCGGCGTCGTCGTCGCCGTCTTCCAATGGGGCTGGGGGAGCGAACCGCTGGGCCTGGGCAGCGCCGGCCCGATCGAACCCTTCCTGCCCGTGATCATGGTGTCCGTCCTCTTCGGACTGTCGATGGACTACCAGGTCTTCCTCGTCAGCCGGATGTACGAGGAGTGGCTGGAGACCGGCGACAACCGGCGGGCCGTGCGCGTGGGCCTCGCCGAGACCAGCCGGGTCATCAACTCGGCCGCCGTCATCATGATCTCCGTCTTCCTGGCCTTCGTACTCAGCGGTGACCGGATCATCGCGATGTTCGGCATCGCGCTCGCCGCGGCCGTCGCCCTCGACGCCTTCGTGCTGCGCACCCTCCTCGTCCCGGCCCTGATGCACATGCTCGGCGGGGCCAACTGGTGGCTGCCCGCCTGGCTCGACCGGCGTCTGCCCAAGATCAGCATCGAGCCCCCCGAACGCCACCCGCATGCGAGACTTCCGAAGCAGCGGCCCGCCGTGGACCTTGCCACGAGCGAGGTCGGCGCCGAGCCCGCCACCAGCTCCCGGTGATCCGGCCACCCGCCGCCCGAGACCCAAGGAAGACCGCGCATGTTCTCGACAGCCCTCGCCGAAGACGCCCAGCTGTTCCCGCTTGAGGCCCGGCACGCGGAGGAGTTCTTCGCGCACATCGAGCGCGGCCGCGCGTTCATAGGTCGCTACATCGGCTTCCCGGACCGGGCCGCCGACCTCGACTCCGCCCGGGCCCTGCTCGCCGAGTACGCGGTGAAGGCGGCCCAGGACGGCCCCCGGTTCTTCGGCATCCGGCTCGACGGCACGCTGGTGGGCGGGGTCCTCTTCCGGGTGTTCGAGGCCGACCGGGGAAACTGCGAGATCGGCTGCTGGCTGGAGCCCGACGCGGCCGGCCGAGGCCTGGTCACCAAGGCCTGCCAGGTCCTGATCGACCACGCCTTCGGTGAGCGCGGCATGCACCGCGTCGAGTGGCACGCCGCCACCGGCAACACGAAGAGCCTCGCCGCGGCCGCCCGCCTCGGCATGACCCGCGACGGCGTCATGCGGGAGAACAACCTCCACCGCGGAGTCCGCCAGGACACCGAGATCTGGTCGATCCTCTCCCACGAGTGGGCCGCGAACCGCTCCGCCTGAGCCCCGTCCGGGCCCCGTCCCGGGTCGCCCTGCCACGGGCCCCGCCGACCGCGGGGCCCACCACGGCCGGAACCTGCGGATTCTCAGAAAACTCTCAGACAGGGCGCCTACGGTGCCCCGCATGGACACCACGAAGACCCCCGCCCCGAACGCCGCAGAGGCGGACACCACCCCGGTCGCCCTCGAAAAGACCGAGACCACCCAGCCGGCCGAGGCCGCAGCAGACTCCGCGGTCACCGACGAGGTCACCGACGCGGACCTGGACGACGAGGCGCTCGCCGAGGACGAGGCCGAGGACCGGGAGCCGAGCCACGTCGGATCCGCGGCCTTCGCGATCGTCGCCGCGGGTCTCGGTGTCGTCGCCCTCAGCGGCAGCTGGGTCGCGGGCATCGTGTCCGAGCGTGCGAGCATTGCCGCCCGACTGGAGCTGACCCAGGCCGCCGACGCCAACGCGCAGATCGCCGCCCAGTTCGTCGACCCGTGGCACACCACCGCGATGGTGAACGGCATCTTCTCCGCCCTCGCCCTGATCGTCGCCACCTTCGTGCTGGCCCTCCCCGCCTTCAGCAGCCCCGAGCGCACCCTCCCCACCTGGGTACGGTCCGTCTCCTGGGCGGGCATCGGACTGGGCGCCCTCGGCATCCTGCTCTTCGTCCTCATGTACTTCGACCTCCTCCTGGCCATTCCCAAGGCGGCCGGGGCAGGCGCCTAGGCACCCTCCTAGGGCAGCGACTTAGACCCGCACGGACCGCCCCGGGGCTCCCCGGCCCCGGACTAAGGTGCCCCGCCCCCGGCAGATGCGGCATGCGACCGATGTGCCGGTACCCCCTGGGACGCGAATCTTGGATCACACCGAACGAGGTGCCCGAGCAACGCCACCAGGGAGCAGAGATGTTCGAGTACGAGATCGCCACCGCCGTCCGCAACACCGACCTCATGCGTGAGGCGGCCGAGTACCGCGCGGCCCGGACGGCGGGGACGGCGCACCGCGCCTCCTCGCCGGACCAGGAACACGGGAGGCGGGTGAGAACCCTCCGGAGCCGGTTCACCCGCTCCGCCCGCTCCGCCCGCGCGGCCCGCTCCGCGTGCTCCGCGCCCCGCACCGCGTGAACTGACACGTGATGAGAAGCGCACCGTCGGCGAGTGCCGCCGGGCAGGACCTCTGTGCGATGCTCGGCGGCGTGGAGACCAGATCTGTCAGCCCGGTGTTCGTCGGCCGAGCCGATGAACTGGCCGTACTCACCGACGCACTGACCCGGGCCGCCGGGCGGGAACCGCAGGCGATGCTCATCGGGGGAGAGGCCGGAGTCGGCAAGACCCGCCTCACCGAGGAGTTCCTCTGCGAGGCGGACCGCCGCGGAGCCGTCGTCGCCGTCGGAGGCTGTGTGGAGATCGGGGCGGAGGGCCTTCCCTTCGCCCCGTTCTCGACGGCCCTGCGCGCCCTGCACCGGCTGCTGCCCGAGGAGTTGGCCGCCGCTGCCGCCGGCCAGGAGGACGAACTCGCCCGCATCCTCCCCGAACTCGGCGACACCCCGCGCGGCCCCCACGACGAGGAGAGCACCGCCCGGCTCTTCGAACTGACGGCCCGCATGCTGGAGCGCCTCGCCGCCGACCGCACCGTCGTCCTCGTCCTGGAGGACCTGCACTGGGCGGACACCTCCACCCGGCACCTGCTTTCCTACCTCTTCCGCACCCTCGGCAGCGGCCGGCTCGTCGTCGTCGCCACCTATCGCGCGGACGACGTGCACCGGCGTCACCCGTTGCGCCCCCTCCTCGCCGAACTCGACCGGCTCCGCACCGTCCGGCGCATCGAGCTGTCCCGCTTCAACCGGGCCGAGGTACGCCGCCAACTCGCCGGGATCCTCGCCGCGCAGCCGGACGAAGCGTTCGTGGACTCCGTCTTCGACCGGTCGGACGGCAACGCCTTCTTCGTCGAGGAACTCGTCGCCTCCAAGGAGAGCGGCTGTCGCACCGGACTCACCGAATCCCTGCGCGACCTGCTCCTCGTCCGCGTCGAGGTGCTCCCCGACGAGACCCAACGGCTGGTGCGCATCGTCGCCGAGGGCGGCTCCACCGTGGAGTACCCGCTGCTGCGCGCCGTCGCCGGGCTCACCGAGGACGAGCTGATCGAGGCGCTGCGCGCCGCGGTCGGGGCCAACATCCTGCTCGCCACCGCCGACGGAGACGGCTACCGCTTCCGGCACTCCCTGGTCCGCGAGGCCGTCAGCGACGACCTGCTGCCCGGGGAGCGGGCCCGCGTCAACCGCCGCTACGCCGAGGCCATGGAGGCCGACGGTTCGCTGGTCCGGGCCGAGGAGCGGGTCATCCGGCTGGCCAGCTTCTGGTACCACGCCAACGATCCCGCCAAGGCGCTGCCCGCCGTACTGGCCGCCTCCGTGGCGGCCCGCCGCCGACACGCCTACTCGGAGCAACTGCGGCTGCTGGAGCGGGCCATGGACCTGTGGGACAGCGCCCCGCAGAACGTCCGCGAGGCGCTCCGCCCGGCGGACTACACCGAGGTGTACCCTCCGTGCGGCTGCGACCCGGCCACCACCGCCCTCCAGCGGATCGACCTGCTGGCCGAGGCCACCGTGGCGGCACGCTACGGCGGCGAACGCGACCGCGCCCTGAAGATCACGAAGATGGCGCTGCGTCTGCTGGAGGACGACCACGACCCGCTGCGGGCCGCCTGGTTCTGGACCGAACGCTCCCGACTGATCGCCGGACTCGGACGCGGCGACGGCTGGGAGGAGATAGCCAAGGCCCAGGACCTCGTCCGGGGGCTGCCCCCGTCCCAGGTGCACGCCGAGGTCCTGGTCCGGGCCGCGAGCTGGGGCATGCTCCACAACCCGGGCCCCGACAACCTTGCCGCCGCAGAACGCGCGGTCGAGTACGCGCGCATGGTCGGCGCCGAGGAGACCGAACTCAACGCCCGGATCACGGTCGGCGCTCTGCGCGCCGACTCCGGCGACGGAGCGGGCGGCCTCGCGGAGATGCACGCGGTCGTCGAACGGACCACACAGCTCGGACTCACGATGCTGGCAGGGCGTGCGCATATCAATCTCACCTCTCAGCTGGAAAGTCTGGGACGGTCCCACGAAGCCGTGGAACTCGCCGTACAAGGGGCCGAACTGGTCCGGAGGTCCCGGCTCCTGGACAGCGAGGCCTGGGTCTGCGGGAACATGGCCGAGAGCCTCTACAGCCTCGGCCGCTGGGACGAGGCCGCCGAGGCGGCCCGGCGCACCCTGCTGGTGGGCCAGAGTGCCGCCCCGCGCGGCTGCGCCTCGGCCCGCCTCGCCTACCTGGCGCTGGCCCGAGGGGAGTTGGCCGAGGCGAACCACCAGCTCGCCGCGGCCCACACCCACTACGGCGCCCACGAGACCCAGCCCCAGCACCGGATCCCGCTCCGCCGCCTCGCGATCGGCGTGGCCGCGGCGGAGGGCCGGATCGCCGACGTCCGCGCCGAGACCTCCGCTGCCGCCGCCCACGGATTCCCGCTCGGGCAGCACCGCTACGCCTGGCCGCTGCTGCTCGCCGCCGCCACCGCGGAGGCGGACGCCCGGGGGCTCCCGGCCGCCGAGGCCGGCCGGGACGCGGCCCTGGCCGTGCTGCGTACCGCCGCCCGCTCCCTCGCCACCCCGGTCCCGGTGTGGGCCGCCCACGCCGAGTACGTCCGGGCCGAGCTGCTCCGGGCCGAGGCCCGGGACACCCCCGCCGACTGGACCGCCGTCGAGACGGCCGTCCGCCCGCTGGAACGCCCGTACCTGCTGGCCAAGGCCTGCCACCGGCTCGCCGAGGCCCTGCTGGCCGCCGGTGACCGGGAGCCCGCGGCCGCCCTGCTCCGCGAGGCCTACGCCATCGCCGAACGGATCGGCTCACGCACGCTGCGCGAGGACCTGGCCCTGCTGGCCCAGCGCGCCCGCTTCCCACTGACCGACGCCGACCACGCCGTCGCCCCGCCGGCCCCCGAGACCGACCCGATCGAGGCGCTCGGGCTGACCAGCCGCGAGCGGGACGTACTGCGCCTGGTGGCGGCCGGCAGCACCAACCGGAAGATCGCCGAGGAGCTCTTCATCTCCCCGAAGACCGCGAGCGTGCACGTCTCGAACATCCTCGCGAAGCTCGGCGTCGCCGGCCGCGGCGAGGCGGCCGCCCTCGCCCACCGGCTGCGCCTGTTCGCCGCCCCCGCCCCGGTCAGTCCCCGTCCGGAGGCTGCTCGTCCAGGCGTATGAGCACCTTGCCGGAGTCGAGGTCTATCGGACCCCGTCCCGGATCGTTGTCATTGACGTCGGTCCGGGACAGCTCCAGCCGCTTCTTCTCCTCGTCCGTGTGCTTGCGTCCGGGGTTGAACAGCTCCTCGATCATGTTGAACACCGTGCCCACCACACCCTTCGTCGCCCGCCGGGGATCTGTCGGTCACCGCACGGTCAGGGTCAGGATCCTGTCGTCGCCCGCTTGCGGTGACCCGCGTCCGTCCGTCTCGCTCGTGACCAGCAGCATGCGGTCCCCGCCCAGCGGCACCACCGTCCGCAGGCGGCCGTACTCGCCCGCGAGGAAGGCCTCGGGCTCCGCCACCGGCTCCGTCCCGGCCAACGGGATGCGCCACAGCCGCTTGCCCTTCAGCCCGGCCATCCATATCGAGCCCTCCGCCCAAGCGATCCCGCTCGGCGAGGCCTCGTCGGTCTTCCACACGGCCACCGGGTCCTTGAAGCCGGGCTTTCCCGCCTTCCCCTCGGCCTCGGGCCAGCCGTAGTTGGCACCGGGCTCGATCAGATTCAGCTCGTCCCAGGTGTTCTGGCCGAACTCGGCCGCCCACAGCCGTTTGTCCTTGTCCCAGGCGAGGCCCTGCACATTGCGGTGCCCGTAGGAGTAGACGACGGAATCCGCCTCCGGATTGCCGTGCACCGGATCCCCGTCCGGGGTCATCCGCAGGATCTTGCCGCCCAGCGACTCCTTGTCCTGCGCGAGCCCGGTGTCACCGGTCTCACCCGTCCCCGCGTAGAGCATCTTGTCCGGGCCGAAGGCGATCCGGCCGCCGTTGTGGATGAGGCCCTTGGGAATCCCCCGGAACACCGTGTCGGGGGCGCCCAGTTGCTGCCCGGAAGGTCTCTGCTCGTCGTACCGCAGCCGGGCGATGCGGTTGTCGGACTCGGTCGTGAAGTACACGTACACCAGACGGTCCGACGCGAAGGTCGGCGACAGCGCGAGGCCCAGGAGTCCGCCCTCCCCGCCCGGAGCCACCCCCGGCACCTCGCCGATCGGGGTCACCGCTCCCGACCCCGCCGCGACCCTGCTGATCGTCCCCTTGTCCCGCGAGGCCACCAGGAGGTCCCCGCCAGGCAGCGGGGCCACGCCCCACGGCGACTCCAGCCCCTTGGCCACCTCCCCGGTCACCGTCACGGCCCCCTTCACCGGCGGCCCGGTGGCCTCCGGCGACGCGGACGGTCTCCCCGACGGCCCCGGTGACCCGGCGCCCGTCGAGGCCGTGCCCGGTGGGGAGCCGCCCGGTCCCGAGTCCGGTGTGCCCTGCGGCGCGCACCCCGCCGCCAGCAGAGCGCCGCAGCCGGCCAGCGCGAACGCCGCCAGCACCCCCCGGCGCCGGCCCACGGCCTCGGATCCCGCCTGCCCGGGAGAACTTCCGTATCGCATCGCCCTGCTCCCTTCCGGTCCTCCGATCGTGCCCTTCATCCGTCTCAACAGCTCCGGCAGTTCACGAAGTTCCACCACTCGTACACTCGATCGAGTGGTTGTCGCGACGACCCGCGCCGACCCGGCGCCGACCCCGCGCCGACCAGGATCAGTCCCAGGCTCCCACCTCGACCGGAAGGGACGCGATCTCGGTCAGGTCATCGGCCGAGAGCCGGACCTCCGCCGCCCGCGCGTTCTCCGCCGCCCACGGCGCCCGGTCGGCCCCGGGCACCGGCACCACCTGCGGCCCCTGCGCCAGCACCCAGGCCAGCGCCACCTGCCCGACCGTGACCTCGGGGCCGTGCCGCCGGGCCACCTGCCGCAGCCCCGCCAGCAGCACCTGGTTCGACGCCATCGCCTCGGCCGTGAACCGCGGATGACGGGCCCGCACGTCCTGCGGCTCGAACCCCTCACCCGGCGTGAGCGTCCCCGTGAGGAATCCGCTGCCGAGCGGCATCGCCGCCAGGAACCCGACCCCGCGGGCCGCGCACCACGGCAGCAGCTGCCACGCCGCCTGCGGAGACCACACCGACAGCTCCGCCTGCACCGCGCTCACCGGGAACACCTGCTGCAGCCGCTCCAGGTGCCGCAGGGTCGTCCGGTACCCCCGGTCCCCGCTCCGCCCGGCTCCCGGCCCGGCCCCGGCGCCCAGCGCGCAGAACCCGAGCGCCCGTACCTTGCCCGCGCCCACCAGCTCGGCCATGGCCCCCCAGGTCTCCTCCACCGGCACGTCCGGATCCACCCGGTGCAGCTGGTAGAGGTCTATGACATCGGTCCGCAGCCGCCGCAAGGAGGCGTCACAGGCCCGACGCAGATAGCCGGGCCGCCCGTCGGCGACCACATGCTGGTCACCCGCCCGCAGACCCACCTTGGCCGAGACGAACGCCTCGGACCGCCGCTCCCGCAACACCCGACCGAGCAGCAGCTCATTGGTGAACGGCCCGTACACGTCGGCCGTGTCCAGCAGGTTCGACCCCAGGTCCAGCGCCGTGTGCACGGCGGCCAGCGACTCCTGCCCCCGCCGCCGCGACGGCGCGTACGCCCAGCTCATCGGCATACAGCCGAGGCCGACGGCGCCCACCGTCAGCGCCCCCGCCCCGATCGACCTGCGCTCCACCCCTGCGTCCCCCTCCGGTTCCGGCCATCAAACTAACGGCTTGATCCGGATGCCTTGGCATAGCCTCGTGATCATGACTGCAATGACCCCGGATGTCTGGCTCCCGTTCCCCGCCGAGGAGATCGAGGGCCTCCCCGACTCCTTCCGGTACCGCCTCTGGGACGGCGAGGACGCCTTCCCGGCCGATCCCGCCGACTGCGTCTTCTACGTGACGCCCTACATGAAGTCCCCCGAGGTCACCGTGCGCCCGCTGGCGGCGATGCCCGCGGTCCAGGTCGTCCAGACACTGACCGCCGGCATCGACGACGTGCTGGGCCGCCTCGGCGACCTGCGTCCCGGCGTACGGCTGTGCAACGCGGTCGGGGTCCACACGGCCAGTACCGCCGAACTCGCCCTCGCGCTGACCCTCGCCTCCCTGCGCGGCATCCCCGGCATGGTCCGCGGCCAGGACCGCGAGGAATGGCGCTCCGGCTTCTACGACGCCCTCGCGGACAAGTCGGTTCTGATCATCGGCTACGGATCGATCGGCTCCGCCATCGAGGACCGACTCGTGGCCTTCGAATGCGGCCCGGTCGCACGGGTGGCGCGTACCGCACGAGCCGGCGCACGCGGGCCCGTGCACGCCCTCGCCGACCTCCCCACGCTCCTGCCCGGCGCCGACGTGGTGATCCTCGTGACCCCGCTGACCGACGCCACCCGGGGCCTGGTCGGCGCCGACTTCCTCGCACGGATGAAGGACGGCGCCCTGCTGGTGAACGTGGCGCGCGGTCCTGTCGTCGACACCAAGTCCCTGCTGGCGGAGGTGGAGTCGGGCCGGCTGCGCGCGGCACTCGACGTCACCGACCCGGAACCGCTGCCCGCCGGTCACCCGCTCTGGCATGCTCCGAATGTCCTGATCACGCCTCATGTCGGCGGCAGCAGCTCGGCGTTCGAGCCGAGGGCCAAGCGCCTGCTGGCCCGCCAGCTCACCCGGTTCGCCGCCGGAGAGCCGGTGGAGCACACGGTGTTGATCACCGAGTGACGCGTGATGCGCACGCTCCGCAGTCACTCGAATGCGCTGCGTGGGCAGAACTCCCCGATCGGTAACGGAGAGTAGAGAGACTATGTCCCTGAGTGACGAAAGTGGTGTATCGTCCGGAAGAAGGGGCTGCGCCACGAACGTCTGGCGCTGGGGAGTGATCGGACACTTTGGGGGGCGACGGGCGATGCACGGCCAATGGACGAAGGATCCGATGCGGTACAGCCGCCGGAGGCGACGCGGCCGAGACTGGGCTGCACGGGAACCAGGCAGCGAGGGGGACCGGTGAGTACCCCGGGGGCGGCGCTCCTGAACCGGCCGTCCGTCTCGGGCGGAGGCAAGGGTCTGGCGATGCAGCTGCTCCTCGCGGTGGTCAGCGGCGGGTACGCCGTCGGCGCCGCCCTCAACTGGGGCTCGGAGGAAGTCGCCGAAATCATGGGCGACTTCGGACTCAGCGCGGCCGGCTTACTCGCCGCGGTCTCCTGCTACTCCTACGCCAGGGCGATCGACAGCCGCGAACGCCCCGCCTGGCTGCTCTTCGCCTTCTCCTCCCTCATGGGAGCCTGCGGGAACGCGGTCTGGGGCTGGTACGAGGTGATCCTCGGCGAGGAAGTGCCGAAACCCTCGCTCGCCGACTTCGCCTTCCTCTGCTTCGCCCCGCCCGCCATCGTGGGCCTGCTCGTCCTCGCCAAACGCCCGGTCACCCGCGCCGGCTGGGTGTGCCTCGGACTCGACTCCTGGCTCATCGGCGGCTCCCTGCTCACCCTCTCCTGGAGCCTGGCCCTGGCCCACGCGGCGCGGACCGCCCAGTCGGGGGCCCCCGGCAGCGTCCCGCGCGCCGCACTCTCCCTCGCCTATCCGCTCCTGGACATCGCACTCGTCTCGATGGTCCTGGTCCTGCACTTCCGGCGCAGCGAGACCAACCGGTCCGCCGTCAACACCGCCATCGCGGCCCTGGCCCTGACCGTGCTCAGCGACGCCCTGTTCACCTCGCCCCTGCTGAGCGCCGAGTACCAGTCCGGACAGCTGCTCGACGCCGGCTGGTTCGCCGGATCGCTGCTCCTGGCCTACGCGCCCTGGGGCGCCCGGCGCCTCCACCCGGGTCCGGAGCCGGCCGGACGCCCGCGGATCGACCGGACGCACAGCCGCCCGATCACCGGCTCGCTCCCCGCCCTCACCCCGTACCTCGCGGCCGCCGTGTGCACCCTCGGGATCCTGTACAACGTCGTGGACGGCCGGAAGGTGGACCGGATGGTCGTCTTCACCGGCTGCACGGTCGTGCTCGCCCTCGTCATCCGGCAGGGCATCATGCTCCTCGACAACATCGCGCTGACCCAGGAACTGGCCCAGAAGGAGAACCATTTCCGCTCCCTGGTCCAGGGCTCCAGCGACGTCATCATGATCGCCGCACCCACCGGGACCCTGCGCTACGTCAGCCCCGCCGCCGCCGGGGTCTACGGCCGTGAGGCGGAGGAGCTGGTCGGCACCGAGCTCGCCACCCTGATCCACCCCGACGACCTCGGCCGGGTGGTCCACGAGGTGCGCCGCTTCCTCGCCGCGCCGCCGACCGAGGAGCCCACCACCCGCATCGAGTGCCGCTTCGAATCGGGCGGCGGCGAATGGCTCAACGTCGAGTCCACCGTCAACCGGCACCAGGGCGGGCTCATCCTCAACAGCCGGGACGTCACCGAACGGGTCCGGCTCCAGGCCCAGCTCCAGCACAGCGCCGAACACGACCCGCTGACCGACCTGCCCAACCGGGCCCTGTTCACCCGGCGTGTGCGCCAGGCCCTGACCGGCCGGCGCGCGGGCGACCACAGCACCGCCGTGCTCTTCATCGACCTCGACGGCTTCAAGGCGGTCAACGACACCATCGGCCACCAGGCCGGTGACGAACTGCTCGTCGAGGCCGCGCGCCGGCTCCAGGACTCGGTCCGCGCCGGGGACACCGCGGCCCGCCTCGGCGGCGACGAGTTCGCCGCGCTGATCCTGGGCGACGGCAGTCGTGACCCCGGCGCCCGCGAGTACCAGGTGCGTGAGATCGCCGACCGGCTGCGCACCACCCTCTCCCAGCCGTACCGGATCGGCGGCAGCGAGGTCCGCGTCGCCGCGAGCATCGGGGCGGCCTTCGCCGACCCGGGCATCACCCCTTCGGACCTGATGCGCAACGCGGATCTCGCGATGTACCGGGCCAAGGCCGGCGGCAAGGACCGCGTCGAGATGTACGCCCCCCAGATGCAGGCCGAGGTCGTACGCAAGGCCGAGCTGGCCGGCAGGCTGCGGACCGCGCTGCACGAGGGCGAGTTCGCCCTGCTGCACCAGCCCGTGGTCTCGCTGGCCACCGGCGAGGTGTCGGCCGTGGCCGCGCAGGCCCGCTGGCGCTCCGCCCAGGGGATCCTCTTCACCCCCGCGGAGTTCCTCCGGGTCGCCGAGTACAGCGAGGGCGGTGCCGGCGGGGCGGGCGGCCCCGGCGCCGCCGGTCACGACGCCTCCCGCACCGCCGAGCTGGGGCGCTGGCTGCTGGAGGAGGCCGTGGAGCAGGCCGCCGACCGGCACCGGGCCGGGCACGACGTACCCGTGGCCGTGCGGATGACCGCCCAGCGGCTCCTGGACCGGTCCATGCCGCTCGGCTCCGTGGAGGCCCTGCTGACCCGGCACGGGCTGCCCTCCGGGGCCCTGGTCCTGGAGCTGGCCGTATCCGACCCCAGAGTGCCCTTCGACGACCTGGAGCGCCGCCTCGCGGCCCTGCACCGGCTCGGGGTGGGTATCTCCCTGGACGGCTTCGGCAGCGGCTACGCGGCCATCAGCGCCCTGCGCCGCCTCCCCGTGGACATGCTCAAGCTGGACCGGGGCCTGGTGGAGGGCGTGGTCGAGTCCGCCCGACTGCACAAGATCACCGCCGGTCTCTTGCGGATCGCAAACGACCTGGGCATGCGGTCGGTGGCGGACGGGGTGGACCTGCCCGAGCAGGTCCTGGCACTGCGCGCGATGGGGTGCACGCACGGTCAGGGAATGGCGTTTTCCGGCCCGCTCGACGAGTACAGGCTGCGGCGTGCGCTGGTGCGCGGTACGTTCCCAGTACCGGGCGGAGCGGCCCAACCAGCACTGGCCGGCGGTTCCCCCGGGGGCTCCATGGCCATCCGTAGAGGCTCACATAATGAGACGCCCGTCCCACCTACTTGACATCACCCTCCCGCCAGAGGGAGGGTCAATGCCATGCGCACCCGAATTCTCGTACTTGGAAAGCGCGTCGGCTGAAGCTGGGACCTGTATGTCCCCGCTCAACACCCCCGACGCGCTCCCCTCGCTTGCCTCCTGGCACGAGGGGTTTTTTGTTGCACTGGCACAGAGTCGAATCCGCGTAAAACCCTCAGCTTCGAGAAGAGAATGCCGATGACCGAGCAGGCCACCGGGGCCCACCATCCGCAGCCGCGGCCCCGTTCCGGCGGACAGCAGTCCGCCGCAGTTGAGCACGTCACGGGTGCGCAGTCCCTCATCCGCTCTCTCGAAGAGGTGGGGTGCGACACCGTCTTCGGCATTCCGGGCGGCGCCATCCTTCCCGCGTACGACCCGATGATGGACTCCAAGAAGGTCCGTCACATCCTGGTCCGCCACGAGCAGGGGGCCGGCCACGCCGCCACCGGCTACGCCCAGGCCACCGGCAAGGTCGGCGTCTGTATGGCCACGTCCGGCCCGGGCGCCACCAACCTCGTCACCCCGATCGCCGACGCGCACATGGACTCCGTCCCGCTCGTCGCGATCACCGGCCAGGTCTCCTCCAAGGCGATCGGCACCGACGCCTTCCAGGAGGCGGACATCGTCGGCATCACGATGCCGATCACCAAGCACAACTTCCTGGTCACCAAGGCCGAGGACATCCCGCGGACGATCGCCGAGGCGTTCCACATCGCGGCCACCGGCCGGCCCGGCCCGGTCCTGGTCGACATCGCCAAGGACGCCCTGCAGGCGAAGACCACCTTCTCGTGGCCGCCCACCCAGGACCTCCCCGGTTACCGGCCGGTCACCAAGCCCCACGCCAAGCAGATCCGCGAGGCGGCCAAGCTCATCTGCCAGGCCAAGCGCCCGGTCCTGTACGTCGGCGGCGGCGTCATGAAGTCCGGCGCGACCGCCGAACTGAAGGTCCTCGCCGAGCTGACCGGCGTCCCGGTCTGCACCACCCTGATGGCGCTGGGCTCCTTCCCCGACAGCCACCCGCTGCACGTCGGCATGCCCGGCATGCACGGCTCCGTCACCGGCGTCACCGCGCTGCAGAAGTCGGACCTGCTGATCGCGCTCGGCACCCGCTTCGACGACCGCGTCACCGGCAAGCTGGACAGCTTCGCCCCCTTCGCCAAGATCATCCACGCGGACATCGACCCGGCCGAGATCGGCAAGAACCGCGCGGTCGACGTCCCGATCGTCGGAGACGCCCGCGAGGTCATCGCCGACCTGATCCAGGCCGTCCAGGCCGAGCACACCGAGGGCAACGCCGGCGACTACACCGCCTGGTGGAACGACCTCAGCCGCTGGCGCGACACCTACCCGCTGGGCTACGACCTGCCCGCCGACGGCAGCCTGTCCCCGCAGCAGGTCATCGAGCGGATCGGCGCGCTCGCCCCGAAGAGCACGATCTTCGCGGCCGGCGTCGGCCAGCATCAGATGTGGGCCTCCCACTTCGTCAAGTACGAGGAGCCCCGCACCTGGCTGAACTCCGGCGGCGCCGGAACCATGGGCTACGCGGTCCCCGCCGCCATGGGCGCCAAGGTCGGCATGCCCGAGCGCACGGTCTGGGCGATCGACGGCGACGGCTGCTTCCAGATGACCAATCAGGAACTGGTCACCTGCGCCCTGAACAACATCCCGATCAAGGTCGCGATCATCAACAACGGTGCGCTGGGCATGGTCCGCCAGTGGCAGACGCTGTTCTACAACCAGCGGTACTCCAACACCGTTCTGCACGCCGACGAGACCGGTCACGACACGGTCGGCTCCCAGCTCGGCGAGTCCGTCGCGCCCCGCAAGGGCACGCGCGTCCCGGACTTCGTCAAGCTGTCGGAGGCCATGGGCTGCGTGGCGCTGCGCTGCGAGGACCCGGCCGACCTGGACAAGGTCATCGCCGAGGCCAACGCGATCAACGACCGTACCGTCGTGATCGACTTCATCGTCCACGAGGACGCCATGGTGTGGCCGATGGTCGCCGCCGGCACCTCCAACGACGAGGTCATGGCAGCCCGGGGCGTCCGTCCCGACTTCGGCGACAACGAAGACGACTGAGCCGAGAGAGCCGAGAGAGAGAACGCCCCACATGTCCAAGCACACGCTCTCCGTCCTGGTCGAGAACACGCCCGGCATCCTCGCCCGGATCGCCGCCCTGTTCTCCCGCCGCGGGTTCAACATCGATTCCCTCGCGGTCGGCGTCACCGAGCACCCCGACATCTCCCGCATCACCATCGTCGTCAACGTCGAGGACCTCCCGCTGGAGCAGGTGACCAAGCAGCTGAACAAGCTGGTCAACGTGCTCAAGATCGTCGAGCTGGAGTCCCACAACGCCATCGAGCGTGAGCTCGTCCTGGTGAAGGTCCGCGCCGACAACGAGACCCGGTCGCAGATCGTCGAGATCGTCCAGCTGTTCCGCGCCAAGACGGTCGACGTCTCCCCGGAGGCCGTCACCATCGAGGCCACCGGCGGCTCCGACAAGCTCGGCGCGATGCTCAAGATGCTGGAGCCCTTCGGCATCAAGGAGCTCGTCCAGTCCGGCACGATCGCCATAGGGCGTGGCGGCCGGTCCATCACGGACCGCAGCCTGCGCGCGCTCGACCGCAGCGCCTGACGCGGGGCCCGAGCGCCCGGCCCGGCCGGCGGACACGCACGCCGGGACACGCTCTGCTCGCATAGCGAGACCGAGAAACTCAGATTCCGTTCCCCGCCGTACGGTGGGAGCAACACCAGCGCACCAAGGAGATATCCCAGTGGCCGAGCTGTTCTACGAGAACGACGCCGACCTGTCCATCATCCAGGGCCGCAAGGTCGCGGTCATCGGTTACGGCAGCCAGGGCCACGCCCACGCGCTGTCGCTCCGTGACTCCGGCGTCGACGTCGTCGTCGGTCTGAAGGAGGGCTCGAAGTCCAAGGCCAAGGCCGAGGAGCAGGGTCTGAAGGTCGTCCCCGTGGCGGAGGCCGCCGCCTGGGCGAACGTCATCATGATCCTCACCCCGGACCCGCTGCAGGCCGAGATCTACGAGGAGTCCATCAAGGAGCACCTCGAGGAGGGCGACGCGCTCTTCTTCGGCCACGGCTTCAACGTCCGCTACGGCTTCATCAAGCCCCCGGCCAACGTGGACGTCGCGCTCGTCGCCCCGAAGGGCCCGGGCCACCTGGTCCGCCGTCAGTACGAGGAGGGCCGCGGCGTTCCTTGCATCGCCGCCGTCGAGCAGGACTTCACCGGCTCCGCCTTCGCGCTCGCGCTCTCGTACGCGGCCGGCATCGGCGGCACCCGCGCCGGCGTCATCAAGACCACCTTCACCGAGGAGACCGAGACCGACCTGTTCGGTGAGCAGGCCGTCCTCTGCGGTGGCGCCTCCGCGCTGGTCAAGGCCGGTTTCGAGACCCTGACCGAGGCCGGCTACCAGCCGGAGATCGCGTACTTCGAGTGCCTGCACGAGCTGAAGCTCATCGTGGACCTCATGTACGAGGGTGGCCTGGAGAAGATGCGCTGGTCGGTCTCCGAGACCGCCGAGTGGGGCGACTACATCACCGGCCCGCGCGTCATCACCGACGCCACCAAGGCCGAGATGAAGAAGGTCCTCGCGGAGATCCAGAGCGGCGAGTTCGCCAACACCTGGATGGCCGAGTACAAGGCCGGTCTGCCGAAGTACAACGAGTACAAGAAGGCCGACGAGGAGCACCTGCTGGAGACCACCGGCAAGAAGCTGCGCAAGCTGATGAGCTGGGTCGACAACGACGAGAGCTGATCTCGTGACGGCGGGGCCGGGACACGCGAGTCCCGGCCCCGCCGCGCATCACCGGACGGGTATCGCACGCCGGGAATCCGGCCCCGGCGGGCGCGGCTTGTCCACCCCGGCCAACCACGGACGGGTGATCCTTCCGTACAGGCGGAAATCCGGCCCGCCGGCGCCACTACACTGCTCAACACATACGCGTCAGGCCCACAGTGTCGTGCGTCTTCCACGCGGCTACCCCCTCCACCGCCTGCGGCCGTCGGGACGGCCGTCCGCACTGGACTTGTGAGGACCCACGTGAGCTCGAAACCTGTCGTACTCATCGCCGAAGAGCTGTCGCCCGCCACCGTCGAGGCGCTGGGCCCGGACTTCGAGATCCGGCACTGCAACGGCGCGGACCGCGCCGAGCTGCTGCCCGCGATCGTCGACGTCGACGCGATCCTCGTCCGCTCCGCCACCAAGGTCGACGCCGAGGCGATCGCCGCGGCCAAGAAGCTGCGGGTCGTCGCGCGCGCCGGTGTCGGTCTGGACAACGTGGACGTCTCGTCCGCCACCAAGGCCGGCGTGATGGTCGTCAACGCGCCGACCTCGAACATCGTGACCGCGGCCGAGCTGGCCTGCGGCCTGCTCGTCGCCACCGCCCGCAACATTCCGCAGGCCAACACCGCCCTGAAGAACGGCGAGTGGAAGCGGAACAAGTACACGGGTGTCGAGCTCAGCGAGAAGACCCTCGGCGTCGTCGGCCTCGGCCGCATCGGCGTCCTGGTGGCGCAGCGCATGTCGGCCTTCGGCATGAAGATCGTCGCGTACGACCCCTACGTACAGCCCGCGCGCGCCGCCCAGATGGGCGTCAAGATGCTGACGCTGGACGAGCTCCTGGAGGTCGCCGACTTCATCACCGTGCACCTGCCCAAGACCCCCGAGACCCTCGGTCTCATCGGGGACGAGGCCCTGCACAAGGTGAAGCCGTCGGTCCGCATCGTCAACGCCGCCCGCGGCGGGATCGTCGACGAGGCCGCCCTGTACACGGCCATCAAGGAGGGCCGCGTCGCCGGCGCCGGCCTCGACGTGTACGCCAAGGAGCCCTGCACGGACTCCCCGCTCTTCGAGCTCGACCAGGTCGTCTGCACCCCGCACCTCGGCGCGTCCACGGACGAGGCCCAGGAGAAGGCCGGTGTCTCGGTCGCCAAGTCGGTGCGCCTCGCGCTCGCCGGTGAGCTCGTACCGGACGCCGTCAACGTCCAGGGAGGCGTCATCGCCGAGGACGTCCGTCCGGGCCTGCCGCTCGCCGAGAAGCTCGGCCGCATCTTCACCGCCCTCGCGGGCGAGGTCGCGGTCCGCCTCGACGTCGAGGTCTGCGGCGAGATCACCCAGCACGACGTCAAGGTGCTGGAACTCTCCGCCCTCAAGGGTGTCTTCGAGGACGTCGTCGACGAGACGGTCTCCTACGTCAACGCCCCGCTGTTCGCGCAGGAGCGCGGCGTCGAGGTGCGGCTGACCACCAGCTCGGAGTCCCCGGACCACCGCAACGTGGTCACCGTGCGCGGCACCCTGTCGGACGGTCAGGAGGTCTCGGTCTCCGGCACGCTCGCGGGCCCGAAGCACCTTCAGAAGATCGTCGGCATCGGCGAGTACGACGTGGACCTGGCGCTCGCCGACCACATGGTGGTCCTGCGCTACACCGACCGCCCCGGCGTCGTCGGTACCGTCGGCCGCGTGCTCGGCGAGGGCGGTCTGAACATCGCGGGCATGCAGGTCGCCCGTGCCGAGGCGCACGGTGAGGCGCTCGCCGTCCTCACCGTCGACGCCGCCGTTCCGGCGGACGTCCTCGCGGACATCGCCTCCGAGATCGGCGCCGTCTCGGCGCGCACGGTCAGCCTCGCCTGATCCCGCCAGGGTGACGACGTGAAGGAAGGGCCCGGGGGAGACCCCGGGCCCTTCCGCGTTCCCTCGGCCGCGTCCGGCGGTGGGCGGTTCAGTTGTACGACGCCTCGCGCGGGCGGTCTCCGGCACGGGCGGCGGGCTCCGCCGCGGGCGGAGCGGGCGCTTCGATCCCCCGCATCAGAGCCGCGGCGAGCAAGGCCGCCCCGAGCAGCAGCGCCGTACCGCCCCAGGCCGCGTACTGCATTCCGTGGACGAAGGCCTCCCGGGCCATGGTCAGTACCTGCTCCCCGGCCGGCCCGCCGATGTGGTGGGCGGTGGCGACGGCCCCGCCCAGGGTCTCCTGCACGGCGGGCTCGGAGCCGGCCAGGTCGTGGCGGTAGACCGCGGTACCCAGGCTGCCGAGCACCGCCATGCCCAGGGCACCGCCGAACTCCGTCCCGGTCTCCAGCAGCGAGGCGGCGGAACCGGCCTTCTCGGCGGGGGCCGAGGCCAGCGCCATGTCGGACACCAGGGACAGCACGGTGACGATGCCCGAGGCCAGCACCCCGGCGCCGGTGAGGATCAGCCACAGGGAGTCGGTGTCCACCAGGCTGATCAGGACGAACCCGGTGGCGGCGAGGAGGAACCCGCCGGCGATCACGTAGGCCCGGTCCACCTTCCGGGCGAGCGCGGCGGAGACCGGGGCCGCGGCGCCGATGACGACCGAGGGGGCCAGGCTCCACAGGGCGGCTTCCAGGGTGCCCATGCCGAGCACCGACTGCAGGTACTGGGTGGTGAAGTAGGCCGAACCCATCATGGCGAAGGCGGCGAGGGTGTTGAGGCCGATGCCGGCCCCGAAACCGCGGCCCGCGAACAGCGCCCGGCTCACCATGGCGTCCTCACGGGAGCGCTGGCGGCGGACGAAGGCGTACCCGAAGGCCAGTCCGACGACGAGGCAGCCCACGTAGAGCGGTTCGAAGCCCTCGGCGGCGATCTCCTTCAGTCCGTAGACGACCGGCAGCACGGCGGCCATGGACAGCGGGACGCTCAGCAGGTCGAAGCGGCCGGGGGCCGGGTCCTTGAACTCCGGTACCAGGAGCGGGACCAGGAGCAGCAGGAGCAGCATCGCGGGCACGTTGATGAGGAAGACGGAGCCCCACCAGAAGTGGTTCAGCATCACCCCGCTGAGCACCGAGCCGAGGGCGATGCCGCCGGTCATGGCCCCGGACCAGATGGCGATGGCCTGCCCGCGCTGCTTGTCGTCCTGGAAGAGGTTCCGGACGAGGGCCAGCGTGGAGGGCATCAGGGTGGCGCCGCCGATGCCGAGCAGCACGCGGGCCGCGATGAGCATCTCGGCACTGGTGGCGTAACCGGCGCCGATCGAGGCGAGGCCGAAGGCGGTCGCGCCGATCAGCAGCAGCTTGCGGCGGCCGATCCGGTCACCCAGCGAGCCCATCGTGATCAGCAGGCCGGAGAGGGCGAACGCGTAGCTGTCGAAGATCCAGAGCTGCTGGGTGGAGCTCGGGTCGAGCTGGTCGGTGATGGCCGGGACGGCGAAGTACAGGACGGAGACGTCCATCGAGACCAGGAGCAGGGGCAGCAGGAGGACGGTGAAGGCGGTCCATTCGCGGCGGCCGGCACGGCGCGCTGTGGCAGCTGGGGTTGTCATGAGCAGGAATATACATACGTCTTAAACGCTTGTCTATGACGACTGTCTAGAACTGTCGTCTAGGACACCTGTCTTGCTACCGTGTGGCCATGGGACATCGCGAAGATCTGCTCGAAGGTGCCAAGAAGTGCCTGGTCGAGAAGGGGTTCGTGCGCACGACCGCGCGCGACATCGTCAGCGCCTCGGGGACCAACCTGGCCTCCATCGGCTACCACTACGGCTCGAAGGACGCCCTGCTCACCCAGGCCTTCATCGGCCTGATGGAGGAGTGGGGCGCGGTCTTCCAGGACGGGCTCGACGGCGACGGCGGATCGCTGGAGCGCTTCCGCGCCCTGTGGGAAGGCGTGCTGGCGCAGCACGAGAAGTCCGGCCCGGTCTGGGCGGCAAGCCTGGAGGTGGCGCTCGGCCGGGACCAGCGGCCGGAGCTGAGGTCCATGCTCGCGGCCTCGCAGGCCGACGGGCGCCGGGGGCTGATCTCCATGCTCACCGGGACCCCGGAGGACCGGCTCGACGAGCGGGACGTGCGCACGCTGGGCGCCTTCTACCAGGCGCTGTTGAACGGCCTGATGATCCAGTGGCTCTTCGACCCGGAGTCGGCCGCGACCGCGGAGGAGTTCACCGAGGGCATGCGGCGCGCGGCTGAGGCGATGATCCGTCCCTGATCCGTCCCGGATCCGGACGTGCCCCCCGGCCTGATCGAACCGGACGTCCCCCGAAGGGTGTTGCCGGGAGGTCGCGCCCTACGCCAGGCGCGCGGCCTTGAGGGCCATGTGGAGCAGCAGGCGGTCCTCGCCCTCGTCCAGGTCGAGGCCGGTCAACTGCTCCACCCGGGCCAGCCGGTAGTAGAGGGTCTGGCGGTGGATGCCCAACGCGGCGGCCGCGCGGCCCGCTTGGCCCGCGCAATCCAGGAAGACCTCGGCCGTACGGGCGAGTTCGCGGTTGGTCGGGGCCAACAAGGTGCGCGCCGCAGGGTCGTCCACCGGGTCGGCGGCGAGCGTCGCCAGCATCCGGTACGGGCCGATCGCCGACCACTGGGCGACCGGGCCGAACCGGGGCTGGGCCGCCGCCGCCCGGGCGGCCGCGACGGCCTGCTCCCAGGCGGCCGGCAGGTCCGCGAGTCCCCGCACGGGGTCGGCGACGCCGGCGGTCACCCCCCGAGCCGTGGCCGTGGCCGTGGTGACGGCGGCGGCCCCGGCGCTCCCGCCCGAAGCCTTGCCGCCCGAGGTCTTCCCCCCTGTGGCCTGGCCGGTAGCGCCGCCCGACCCCGTCGCCTGTGCCGCGCGCGGCAGCAGCCGGGTCACCGCCGCCAGGGCCGGAGCCAGCGCGTCCGTCGAGCGCAGCCGGAGCAGTACCGCCAGAGCCGGGTCGCCCGCGGCTTCCCGCCCGGGCCCCGCTCCCGTACCCGCACCCGGACCGGCGGCGCCGCCCGGCTCGCCCCCGCCCCGCCGCGGTACCACGCACACCGCCGCCGCGCCCGGTACGGACGCCGGAGCCTCCCCGGGCCACGGCGTCACACAGACCGCCGCGTGCAGTCCGTCCCCGCCCGGGCCGAGGGCGGCCCGCAGGGCGGCCACCGCCATGTCCTGCTGCCAGCCCCGGCCGGCTGTGAGCACCGCCAGGAACTCCCGGGACAGGTCGGCCCCGGCCTTCGCCTCCTCGGCGAGCAGCACCCCGATGCGCTGGGCCACCTCCATGGCCGCGTCCAGCGCCGCCGGCTCGGGTCCGGGCTTGCCGGGCTCCTGGTCGAGCAGCCATACGTAGCCCTGCACGATGCCGCGGTACCGCACCGGCAGGCAGATCCGGCCGCGGAACACCCCGGCGTCGGGCGCCGCCGGGATCCGGACGGGCCCGGTGGCACGGGCGATGCCGAAGGCCTCGAACCAGGACCGGACGTCCGCCGTGGACTGCCGCGTCAGGATCGAGCGGGTCCGTACCGGGTCCATCGCGAGATCGTCGTCGCTGTCGTGGGCACCGAAGGCGATCAGGCGGAAGTCCCGGTTCTCCAGGGTCGCCGGGGCGCCGAGCAGCGCGGAGATCTCGTCCACCAGGTCCTGGTAATCGCCCTTCACGCGGATATTCTCCCACCCCGACGCGGACCCTTCAGACAGATGTATGAGATCCGGGACACGGATGCGTGACAGCTGTCGATGGCAGAGGATCAAAGCGATCCTTAGGTTTCACGGTGGTTTCACTTGCGCTTTTCTTTCTGCCACCCGCTGGAGGTGCCCCGTGCTGGGTCCCGTGATCCTCGCCGCTTCGCGCAGCGACAAGATGCGTCGTATCGTCTCCGCCGCCCCGGTGACCAAGCCCGTGGTGAATCGGTTCATCCCCGGCGAGACCGTCGATCAGGTCATCCCGATCGTCGAGGAGCTCACGCGGGCCGGCCTCGAGGTCACCCTCGACGTCGTCGGCGAGGACATCACCGAGGTGGCGCAGTCCCACGCCGCCCGGGACGCCTACCTCCAGCTCATCGAACGCCTCGCGGAGCTCGGCCTCGGCGAGAAGGCCGAGATGTCCGTCAAGCTGTCGATGTTCGGCCAGGCCCTGGAGGGCGGCCACGAGCTGGCGCTCGCCAACGTCCGCCCGGTCGTCGAGGCCGCCGCCGCCATCGGCACCACCGTGACGTTGGACGCCGAGGACCACACCACCCTCGACTCGATGTTCGCCATCCACGAGGAGCTGCGCCGCGACTTCCCGCAGACCGGCTGCGTGATCCAGGCGTACCTCTTCCGCACGGAGGCCGACGCCCGCCGCCTGGCCGCCGCCGGCAGCCGCGTCCGCATCGTGAAGGGCGCCTACAAGGAGCCCGCCGAGGTCGCGTACCTGGACAAGGCGGAGATCGACAAGGCGTACGTCCGGATCCTGAAGATCCTCATGGACGGCGAGGGCTACCCGATGATCGGGTCCCACGACCCCCGCCTCATCGCCATCGGCCAGGAGCTCGCCCGCAAGGCCGGGCGCAAGCTGGACGAGTACGAGTTCCAGATGCTGTACGGCATCCGCAGCGAGGAGCACCTGCGGCTGGCCGCCGAGGGCCACCGGATGCGTGTCTACACCGCGTACGGCACGGACTGGTACGGCTACTTCATGCGACGCCTCGCGGAGAAGCCGGCCAACCTGCTCTTCTTCGTCCGCTCGATGATCACCAAGAACTAGGCACCCCACTAGCTCAAGGAGTTACCAGCCCCATGGATGCTGTGACCCAGGTCCCCGCGCCGGTCAACGAGCCGGTCCACTCGTACGCCCCCGGCACCCCGGAGCGCACGCGGCTCGAAGCGCAGCTCAAGCTGCTGTCCGAGAACCCGATCGAACTTCCGATGACGATCAACGGCGTCAAGCGGATGGGTGGCGGTGAGCGCTTCGACGTGGTCCAGCCGCACGACCACAAGTCGGTGCTCGGCACCTACGCCAACGCCACCGAGGCCGACGCGCAGGAGGCCATCGACGCCGCCCTCGCCGCCGCCCCGGCCTGGCGCTCGATGTCCTTCGACGACCGCGCCGCGATCATCCTGCGCGCCGCCGAGCTGCTGTCCGGCCCGTGGCGCGAGAAGCTCGCCGCCTCGACCATGCTGGGCCAGTCGAAGACCGCGCAGCAGGCCGAGATCGACACCCCGTGCGAGCTCGTCGACTTCTGGCGCTTCAACGTCCACTTCGCCCGCCAGATCCGGGCCGAGCAGCCGGTCGCGAACTCCGCCGGCGTGTGGAACCGCAGCGACCACCGCCCGCTCGAAGGCTTCGTCTACGCGATCACGCCGTTCAACTTCACGGCCATCGCCGGCAACCTGCCGACCGCCCCCGCCCTCATGGGCAACGTGGTCCTGTGGAAGCCGTCCCCGACGCAGACCCACTCCGCGATCCTCCTCATGGAGCTCCTGGAGGAGGCCGGCCTGCCCAAGGGCGTCATCAACCTGGTGACCGGCGACGGCATCGCCGTCTCCGAGGTGGCCCTGAACCACCCCGAGCTGGCCGGCATCCACTTCACCGGCTCGACCAAGACCTTCCAGTACCTGTGGAAGACGGTCGGCAACAACATCGAGAAGTACAAGTCCTACCCGCGCCTGGTCGGTGAGACCGGTGGCAAGGACTTCGTCGTCGCGCACCCGTCCGCGGACCGCGCCGTCCTGAAGACCGCCCTGACCCGCGGCTCCTTCGAGTTCCAGGGCCAGAAGTGCTCGGCGTCCTCGCGCGCCTACGTCCCGGCCTCGATCTGGAACGACGGCTTCAAGGAGGCCTTCGCGGCCGAGGTCGACGGCATCACCATGGGTGACGTCCGCGACCTGACCAACTTCATCGGCGCCGTCATCGACGAGCGGTCCTTCGCGAAGAACAAGGCCGCGATCGACCGTGCGATCGCCGACCCGACCTGCGAGATCATCGCCGGTGGCACGTACGACGACGCGGAGGGCTACTTCGTCCGCCCGACCGTCATCGCGTGCACCGACCCGGAGAACGAGGTCTTCACGACCGAGTACTTCGGCCCGATCCTCGCCGTGCACGTCTACGAGGACGCCGATTTCGACGCGATGCTGGCCCAGATGGAGTCCGTCTCGGCGTACGCCCTGACCGGCTCGATCATCGCCGCCGACCGTTACGCGGCCGCGGACGCGATGGAGAAGCTCCGCTTCGCGGCGGGCAACTTCTACATCAACGACAAGTCCACCGGCGCCGTCGTCGGCCAGCAGCCCTTCGGTGGTGGCCGCGCCTCGGGTACCAACGACAAGGCGGGCGCCGCGTCGAACCTGATGCGCTGGACCTCCACCCGCTCGATCAAGGAGACGCTGGTCGCGCCGACCGACTACGCGTACCCCCACATGGGCTGATCGAGCCCTGCCAGGCCTCCGCCCCCGTTCCGGTACCCCCAAGTCCGGAGCGGGGGCGGTATCCATTTCCCCCACCGGCAACTCCTTCTAGCCTGAACGAAGTTGTCGTGTACGGCGACCAGCTCCGCTACCCGGTCCCGGTGACCCGGGGGAGCCAAGGGCTCTGACGAGTTCCCGTACGGGGTGGGACAGACCGCTGGGAGATACGCAACCTCTACGCGCCCGTACCGGGACCGGCGCCCGGGGAGACGTATGTCCAGGCGTACAGACAACCACCACCGTGCCGCGACCATCTGCCGCGCGGCCACCGGACTTCCGCACCGCACCTGCCTCGGCTGGGCCGAAGCGGGGCTGATCGACCACCGCCGACCGGTCCCGGACGCCGAGGACGAAGAGCAGCGCCTCCTCGAGTCCCTTCTGGTGGCCGAGCTGGCCGACGGGCTCCGGGAGGGCGACCTTCGCGACGGGGCCCTCTTCGGCTTCACCTCCGCCCGGCCGGCCCGGGCCGGCCTGTCCCTCGCACTGCACCCGGCCATGGCGGACCGGGTCCTCGCCACCGTCCTGCCGCGTATCGACCAGTACTACGGCGGACTCCGTGGAGTGCCGGGCCTACGCATCGTCCCGACGGGGCGCAGCTGGGCACTGATCCACCTGCCGGGCCGGGCCGCCGTCCACCTGGTGCACCCCGACCCGGACTGGCGCCCGGTGCTGCCGGAGCACGGCGACGGGCTGACGCAGTTGTGGCGGCGCAACCGACACCGCCCGCACCCCGCCGAGGCGGCTGACCTGCGGGAGCGTGGAGGCGTCGCGGCCGATCCCGGGTCGGACGCGGCCCAGGACTGGCTGAACAGCAGGCTCCTGCGGCGGCCACGAATGCTGGGCGCTGCCGGAGCCGTGCACGGATCGGCGAACGTCTACACCCACGGCGGCGGGGACATGGTCGTCGAGTGGTGCTGCGGCGTGGAACGCGACGAACTCGAACGGCGATTGCGCCGCAGTGGTCTGGCGCGGCGGCCGGACCGGATCGCCGAACGGCTGCGGGACCAGCCCTGGTTCCCTGGTGAGATCGCGATGGGCGGAGCCTTCGTCACCCTGCGGCGTGGGCCCTGCTACGCCCCCCACCCCACGGCGCGGAGGGCCCACTGATGCTGACCACGGTGATGGTGACGGCGGCCGTGCTCGGGGTCGCCAAGGTGGTGCGGGACTGGTTGATCCTGCGGCAGGTGCGGGCCGCCATGGACGCCGGCAGTGCGGAGGACCGGGTGCGGATCGGGATGCGGCTCGCCGAGGCCCTCGGGGGCGGGCCGGCCGCCGAGGCTGCGGGGCAGGTTCCGGAGCAGCCCGGCGGCGAGGTGGTCAGACCTCGACCATGACCTGGTCCAGGGACTTGCGCAGGAGGTCCGGGACCTCGCAGCCGTCCGCCGGGTAGCCCACCGGGACGACCGCGAAGGCCTTCTCGTTCTCCGGGCGGCCCAGGACATGGCTGAGGAAGCGCATCGGGCTGGGCGTGTGGATCAGCGCCGCCAGCCCGGACAGGTGCAGGGCGGACAGGAGCATGCCGACCGCGATGCCGACCGACTCGTCGACGTAGTAGTGCTTGCGCTTCGTACCGTCCGGGCCGAGCCAGTAGCGCTGCTGGAAGACCACGATCAGCGCCGGGGCGTCCGTGAGGTGGGTCTTCACGGCGTCCGTGCCGATGGGACGCAGGGCGGCGAGCCATTCGTCGCCCAGCCTGCCGTCGTAGGACAGCTGCTCCTCCTGCTCGGCGGCGGCCCGGATCTGCTGCCGGACGGCGGGGTCCTTGACCAGGACGAAGGTCCACGGCTGCTGGTGCGCCCCGGAAGGGGCGGTCGCGGCGCAGGCGATGGCGTCCCGGACCACCTGCTCGGGCACCGGGTCGGGGGAGAAGTGGCGTACGGTCCGCCGCTCCTCCATCCGGGCCCGCAATCCGGCGGCGCGCGCGAGGGATTCCTGGTGCGGCATCCGCTCGGGACGGTAGGCGACCGGACGGTAGGGATCACCGTGGGTGGGCGTCCACCGCCCGGTCTCAGGGGCTGTCCCGGAGCTGGTCCCGGGTGTGGTCTCAGGCGACATGGAGCAGATCATCACGCCGCCGTGCGACCCGCCGCCAGAGCCGTACGCGGATCTCCCGCACGATATGCGCGGACTCGGGCGGTTTCGGAGGTGGTGATCACCGGTCGATTCCGCGTGCGGAACACCCTCCTCCACCGGGGTGACCCGGGGCCGGTAAACCCCGTTCCGGCGGCCGCCCGCGGACACCGGGTGCGGGTGGACCACCGCGCCTGCACCAGCCGTACGCACCTTCGGCGGGCTGGGCGGCGAGGCCGTGGCCGCGGTGGACCACTGGGCCCGTACCGCCCCGCCGGCCCGGTACGCGCCCACCCCGGTCGGCCGTGCGAGCCACGGACGGCCCGGTCGGGCGGCACTCCGGGTTTCGAACCCCTCGGCTGTTTCCGGCCTTTCCCGGCCGTCCCCGGGCCGCCGGCGCGCGTTGGTACGGTCGCCCGATGGAGAACCTCGTACGGCACACGGCGGAGCTGACCGGTACGGAGCTCCGCGAGATCCGGACCCTGCTCGACGGGGCCTTCGACGGTGACTTCGCCGACGAGGACTTCGAGCACGCCCTCGGCGGGATGCACGTGCTGGTCCGGGACGCGGGCGGTGACCTCGTCGCGCACGGCAGCGTCGTCATGCGGCGGGTCGTGCACCACGGGCGGGCCCTGCGCACCGGGTACGTGGAGGCCGTGGCCGTACGGGCCGACGCGCGCCGCCGCGGCCTCGGCGGGCAGGTCATGGCCCGGCTGGAGCAGGTGATCGGCCGGGCGTACGTGCTCGGGGCGCTGTCGGCGTCGCAGGACGGGGCGGCGCTGTACCTGGGCCGCGGCTGGCAGGTGTGGGGCGGGCGGATCGGCGCGCTCTCGCCGGACGGGCCCGTCCCGCTCCCGGAGGAGGAGGGGTCCACGTACGTGTGGGCGCCGCCCGGCGGGATCCGACTGGACCCGGCCGGGCGGCTCGACTTCGACTGGCGGGACGGGGACGTGCTCTGAGAGGTGCCCAGGCCCTGTCCAGGGCAGGCACCTGGCGTGTCCCGGGTGGGTCCGGCTACGAGCCCGAGACGCTGGGCGCGCCCGTCTCGATGTGGCCCGTGCAGCGGCGCGACCAGGTGCCGTCGGAGTCGGCGAGGATCGTGAAGTCGTACCAACCCTTGCTGTAGGCCACGGCGTTGAAGTAGTCCTCGCGCGAGGAGTTCGCCGGGACCGTGTACGTCCACGGGCCGTCCGTGCGGTAGGCGTTCGCGCGGATCGTGAAGGTGACAGGGGCGCCGGAGGAGTTCTTCATCTTGAAGTAGACCGCCGGCTTGCCGGTGCCCGGCTCGACCGCGAAGCGGGCCGCCACCTCGATGTCCTTGCCCGGCTTCGACGCGTCGCCGATGAAGCGCCGCAGGAAGCGGTTCGGTCCGTGCATCGAGATGTCGTACTTGCCCGAGCCGTGCCCGAGTCCGATGTGGAAGTAGTCGCCGGCGGTGCCGCCCGGGTCGACGGTGTACTGCCAGGGCGTCGTGTCCCGGTGCTGGTGCGGGTGGATCGAGAAGTGCGCCGCCCGCTTCGCCTCGGCGCCCTGGTTGGTCATCGAGAACCAGGCCGTGATCTGACCGGCCGGCCCGAACTCGAAGCGGTCCAGATTGCCGTTCACCTGGTACGGCAGCGCCCGCGCGGGGCGGGTGCCGGGCTCCTGCGCCGGGAGGGCGTTGTCCTGCGGCGCCGGGTTGGGGAGCGGGGCGCAGGTCGCCTGGCCGATCACCTTGGCGGTGGACGGCAGGCCGGCGGGGTACCCGTGGACCGGGTGCGCGAAGTCGAAGACACCGGTCAGGTCGCCGACCACCTTGCGGCGCCAGTCGCTGATGTTCGGACAGGTGGCGGGGGTGCCGAGGGCGGCCGTCCACTTCTCCATGAACCGCAGCACCGAGGTGTGGTCGAAGACCTCCGAGCTCACCCAGCCGCCGCGGGTCCACGGCGACATCACGATCATCGGGACGCGGAAGCCGAGTCCGATCGGGATGCCGTCGAGGTACTCGCCGGGCGTGCCGGGCGGGGCGACCGGCGGCGGCACGTGGTCGAAGAACCCGTCGTTCTCGTCGTAGTTGAGGAAGAGCACCGTGGAGTCGAAGACCTCGGGGTCGGCGGCCAGGGCGCGGTGGACCAGGTCCACGAAGTGGGCGCCGTCCCCGGGCGGGGCGTAGGGATGCTCCGAGAAGGCCTCGCTCGCCACCACCCAGGACACCTGGGGGAGGGTGCCCGCCACCACGTCGGCGCGGATCGCGGCCGCGATGTCGTCCGGGGTGGAGCCGGTGACCTTGGGAACCGAGCCCATGCCCCGGTCCCGCAACGGATCGCCGGGGGCGGCGTCCGTGAACCTCTTGAAGTAGGCGAGCCCGTTGTCCCCGTAGTTGTCCTGGGCGTTCTGGTAGACCTTCCAGCTCACGCCGGCCCGCTGGAGGGCCTCCGCGTACGTCTCCCAGGTCAGCCCGGACTCCTCGCCGCCGTCCTTGCTGGTGGCGTCGATCCTGCCGCTCCACAGGAAGGTGCGGTTCGGGCCGGTCGCGCTGAGGGCGGAGCAGAAGTACGCGTCGCAGATCGTGTAGGTGTCGGCGAGGGCGTAGTGGAAGGGGATGTCCCCCCGGTCCAGATGGCCCAGGGTGCGGGCGTTGCCCACGCCGGTGACCCAACTGTCCAGCCGGCCCTTGTTCCAGGCGGCGTGCTGCGAGGCCCAACTGTGCGGGAGGTCACCGGTGCACTGGGCCAGCGTCCTGCCGTCGACGCCGCCCGCCGGCGGGGTGGCGGACAGCTTCCACGGGTACCGGCGGCCGACCCAGTCGGGCTGGTTGAACATGCCCCAGCCGCCCGGGAGATTGCCGGCGGCGCGGTCACCGAACCCGCGGACACCCTTCAACGTGCCGAAGTAGTGGTCGAAGCTGCGGTTCTCCTGCATGAGGATCACCACGTGCTTCACATCGGTGATGGTGCCGGTCGCGGCGGCCGCCGTCGTCGATGTGACCACGGGCAGGGTGGCGCCCGCCACGAGCCCGGCGCCGATTCCCACGAAACCTCTGCGGCTGATCGGTGTCACTGGCCTCTCGCCTCCCACTCAAGTGCCCCGTCGGCACATCGACGGAAAGAGTGGCGGCGCCGGGTTCAAAGGTCTACATCCGTGCGGTAAGAAATCGGTGAACTTAAGGGTGGCCGGAATCAGGCGCCGATCCGGACCAGCATCTTGCCCAGATTGGCCCCGCGGAGCATGCCCAGGAAGGCCTCCACCGTGCCCTCGAATCCCTGGACAACGGTGGTGTCGGTACCGACCCTGCCGCTGCGCAGATGAGGGACGAGGAAATCCTCCAACTCGTCCTGCAGATTGGTGTGATTGCGAACCAATACCCCTTCCAGGCGGAGGGACTTGTGGACGACCTCGAAGAGGTTGCGGGGCGCGGCCGGCGAGCGGTCCCCGTGGTACGTCGAGATCGCGCCGACCCAGGCGACCCGCCCGTACTCGCGCAGCGAGTCGATCGCCCCTTCCAGGTGGTCCCCGCCGACGTTGTCCACGTAGACGTCGATGCCGTCCGGGGCGGCCTGCGCGAGCTGCTCGCCGACCGGGCCGTCGTGGTAGTCGAAGGCCGCGTCGAAGCCCAACGTGCCGGTGAGGTGGCGGACCTTGGCCGCCGAACCCGCGCTGCCGATGATCCGCCGGGCGCCGAGCAGTCGGGCGATGTGGCCGGTGGCCGTGCCGACCCCGCCCGCGGCGGCGGAGACGAAGAGGTCCTCGCCGCTGCGCAGGGCCGCCGTCCGGGTCAGGGCGGCGTAGGCGGTGAGTCCGGTGCCGCCGAGGATGGAGAGGTAGGCCTCCAGCGGGACGCCGTCGTGGCCGCGCAGCTTGCGCGTCCCGTCCACGCCGAGGGTGACCAGTGCGTGGGTCCGCCAGCCCGCGCGATGGAAGACCAGGTCGCCCTCGCGCAGTCCCGGGTTGCGGGAGGCGAGCACCCGGCCCACCGAGCGGCCCTCCAGCGGGGTGTTCAGCTCGAAGCCGCCCTCCCCGCCGTCCATCATGCCCCGGTGGTACGGGTCCACCGAGAGCAGGAGGTTCTCGACGAGCGCGGTGCCGGGACCCGGCCGCGGGACCGGGGAGGAGACGTAGGTGAAGTCCGCGGCGGTGGGGAAGCCGGTGGGGCGGGCGATCTGGTGGACGGCGTGAGCGGTGTTCGTGGTCATGGGCCCGACGCTAGGAAGGAATGGGCGGCCCGGGCAGAGGGTTTGGTTCATGGAACGCGCACATCCATGAACGTCGCTCATACAACGAGGTGAGAGCCCCCGTGCCCGACCTGCTGCCCCAGGAACTGCGGATCCTGGTCGCCGTCGCCGACAGCGGCGGCTTCTCCGCCGCCGCGGCCGCGCTCGGCCTCACCCAGTCGGCCGTCTCGCACGCGGTGCGCGGCAGCGAGACCAAGGTCGGCGCGGTGCTCTTCGAGCGCGGCCGGGGCGGGGCCACACCCACCCCGGCGGGGGAGCGGGCCGTCGCCCTCGCCCGCCGGATCCTGCGGATGTACGAGGTCCTCGGCGCGGAGGTCCGGGGAGCGGGCCGTGGCGCGGTGGAAGGGGTGCTGCGGATCGCCGCGTTCCGCAGCGCGGCCCTGCACCTGCTGCCGCCCGCGCTGGAACGGCTCACGGCCCGGCACCCGGGCATCCGCCCCGAGGTCCGCGTGGTGCGCGAGATCGGCGCCGGCACGGCCGGCGAGGTGGCGGCGGGCCGCGCCGACCTGGGCATCGCCACCCTGGGCGGCTCGCAGGACGTGGCCCCCGGCCTGCTGACCGGGGTGCTCACGCAGGAGGCGTACCGGCTGGTCCACCCGGCCGGGCACCCGGACCCGAAGGGTCTGCCGCTGATGGACTGGGACGAGAACTGCGGCTCCTACACCCGCTCCTGGTGGCGGGCCCAGGACTGGATCCCGCGGGCGACGGTCAAGGCGGAGGACGACGCCATGGTGCTGACGATGGTCGGCCGCGGGCTCGGTATGGCGATCATGCCCGAGCTGTCCCTGAGGGAGGCGACGGAGGCGGTGGACATCACCGATCTGGGCCCCGCGGGGCCGGTGAGACAGGTGGGATACGTCACTACGGCGGAAGCGGCCTCAACTCTCGCCGTACGGGCTCTGATCAGGGAACTTCGCTCCGAGAAGGGCTGAAACGGACCCATTGGGCGAGGCTTTCCGGGGGAGTGCGCGTCTCAGATAGTAGGAAGCCCGAGTAATTGCCGAGACATACAACCGGACCTGGCCTAGCTTTGTAGAAGCCGAACGTCTCGCCGATCAGGCGAATGGCGGTCGAGAGCGCGCGCCCCTGGCAGGCAACCCCTGCGGCGCATCGCTCCCCGCCTCTTCCGGCGCCTTGAAGGAACCCCTCATCCGTGGCCCCGCCACGCCGTGATCTCAAGGAGTCGATCACCATGACCGCTTCCACCGCCACCCGCCGCGTCCGCCACAGCTCCGCCTCGGCCGACGACCGCAAGAATGCCGCCGCCGCCCTCCAGCGCGCCCTCGACCGCCGTGACAACGGCGGGTCGACCGGCCACTGACCTGCGCCGCCCGAGACATTCCGCGTCCCCATTCGTCCACATAGTGGACGCGGAATGTCTGAGGGCTGGGACACGGAGTACGGTTCCGTCATGTCGACCAGCATCAATCTCGCAGTGATCCCCGGTGATGGCATCGGCCAGGAAGTCGTGGCTCAGGGACTCAAGGTCCTTACCGCGGTCCTGCCCCAGGATGTGAAGCTGGAGACCAAGCAATACGATCTCGGAGCCCAGCGCTGGCACCGCACCGGTGAGACCCTCCCGGAGGCGGAGCTCGAAGAGCTCAAGCACCACGACGCGATCCTGCTCGGCGCCATCGGCGACCCGTCGGTCCCCTCCGGCGTGCTGGAGCGCGGTCTGCTGCTGAAGCTCCGCTTCGCCTTCGACCACTTCATCAACCTGCGCCCGTCGAAGCTGTTCCCGAACACGGCCACCCCGCTCGCCGGCCGCCCGGAGATCGACTTCGTCGTGGTCCGCGAGGGCACCGAGGGTCCGTACACCGGCAACGGCGGCAGCCTGCGCACCGGCACCCCCGCCGAGGTGGCCACCGAGGTCAGCGTCAACACCGCGTACGGCGTCGAGCGCGTCGTCCGTGACGCCTACGAGCGGGCGAACGCCCGTCCCCGCAAGAAGCTGACGCTGGTCCACAAGAACAACGTCCTCGTGTACGCGGGCCACATGTGGAAGAACATCTTCGACAAGGTCGGCCAGGAGTACCCCGAGGTCACCACCGACTACCTGCACGTCGACGCTGCGACGATCTTCTTCGTCACGCAGCCCGAGCGCTTCGACGTCATCGTCACGGACAACCTCTTCGGTGACATCCTCACCGACCTGGCCGCCGCCGTGACCGGCGGAATCGGCCTCGCCGCCTCCGGGAACATCAACCCGACCGGCGCCTTCCCGTCCATGTTCGAGCCCGTCCACGGCTCGGCCCCGGACATCGCCGGCACCGGCAAGGCCGACCCGACCGCGACGATCCTCTCGGTCGCCCTCCTGCTGCGTCACCTGGGCTACGAGGCCCAGGCCGTCCGCATCGAGGACGCGGTCTCCGCCGACCTCGCGGAGCGTGACGGAACCTTCCGCTCCACCGACGCGATCGGCGACGCCCTCGCCGCTCGAGTAGCCGGCTGACCCGGCAGCTCCACCTCAGGAAGCCGCCGGGTCACAATGGGACCCGGCGGCTTCTCCTGTGCGGCCTCGGGTGCCACCATCTCCCTGGGCCGCTCTCCCCGCTTCTCCGAAGCCTGCCCGCGCGCGATAATCGAACGCGAGGCCGCGGAATGCGGGGAAGCTCGGACGTCCTAGTACGCCGTGAGCGCGGTCCGCCATACACAACCGGTGAAGGACAAGCACTCATGACGACGCCCACGATCGAGCTCAAGCCCTCCTCGAACCCGCTGTCCGATGCGGAGCGCGAGGCGATCCTGGCCAGCCCCGGCTTCGGCCGCCACTTCACCGACCACATGGTGACGATCAAGTGGACCGAGGGTCGCGGCTGGCACGATGCCGAGCTGGTCCCGTACGCGCCGCTCGCGATCGACCCGGCGAACATGACGCTGCACTACGCGCAGACGATCTTCGAGGGCCTCAAGGCCTACCGCCAGCCCGACGGCACCGTGGCCACCTTCCGCCCCGAGGCCAACGCCGCGCGCTTCCAGTCCTCCGCGCGCCGCATGGCCATGCCGGAGCTGCCGACCGAGCTCTTCATCGAGGCCTGCGACGCGCTGATCAAGCAGGACCGTGCCTGGGTGCCGGACTCCGGCGAAGCCTCGCTCTACCTGCGGCCGTTCATGTTCGCCTCCGAGGTCGGCCTCGGCGTCCGCCCGGCGAACGAGTTCCTCTTCATCGTCATCGCCTCGCCCGCCGGCGCGTACTTCCCCGGTGGCGTCAAGCCCGTCTCCGTCTGGCTCTCCGAGGACTACGTCCGCGCGGTCAAGGGCGGCACCGGTGCCGCGAAGACCGGCGGCAACTACGCGGCCTCGCTGGTCGCGCAGGCCCAGGCGGCCTCCCACGGCTGCGACCAGGTGGTCTGGCTCGACGCCGTCGAGCACCGCTGGATCGAGGAGATGGGCGGCATGAACCTGTACTTCGTGTACGGCGACCGCATCGTCACCCCGGAGCTCACCGGCTCGCTCCTTCCCGGCATCACCCGCGACTCCCTCCTCACCATCGCCCGCGACCTCGGCTACACCGCCGAGGAGGGCCGCCTGACCACCGAGGACTGGCAGCGCGACAACGAGAACGGCACCCTCACCGAGGTGTTCGCCTGCGGTACCGCGGCCGTCATCACCCCGGTCGGCTCGGTCAAGTCCGAGCGCGCCAACTGGATCCAGGGCGACGGCGAGCCGGGCCAGGTCACCATGCGCCTGCGCAAGGCGCTGCTGGAGCTCCAGACCGGCCACAGCGCCGACACCCACGGCTGGATGCACCCCCTGGGCTAGTCCCCGCACGTGCCATGCGACAGGCCCGCACCCCGGATGTCCCGGGGTGCGGGCCTGTTGCGTACGTACGGAGGTGCTCAGGCGTTCGCCGGCTCCTCGGCGGCGACCGCGGGGGCCGGGGCGGGGGAGCGGCGGGCGGTGAGCGCGGTGTACACGAGCCCACCGGTCAGGCCGGACAGGACGAAGGAGCAGTCCACGCCGCCGGTGAGGGCGAGCAGCGGGCCCTCGTAGAAGGGGGTGGTCACGGCGAGCAGGCCGACGCCGGCGCCGATCGCCCAGGAGACGGTGGCGGCGATGTTCCAGCCGGAGCGGAACCAGTAGATCCCGCCCACCGAGCGGCGGTTGAAGACCTGGAGCGCGTCGGCGTCGTAGCGCCCGCGGCAGCGCACGTACCCGATGAGCGTGATCACGGCCCACGGGGTGCCGATCGCGGTCAGCACCAGCACGAACGAGGTCATCGCCGACTGCACGTCCCACTCGAAGGAACCGATGAAGACGAAGGCGGTGGCGACGGCCGCGGCGACCAGGGTGGCCGTGGTCCGGGTGGCCTTGGGCACGATGGCGTCGAGGTCGAGGCCCATCGAGTAGAGCATCAGCCCGGCGTTGCCCACGGAACCGGCCGCGGCGGCGGCGAGCAGCGGGATCAGGTACCAGAAGGGTGAGGCCGCCACCAGCGGGCCGGCGTACTCGGCGCCGGCCCGGGCCGCGAGCGCCGTGTAGGTGCCGAACAGCTGCGGGATCAACAGGCCGAAGAGCAGCCCGAAGCCGGTGGCCCAGAGGACCTTGCGGGAGCTGTGCCGGCGCGGGGAGATGTAGCGGGTGTAGTCGCCGAGCAGGGTGATGAAGGCGACCGGGCCGCTGAGTCCGGCGGCGACGGCGGCGAGGATCCAGGTCGGCCAGAAGGAGCCGAGCAGGTACGCGGTCTCCGGCGGGGCGGAGGTGGTGAAGTCCCCGGAGTAGGCGAAGACGCCGATGGCCAGCAGTACCACCATCCCGATGGCCAGGATCTTGCTAATGCGCAGCAGCAGCCGGTAGCCGAAGACGGCCGCGACGACGGTACACGCGGCGAGTACGCCGTACATCACGCCGCGCGTGGCCCCGGTGTCCGGCAGTCCGGTGAGCCGCGAGAGGACGCCCACCATCACGTCGCCGCCGATCCACAGGGTCAGCGCGGTGTAGCCGAGCGAGAGCAGCAGGCCCACCACCGAGCCCACGAGCCGGCCGCGTACGCCGAACTGTGCGCCGCTGGAGGTCGAGAGGTTGGTCGCGGTGCGCAGGGAGGCGAGTGCCAGCGGCGCGGTGAAGGCGATACCGACGAGCGTGCCGGTCACGATGGCGGTGACCGAGGGCCACAGGCCCAGTCCGAAGGACGGGGGCAGCCAGCCGAAGACGATCACACCGAGGCAGAGGTTGGAGCCGAGAAGGATCGAGATCAGGTCACGGGGACCGCTCGTCCGCTCGTCCTCGGGGATGGTGTCGACTCCGCGCTGTTCGATGGGCATGGGGGACTCCCTTGGCAGGGCGGGGGGTGGTTGCGCTTTGTTTGAGCGACATTCAATGTGACCCAGGGCGTGCCCCCAGGTCAATGATTCCCTGCAAGGAAATGAAGAGTTAGAGTGATGCTCTAACCCATCGACTCAAGAGGTGGTGGATCGGCGTGCGGCTGACCCCTACGGAGCGCGACCGGCTGCTGCTCCGCAGCGCTGCGGAGCTGGCCAGGGCCCGGCGGGCCCGTGGCCTGAAACTGAATGTCCCGGAGGCCACCGCGCTGATCGCGGACACGGCCTGCGAGGCGGCGCGCGACGGCAAGCGGCTCGCGGAGGCCATCGAGGAGGCCCGCAGTGTGCTGGGTCCCGACGATGTCCTGCCGGGCGTCGCCGACGTGGTCGCCGAGGTCCACGTGGAGGCCGTCTTCGACGACGGATCCCGCCTCGCGGTGATCCCGTCCCCCATCCAGGGCGCGGTCCCGCTGGGCGACGACGCCCCGGGCGCGGTCGTCCCCGGCCCCGGCGCCCCCCAGCCCGAGCCCGTCCTGCACCTGCACGTGCGCAACACGGCCGCCGTTCCGGTGAGCGTGACCTCGCACTTCCACTTCTTCGAGGCGAACCCGCGGCTCGACTTCGACCGGGCCGCCGCCTACGGCATGCGGCTGTGCGTGCCCGCGGGCTCGTCCGTCCGGTTCGACCCCCACGGCGAGGGCGAGGTCGGCCTCGTCCCCATCGGCGGCGACCGGATCGCGATCGGCTTCGCGGGGCTGGTCGACGGGCCCCTGGACGCACCCGGCGCCAAGGACGAGGCCCTGCGACGCGCGGCGGCCTGCGGCTACCTCGGCGTCACCGCCGAACACCAGGACGGAGACCCGGCATGAGCAAGAAGACCCCGCACAGTGATCACTGTGCGCCGGGCGGCCGGCACATCGATCCGCACGAGTACGCGTCCGTGTTCGGCCCGCGGGCCGGGGATCGGGTGAGGCTGGGTGACTCCGGGCTCACCGTCCGGGTGGAGCACGACGCGCAGCGGCCGGGCGACGAGTTCCTGGCCGGTTTCGGGAAGACGGCCCGGGACGGCCTGCACCTGAAGGCCGCCGCCGTCCGTGAGACGTGTGATGTGGTGATCAGCAATGTGCTGGTGATCGACGCCGTCCTCGGTATCCGCAAGGTGTCGATCGGTATCCGTGAGGGGCGGATCCACGCGATCGGTCGGGCCGGTAATCCCGACACCCTCGACGGGGTCGACGTGGTCGTCGGCACCGGCACGACGATCGTGTCGGGCGAGGGCCTGATCGCGACCGCCGGAGCCGTGGACACCCACGTCCACCTGCTCTCCCCGCGCATCATGGAAGCCTCGCTCGCCGCGGGCGTCACCACGATCATCGGCCAGGAGTTCGGCCCCGTCTGGGGCGTCGGCGTCAACTCCCCGTGGGCGCTGAAGCACGCCTTCAACGCCTTCGACGCCTGGCCCGTCAACATCGGCTTCCTCGCCCGCGGCTCCTCCTCCGACGCCGCCCCGCTGGTCGAGGCCCTCACCGAGGGCGGCGCGTCCGGCTTCAAGGTGCACGAGGACATGGGCGCGCACACCCGCGCCCTGGACACGGCGTTGCGGGTGGCCGAGGAGCACGACGTGCAGGTGGCTCTGCACAGTGACGGTCTGAACGAGTGCCTGTCGGTGGAGGACACCTTGCGGGTGTTGGAGGGGCGGACCATCCACGCCTTCCACATCGAGGGTTGCGGTGGTGGGCACGTCCCGAACGTGTTGAAGATGGCGGGCGTGCCGAACGTCATCGGCTCCTCCACCAATCCCACGCTGCCGTTCGGGCGGGACGCGGTCGCCGAGCACTACGGGATGATCGTCTCCGTCCACGACCTCAAGCCCGACCTGCCCGGCGACGCCGCGATGGCCCGGGACCGGATCCGCGCCGGGACCATGGGCGCCGAGGACGTCCTGCACGACCTGGGCGCGATCGGCATCACCTCCTCCGACGCCCAGGGCATGGGCCGCGCCGGCGAGACGATCCGCCGCACCTTCGCCATGGCCGCCAAGATGAAGGGCGAACTCGGCCCGATGGACGGCGACGGCGAGGGCGACGACAACGCCCGCGTCCTGCGCTACATCGCCAAGCTCACCATCAACCCCGCCATCGCCCACGGACTCGCCCACGAGATCGGCTCCATCGAAGTCGGCAAACTCGCCGACATCGTCCTGTGGCGCCCCCCGTTCTTCGGCGCCAAGCCCCAACTCGTCCTCAAGTCCGGCTTCCCCGCCTACGGCGTCACCGGCGACCCCAACGCAGCCACCGACACCTGCGAACCACTCGTCCTCGGCCCGCAGTTCGGCTCGTACGGAGCCACGGCCGCCGACATCTCCGTCGCCTTCGTCTCCGCCGCGGCCGCGGCCCTCGGCAGCGACGAGATGCCGACCCGCCGGCGCCGCGTGGCCGTCCGCGGCACCCGGGGGATCGGCCCGAAGGACCTGCTGCTCAACTCCCGGGTGGGCGCGGTCGATGTGGACGCGCGCAGCGGACTGGTCTCCCTCGACGGGGAACCGCTGCGCTCCGAAGCCGCCGAATCGGTCTCCCTCAACCGCCTGTACTTCCTGTAAGTCAGCACAGCCCGTAAGGACCCGCCTGCCATGACCAAGCCTGTCGACCACGGCTTCCGGATGCCCGCCGAGTGGACGCCCCACGAGCGCACCTGGATGGCCTGGCCCAGCCCCAACCCCACCTTCACCAACGCGCAGGAACTCGCCGAGGCCCGCGAGGCCTGGGGCGCCGTCGCCCGCGCCGTCCGCGCGTACGAGCCGGTGACCCTCGTGGTCTCGCCCGGCGACGCGGAGAGCGCCCGCGCCATCGTCGGAGACGACGTCCAGCTGGTCGAGCAGGAGCTCGACGACGCCTGGATGCGCGACATCGGCCCGACCTTCGTCACCAACGACGCCGGCGAGCTCGCCGCCGTCGACTGGACCTTCAACGGCTGGGGAGCCCAGGAGTGGGCCCGCTGGGACCACGACTCCAAGATCGCCCGCCATGTCTCGGACGTGATCGGCACCCGCACCTACAGCACCCAGCTCGTCAACGAGGGCGGCGCCATCCACGTCGACGGCGAGGGTACCGTCCTGCTCACCGACACCGTCCAGCTCGGCGAGGGCCGCAACCCCGGCTGGACCCGCCGGCAGGTGGAGGCCGAGATCCACGCCCACCTCGGCACCACCAAGGCGATCTGGCTCCCGTACGGCCTGGCCGGCGACTACGGCACCTACGGCACCCAGGGCCACGTCGACATCGTCGCCGCCTTCGCCCGCCCCGGCGTCGTCATGGTCCACACCCAGCCCGACCCGGCCCACCCGGACCACGAACGCTGCAAGACCATCGCGGCCGTCCTGCGCGCGTCCACCGACGCCCGCGGGCGGCAGCTGGAGGTCGTGGAGGTCCCGGCGCCGACCGTGCTGGAGGAGGACGGGGAGTGGGTGGACTACTCGTACATCAATCACTACCTGTGCAACGGCGGTGTCGTGCTGTGCGCCTTCGACGACCCTCGTGACGAGGAGGCCGCAGAGATCTTCCGCGGACTGTTCCCCGAGCGCACCGTGACCCTCGTCGACGCACGTACGATTTTCGCCGGGGGTGGCGGTATCCACTGCATCACCCAGCAGCAGCCGAAGGTCTGATCCGCAGACGACCGGCAGCCGACCGACAAGGAGTGGGTCCATGGTGGCGGGTGGAGTACCGGTACGCGCGGCGCGGAAGAACGCGCCCCCGCGCGAGGACGTACTCGTCGCCGCCATGGCCACGATCGCCGAGCGCGGCCTGGAAGGCCTGACCATGGCCGGACTGGGCCGCGAGGTCGGCATGAGCAGCGGCCACCTCCTCTACTACTTCCGCAGCAAGGACGAGCTCCTGCTGCAGACCCTGGAGTGGAGCGAGGCGGAACTGGGCGGCGAGCGGCGGGCCCTGCTCGCCCGCCGCGGTCCGGTGAGCGAGCGCCTGCAGGCGTACGTGGACCTGTACGTGCCCACCCGCCCCCGCGACCCGCACTGGACGCTGTGGCTGGAGGTCTGGAACCGCTCCCAGAACGCGGGTCCCCAGGAGCGGGACCGGCAGGCGGCCATCGAGGGTGCCTGGCACCGCGACCTGGTGGCCCTCCTCGCCGAGGGCATCTCGCGCGGGGAGTTCCGCCCGGTCGACGCCGAGCGCGTCGCGACCCGGATCCGGGCCCTGCTCGACGGATTCAGCATCCAACTGGCGGTGGGCCTGCCGACCCTGGACCGCACGGCGATCCTCACCCACGTGAGGGAATTCCTGGTGGAAACCCTCTCCCCGCAGCACTAGGGCCTGTCCGTGGACCGCCCGCGCGACGCGTTGCCCGCATGGTGAGATACCTGTCCATCGACGGTGGACGATGTGGCAGACTGCCGGCGTGCCTGCTCAGCTCATGATTATCGCCAGCAGCGCGCCGGTCCCCAGTGGCCGCTGAACCGCGGAAGAACTTCGCGGAAGCGGCCACCGTGCCTCGGACCCGCGCGCAGACCTCTCGCTACCCGCGAGAGGTTTTTTCGTTTCCCGGACCATCCGTACCGGGAGCGGACCGCGCGCGATGATGGGGGCAGTGACGGCGGCCTGCCCCCTCAGGCGGGCATCCGGAACCACTCATCCGACAGGAGTCAGATCAGCATGACGACGACACCAGAGGCGGCGACTGCGCTGTCCGAAGGCCTGGACGACAGCTTCCACGTCTTCGACACCACCCTGCGCGACGGCGCGCAGCGCGAGGGCATCAACCTCACCGTCGCCGACAAGCTGACGATCGCCCGGCACCTGGACGACTTCGGAGTGGGCTTCATCGAGGGCGGCTGGCCCGGCGCCAACCCCCGGGACACCGAGTTCTTCTCCCGCGCCCGCGCGGAGATCTCCTTCAAGAACGCCCAGCTCGTCGCCTTCGGCGCGACCCGGCGCGCGGGCGGCTCGGCCGCCCAGGACCCGCAGGTGCGGGCCCTGCTGGAATCCGGCGCCCCGGTCATCACGCTCGTCGCCAAGTCCCACGACCGTCACGTCGAACTCGCCCTGCGCACCACCCTCGACGAGAACCTGGAGATGGTCCGCGACACCGTCTCCCACCTGGTCGCCCAGGGCCGCCGCGTCTTCGTCGACTGCGAGCACTTCTTCGACGGCTACCGGGCCAACCCGGAGTACGCCAAGTCCGTCGTCCGCACCGCCCACGAGGCCGGCGCCGACGTGGTCATCCTCTGCGACACCAACGGCGGCATGCTGCCCGCCCAGGTGACCGCGACCGTCGCCACCGTCCTCGCCGACACCGGGGCCCGCCTGGGCATCCACGCCCAGGACGACACCGGCTGCGCCGTCGCCAACACCCTGGCCGCGGTGGACGCCGGCGCCACCCACGTCCAGTGCACGGCCAACGGGTACGGCGAGCGCGTCGGCAACGCCAACCTCTTCCCCGTGGTCGCCGCCCTGGAGATCAAGTACGGGCGCAAGGTGCTCCCCGACGGGGCGCTCGCCGAGATGACCCGCATCTCGCACGCCATCGCCGAGGTCGTGAACCTCGCCCCCTCCACGCACCAGCCCTACGTCGGCGTCTCCGCCTTCGCGCACAAGGCGGGCCTGCACGCCTCGGCCATCAAGGTCGATCCGGACCTCTACCAGCACATCGACCCCGAGCGGGTCGGCAACACCATGCGGATGCTGGTCTCCGACATGGCCGGCCGCGCCTCCATCGAGCTCAAGGGCAAGGAGCTCGGCGTCGACCTGGGCGGGGACCGCGCGCTGATCTCCCGGGTCGTGGAACGGGTCAAGGCGCGCGAGCTCCAGGGCTACACGTACGAGGCGGCCGACGCCTCCTTCGAGCTGCTGCTGCGCGCCGAGGCCGAGGGCCGCGCCCGCAAGTACTTCCGCATCGAATCCTGGCGCGCGATCATCGAGGACCGCCCGGACGGCACCCACGCCAACGAGGCCACGGTCAAGCTGTGGGCCAAGGGCGAGCGGATCGTCGCCACGGCGGAGGGCAACGGCCCGGTCAACGCGCTGGACCGGGCGCTGCGGGTGGCACTGGAGCGGTTCTACCCGCAGCTCGCCAAGTTCGAGCTCGTCGACTACAAGGTCCGCATCCTGGAGGGAACGCACGGCACGGAGTCCACGACCCGCGTGCTGATCGCGACGACCGACGGCGAGCGCGAGTGGTCCACGGTCGGTGTGGCCCCGAACGTGATCGCGGCGTCCTGGCAGGCCCTGGAGGACGCGTTCACCTACGGCCTGCTGCACGCGGGCGTCGAACCGGCCGAGTAGCGCGCGCCGGGTCGGTGTCCGCCGGACCCCACCTCGCCGGGCTTCGGCCCGGCGAGGCCCTTATGTCCAGCTCACACGGGAAAGTGACGGTTCCGGTAGCGTCTTCGATATGAAGACCAGGCTGATGTCCGTACGCTTCGGATCGCTGCTGGCCGGTCTGCTGCTGGGGCTGTCGGCGACCGCGCTCGTCGCCGCGCCGCAGGCGTCGGCGGCCGACGGGGTCGCCGCCGTGGGGGAGGCCCTCGAAAAGGGTCCGGTCTACGTCGCCCCCGGAGCCGAGGCGCAACTGTCCACGGCCCAGGCGGACGCGCTCGCGAAGAAGATCAAAGACGCGGGGAAGCCCGTGTTCGTGGCCGTGCTGCCGGCGACCGCCGAGTTCCCGCCGGACAAGGTGCTCGGCGCGGTCCGTGCCGAGACCGGGATCACCGGTCTCTACGCGATCCGGCTCGGCGACGGCTTCGATGCCGGTGCCGACCGGGTGGTCATGCCGAACAACGCCGTACGCAACCTCACCGAGGCCGTGAAGACCGGCGCACCGGTCACCGCGAACACGCAGCTCAACAACTTCGTGGATCAGGCCCTGACCCAGGTCAAGGGCGGCGCCCCCGCCTCCTGGGGCACCACCGGAGCCGATCAGGGCGCCCCGGTCGGCGGGCTGATCGCCCTCGGTGCGGTGGCCGTGGTGGGCGGCGGCGGTGCGTACGCGCTGGTCCGCCGTAACAGGAAGAAGAAGGAAGAGACTCGGCGCGAGGCCATCGCCCGGCTGAGCGTGGTCGTCGACGAGGACATCACGGCCTTCGGCGAGGAGCTCGAACGGCTCGACTTCCACCCCGGCGAGCCCGGCGCCGACGACGCCATGCGGAGTGACTACGAGCAGGGGCTCGACTCGTACGAGAAGGCCAAACAGATCATGGCCTCGGTGCAGCGCCCCGACGAGGTCAAGGGCGTGACCCAGGCGCTGGAGGACGGCCGCTTCGCGCTGGCCACCCTCGACGCGCGCCGACAGGGCAGGCCGCTTCCCGAGCGCCGTTCGCCCTGCTTCTTCGACCCGCGCCACGGGCCGAGCACCGAGGACGCCACCTGGGCTCCGGCCGGCGGGGCGGCCCGTACCGTGCCGGTCTGCACGGCGGACGCCGTACGACTGCGCGACGGTCAGGACCCGGCGGTCCGCACGGTCGACACGGACCGTGGGCCGCGTCCGTACTACGACGCCGGCCCGGCGTACGGTCCCTGGGCCGGCGGGTACTTCGGCGGCGGCATCCTGCCCGGCCTGTTGGTGGGCACCATGCTCGGTTCGATGATGTCCAGCCCCGCCTACGCCTCGGACTTCGGCGGCGGCGCGGGCAGCGGCTTCGAGGGCGGGGACGTCTCCGGCGCCGACTTCGACCCGTCCGACTTCGGAGGCGGGGACTTCGGCGGCGGTGGTTTCGACGGGGGCGGCGGCTTCGACGGCGGGGGCGGCTTCTGACCGCCCCCGGTTCCGGCGTCCCGGCGGTCGATCGTCAGGCCTGCTTGATGGCCGAGATGTCGAAGGTCAGCTTCACCTTGTCGCTGACCATCACACCGCCGGCCTCCAGGGCGGCGTTCCACGTCAGGCCCCAGTCGGAGCGCAGGATCTCGGTGGAGCCCTCGAAACCGACGCGCTCGTTGCCGTAGGGGTCGGTGGCCGAGCCGTTGAACTCCAGGTCGATGGAGAGCGGGCGCGTGACGTCCTTGATGGTCAGCTCACCGGTGATGCGGTAGGCGTCCCCACCGAGCTGACGCGCCTCGGTGGAGCGGAAGGTCATCAGCGGGAAGGTCTCGGCGTCGAAGAAGTCGCCGCTGCGCAGGTGACCGTCGCGGTCGGCGATGCCGGTGTCCACGGAGGCGATCTTGACGTCGATGGAGGCGGTGGAGCGGGCCGGGTCGGCGCCGTCCAGGTGCAGGGTGCCCTCGTGCTCGGTGAAGGCCCCGCGGACGTTGGTGACCATCGCGTGGCGGACGGTGAAGCCGATGCTGCTGTGGGCGGGGTCGATGACGTAGTCACCGGTGAGGGCGGCGAGCGCCGGGTCCACCGCCAAGGTGGCGACGGCGGCGCCGTCCTGGACGTTCACGTTCTGGTTGCGGCGGGTGAAGAGACCCATGACTTGCTCCTCGGTCGTGTCCTGCTCGGTTCGAATAGTCTGTTGAATCTTCAACGACTTCAACGAGGGCGACGCTAGACCCATTCCGTTCAAATTTCAACATCTAGGCGAGGTGTCAGGTCTTTTTGTGAAGGTCCCACAACGGGCGAGTGCCCCGTCTGGCGGAGTCCGTACATCCACCGGGCGTACTGTGCGGGCCGGACAGCGGAAGACTCCCGAGACTGTGCGGAATGAACGGAGGTTTTTCATCGCGATCTTCGTAAGGTCGGTACATGACCGTTGTGGACCAGACCCCGAGCGAGCCGACGGACGCCCGCGGGCGCGTGGCCGAGCTGCACTCGTTGCGTGAGCAGGCGAGGCGTGGACCGAGTGACCGCGCGACCGAGACGCAGCACGCGAAGGGCAAGCTGACCGCTCGTGAGCGGATCGCGTTGCTGCTCGACGAGGGTTCCTTCCGGGAGGTCGAGCAGTTGCGCCGGCACCGGGCGACCGGGTTCGGCCTGGAGAACAAGAAGCCCTACACCGATGGTGTGATCACCGGGTGGGGCACGGTCGAGGGCCGGACGGTCTTCGTCTACGCGCACGACTTCCGGATCTTCGGTGGCGCTCTGGGTGAGGCCCACGCGACGAAGATCCACAAGATCATGGACATGGCCATCGCGGCGGGTGCGCCGCTGGTGTCGTTGAACGACGGCGCCGGCGCCCGTATCCAGGAGGGCGTCTCGGCGCTGGCCGGGTACGGCGGTATCTTCCAGCGCAACACCAAGGCCTCGGGTGTGATCCCGCAGATCAGCGTGATGTTGGGCCCGTGCGCGGGTGGCGCGGCGTACTCGCCGGCGTTGACGGACTTCGTGTTCATGGTCCGTGAGACCTCGCAGATGTTCATCACCGGCCCGGACGTGGTCCGCGCGGTGACCGGCGAGGAGATCACCCAGAACGGCCTCGGTGGCGCGGACGTGCACGCCGAGACCTCGGGCGTCGCGCACTTCGCGTACGACGACGAGGAGACCTGCATCTCCGAGGTCCGCTACCTCATCTCGATGCTGCCCTCCAACAACCGCGAGAACCCGCCCGTCCACGAGACGTCCGACCCGGCCGACCGGCGCAGCGAGGTCCTCCTGGACCTGGTCCCCGCGGACGGGAACCGCCCGTACGACATGCTCAAGGTCATCGAGGAACTCGTCGACGAGGGCGACGTCCTGGAGATCCACGAGCGGTGGGCCCGCAACATCATCTGCGCGCTGGCCCGGATGAACGGCCAGGTCGTCGGTGTCGTCGCCAACCAGCCCGGCCACCTCGCCGGTGTCCTGGACATCGAGGCCTCCGAGAAGGCCGCCCGCTTCGTGCAGATGTGCGACGCCTTCAACATCCCGATCATCACCCTGCTGGACGTCCCCGGCTTCCTGCCGGGCGTCGACCAGGAACACGGCGGCATCATCCGCCACGGCGCCAAGCTGCTGTACGCGTACTGCAACGCCACCGTCCCGCGGATCAGCCTGATCCTGCGCAAGGCCTACGGCGGCGCGTACATCGTCATGGACTCCCAGTCGATCGGCGCGGACATCACCTACGCCTGGCCGACCAACGAGATCGCCGTGATGGGTGCCGAGGGCGCGGCCAACGTCATCTTCCGCAAGCAGATCGCGGACGCCGAGGACCCCGAGGCCATGCGGGTGCGCATGGTCAAGGAGTACAAGGCCGAACTGATGCACCCCTACTACGCGGCCGAACGCGGCCTCGTCGACGACGTCATCGATCCCGCCGAGACCCGCGAGGTCCTCGTCAGCGCCCTCGCGATGCTCCGTAACAAGCACGCCGATCTGCCGTCCCGCAAGCACGGCAACCCGCCGCAGTAGCAGCGAAGGAGACCCGCCACCACATGACCACCGCCACCGACACCCTGCTCCGCGTCGAAAAGGGCAACGCCGCCCCCGAGGAACTCGCCGCGATCACCGCGATCCTCCTCGCCCGCGCCGCCGCCATGCCCGAGGAGACCCCGGTACGCCTGCCCGGCCAGGCCGGCTGGCGCCGTCTGGAGCGCACGCCCGGCTTCCGCGCCCCGCACAGCTGGCAGGGCTGAGTTCCCGAGCCCCGAAGGCCCCGCACCCGTCCAGGGTGCGGGGCCTTCCGCGTACCCGCCGTCGTACGTCGTACCCGTCGCCCTCCGCCGGGGCGCCGGCGGTGCGAAGCCCCGTAGGCGCCCGTGAGACGGCGCGGCCGTGGTGCGGGGGCTCCGCGACATGGCGAAGGCCCCCGCGTCGCGTGACACAGGGGCCTGTCGGGTGCCGTAGGGCTGCTACCGCAGGCGCGCCATGAGGGCGTGCTCGACGAGCGTGATGAGCGCGCTCTTGGCGTCCGCGCGGTGGCGGGCGTCGGTGGTGATGATCGGAGCGTCCGGGCCGATCTGCAGGGCCTCGCGGACTTCCTCCGGTGTGTAGGCCTGGTTCCCGTCGAAGCCGTTGAGGGCCACGACGAACGGCAGGCCGCTGTTCTCGAAGTAGTCGACGGCGGGGAAGCAGTCGGCGAGACGGCGCGTGTCCACGAGGACGACGGCGCCGATGGCGCCGCGGACCAGGTCGTCCCACATGAACCAGAAGCGGTCCTGGCCCGGGGTACCGAAGAGGTACAGGATCAGGTCCTGGTCGAGCGTGATGCGGCCGAAGTCCATGGCGACGGTGGTGGTCGTCTTGTCACCGGTGTGGGTGAGGTCGTCGATCCCGGCCGAGGCGCTGGTCATCACGGCTTCGGTGCGCAGCGGGTTGATCTCGGAGACCGCGCCGACGAACGTGGTCTTGCCCACGCCGAAGCCGCCCGCCACCACGATCTTCGCGGAGGTGGTGGAGCGGGGAGCCGCTCCGCCGTTAGAGCTTGCGAAGTCCACTGAGCACCCTTTCGAGCAGTGTCACATCTGGCTGGCCACCGGCAGACTCGTCGCCGCCGGGCTGGTGAATGGCGACAAGGCCCGCCTCCGCCAGGTCGGCGACGAGGATGCGGGCGACACCAAGAGGAATGGAGAGAAGTGCCGAGATCTCCGCTACGGATTTGATCTCCTGGCACAGGCGGCAGATGCGCTGGTGCTCGGGCAACTGCCCTTGCAGACGCGCGGGATCCGCCGTGGTACTGACCAGCGCCTCGATGGCGAGCTGGTAGCGCGGCCGAGTACGGCCGCCGGTCATGGCGTACGGACGCACCAGCGGGTTGTGGGCCTTCGGCGCCGGCTGCCGCGCGGCGCGCGGAGGCTGCTGCTGAGGCATCTGGTACTGGGGCTGCTGGGGCTGTCCGTACTGCTGCTGCTGGTAGGGATGCTGCTCCGGTACCGGCCGGCTGGGCGCGGAGGGAAAGTTGAAGCGGTTCTGGTCGTGCCCACCCTGCGGCTGCTGCGCGCCGCCATAAGGATGTCCTCCGGGTGTTGTCACGTTTCCTCCTCCGACTCCAAGAACGCAGTACTCCCTGTGGAACCGCGCCACCGCACCCTATGGTGCGATGGCGCGAAACGCACTGCCTGTCTGCTAGTTGAGAAGACTTCCTTGCAGCTCGGCACGCAGATCCGGAGTGAGGACACTGCCCGCGCGATCCACCAGAAGAGCCATCTCATAGCCTACGAGGCCGATGTCGCACTCCGGGTGCGCGAGCACCGCGAGGGACGATCCGTCCGAGACGGACATGAGGAAGAGGAACCCTCGGTCCATCTCGACCACGGTCTGGTTGACGGCGCCACCCTCGAAGATGCGGGAGGCACCGGCGGTCAGCGAGGTCAGTCCGGAGGCCACGGCCGCCAGCTGATCGGCGCGGTCGCGCGGAAATCCGTCGGACATCGCCAGAAGAAGGCCGTCGGCGGAGACCACCACCGTGTGGGACACCCCAGGGGTGTTGTCCACGAAGTTGGTGATCAACCAGTTCAGGTTCTGTGCCGCCTGGCTCATCGGGCTCACACTAACGCTCCTGGTCATAGCTGTTACTTGACTGCTCAGAACCCGCGCTGCGTCCCTGCTGGACACCGCGCCGCAGGTTGCTCAACCTGCCGCGGACGTCCTCCGGAGCGCGGGAGACCTGGGGGCCGCCCTGCGGGGTCGTCTCCGCTGCGCCCTCGACCAGGTTGGCCTTGGGCACTCGCCGAGGGAGACCGGACGGGGTGACCCCGCCCGCCTTCGGCTCACGGAGCTTTCCGGCCTGCTGCCAGCGTTCGTCGTTGCGCGAACGCCAGGCGGCGGTGCCTTCAGTTCCCTCCGGTGCCCGCTCCGTTTCGGCGGGCTGCTGCTGACGCGGCGACCGCTGTTCGAAGAGGGATCCGGTGGACTCCGCTTCCTGCTTCCCGGGCGGCCACTGCTGCTGGCTGCCGCGTCGCGGCAGGCCCGCTCCGGTCATCGCGTGACCGGTGTCGGCAGCGGCACCCGGACGGTCGAAGCCTACGCGCTCCGGAGCCGGTTCGGGGACGGCCTGGGATTCCGATTCGGTCCCGTAATCCTGCTGGTAGGCAGCCGGATACGTGTTCTGTTCGGGCCATTCGGCCTGCCCTGACCTGGCATCGAAACCATTGTCGTAGCCCTGGGAGGCCGACTGCTGGTCCGCGTAGCCGTCTTCCGTATAGCCGTAGTCCTGCTGCGGGTACGCCTCGTAGCCCTGCTGTGCCTGCTGAGCCTCGTAGGAGGTGTCGTAGGCCTGCTCGGACTGCTGCTCGTAGCCCTGGTACTCCTGGTACCCGTGCTCCGGCTGAGGTTCCGGATACTCCTGGGCGGAGTACTGCTGCTGTTCCTGCGGGTAACCCACCTGGGCCGCCAGGGCGGCTCTGCGTTCCTGCTGTCCCAGGGACCGGCCGACCGGGTCGGCGGCAGTGCCGTCGGAGCCCTGCTGGTCGTACCGCGAGTCGTCGAAGCCGAGCTCGGCGGCGGTGCGCAGCGGGGGCGCCTGCTGGGCCTGCTGCTCCGGAATGATCTGCGAGACCGTGAAGTCGTCGTCCGGGATGCCCTCGCCACCGCCACCGTGGGTGATGGCGTCGGGGAGCATGATCAGCGAAGTGGTACCGGCGGCCTCGCCCGAGGGGCGCAGCTGGACACGGATGCTGTGGCGGTCCGCCAGCCGGCCGACCACGAACAGACCCATGCGCTGCGAGATCGCGGCGTCCACGGTCGGCGGGTTGGCCAGCTTGTGGTTGATGTCCGCGAAGTCCTCGGCGGTGAGGCCGATGCCCTTGTCGTGGATCTCGACCATCACGCGGCCGTCGGGCAGACGCGTGGCGTTGACGCGGACCTTGGTCTGCGGCGAGGAGAACGTGGTGGCGTTCTCCAGGAGCTCGGCGAGCAGGTGCACGAGGTCGGTCACGGCCTGGCCGTGGATCTCGGCCTCCGAGACACCGGAGAGCTCGATGCGCTCGTACTGCTCCACCTCGGAGGAGGCGGCGCGCAGCACGTCGACGAGCGGGACCGGCTGGTCCCAGCGGCGGCCCGGCTCCTCGCCCGCGAGGATGAGGAGGTTCTCGCCGTTGCGGCGCATGCGGGTGGCCAGGTGGTCCAGGCGGAAGAGGTTCTCCAGCTGGTCCGGGTCGGCCTCGTTGTTCTCCAGGTCGGTGATGAGGGTCAGCTGGCCCTCGATCAGCGACTGGTTGCGCATGGAGAGGTTGGTGAAGATCGCGTTGACGTTCCCTCGCAGGAGCGCCTGCTCGGCCGCGAGCCGGACCGCTTCCCGGTGGACCTGGTCGAAGGCGCGCGCGACCTCGCCGATCTCGTCCTGGGAGTCGATGGGGATCGGGTGGACACGGGTGTCCACCTTGCCGGGATCGGTGCGCGAGAGCTGGTCGACGAGCATCGGCAGGCGCTGCTCGGCGATGTCGAAGGCGGCGGTGCGCAGGCGGGCCATCGCGCGGCCCATCTGGCGGGCCATCATGCCGGCCAGGATGAAGGCGGCGAGCAGGGCCACGACCACGATGGCGCCGTTGACGATCGCGTCCGTGCGGGCGTCGTCGGAGACCGCGACGGCGTCCTTGACGGCCTTGTCGAGGAGTTCCTTCTCGACCTCGTCGTACCCGTCGAACTTCGCGGTGGCGGCGGCCTGCCAGAAGGCGGGGGTCGCCCCGGTCTCGGAGAGCTTCTTCTTGCTCTCGCTGTTGGCGATCGCGTCGGTCATGCCGAGCAGCGCCGAGTCCTGGATCGTCGGCGGGGGCACGAAGCGGACGCCGGCCTGCTCGGCCTGGTGCTTCGCCTCGGCGATCTTGGCCGCGCCGTCCTCGGACTTCTTGGCCATGACCGCCTTGAGGCGGTTCACGTCGTCCTCGGTACCCGCCGCGACGTACTCGCCGATGGCGATCTCTTCGAGGTAGGCGTAGGAGGAGAAGGCCACGAGCTGGGCCTTGCGGGTGTTCTCGTCGGCGCTCGGGCGCACCAGCAGGTGCGTACCGACGGAGCGCTGCAGCGAGTTCGCCGCCTTGGCCAGCTGGATCGCGTAGACCATGCGGCCGTACGAGGTCACGTTGCCGGTGCCGAGACCGAGCTCGTTCGCGAACTGCATGAGGTAGTGCTGGACCAGCACATAGCCCTCTTCGGTCGGGATGGGCCCGGCCGTCCTGGGCAGATCCTTCTTGGGGCTCTCGATGGCCGCCTGGTACGCCTTGTCGCGTACGGCGTCCAGCTTGGGCTCCTCCGCGCGGAAGAGGTCCAGGCGTCGCTCCAGGCCGAGGTTCTTCGGCATGTCCTGGACGGCCTTGTCGAAATTCTCCTTGGCCGCGGTGGTGTCCGCGTAAGCCTTGAGGACCCTCGGGTCCTTCGTCTGGCCGTTCAGGAGGGGCTCGGCGGTCAGGTCACGCTCGTTGAGCAGTGCCTGGCTGTAGCCGGAGGCCGCCTGGACGACCGTGGCTATCTTCTCGGCGTCCTTGGCCTCGTTCCAGGTGTCGATGGAGCCCTTCACCTGGAAGCCGCCCATGACCAGACCCACGAGGGCCGGCACGAGCAGGATGGCGTTCAGACGGGTCGGCACACGCCAGTTGCGGGGCGAGAACCTGCTGCTGCTCCCGCTGCTCGCGGGCGGGTCCACGGGCACGTCGACGGGCGACGCGGCCGCTCGCGGCGGCGGGGTGAAGTTGCCGCGCGCGGGTTCATCCGCGGGGCTTGCGATGCTTCGCCTCACTCGACCAACAACCTCTCGGCGGTGCTACTAGCTAGTTCGTTGAATTCCAGCACGGTTGACGGCCGTGTTCCAAACAGTTGAAACCGGCCGTACCCAGAAGCTTATGCCCTACATAAATCGGACATAGAGAGCGTCCTGCGGCAAAAATAGGGGCAGTTGTGCGCGCAGTGGCACCAGGCGACCGCACCCCGTTGCCAAGTGGCCGTAATTCCATGTCGAAACGTTATGAACGAGAGGGGCGGGCCGTGTCGTATGACACAGCCCGCCCCTCCCGCGTGACAACTGAAACCGTGTTACTTGAGCCGCGCCATGAGGGCGTGCTCGACGAGCGTGATGAGCGCGCTCTTGGCGTCCGCGCGGTGGCGGGCGTCGGTCGTGATGATCGGAGCGCCGGGACCGATCTGCAGGGCCTCGCGGACCTCCTCCGGCGTGTACGGCTGGTGCCCCTCGAAGCCGTTGAGGGCCACGACGAACGGCAGGCCGCTGTTCTCGAAGTAGTCCACCGCCGGGAAGCAGTCGGCCAGACGGCGCGTGTCCACGAGGACGATCGCGCCGATGGCGCCGCGGACCAGGTCGTCCCACATGAACCAGAAGCGGTCCTGGCCCGGGGTACCGAAGAGGTACAGGATCAGGTCCTGGTCGAGCGTGATGCGGCCGAAGTCCATGGCGACGGTGGTGGTCGTCTTGTCACCGGTGTGGGTGAGGTCGTCGATCCCGGCCGAGGCGCTGGTCATCACGGCTTCGGTGCGCAGCGGGTTGATCTCCGACACGGCTCCGACGAACGTGGTCTTGCCCACGCCGAAGCCGCCCGCCACCACGATCTTCGCGGAGGTGGTGGAGCGGGGAGCCGCTCCGCTAGATGTTCCGAAGGCCACTGAGCACCCTTTCGAGCAGCGTTACATCCGGCGTGCCGCCGGCCTCTCCATTGCCCGGCTGGTGGATGGCCACCATTCCGGCCTCCGCCAGGTCGGCGACGAGGATCCGGGCGACACCGAGCGGCATCGACAGCAGTGCGGAGACCTCGGCGACCGACTTGACCTCGCGGCACAGCGTGCAGATGCGCTGGTGCTCGGGGAGCAGGCCGGACAGGTGCATCGGATCGGCGGTGGTGCTGACCAGCGCTTCTATCGCGAGCTGGTAGCGGGGCCGGGTCCGGCCGCCGGTCATCGCGTACGGACGCACCAGCGGCTGATCGCCTTCCGAGTACGAGTCTCCGTACGAATCGGAGTAGGCGGGGGGCGGGGTCATTGATCCTCCGGGCTGGACAGCAGTGGTCAGCGTGCCGTCTTACGGGGCGGCCGGTGGGGGGAACGGGATGACGGCCTGGCGGGCGTACTGGATTCAGGGGCGGGGCCCCGATCTCCCGGCCGGTAGTACCGTCCGGCCGGGAGAGTGGGAAGTCAGCCGAGCAGGCTTCCCTGCAGTTCGGCGCGCAGGTCCGGGGTGAGGACACTGCCCGCGCGATCCACCAGAAGAGCCATCTCGTAGCCCACGAGGCCGATGTCGCACTCGGGGTGCGCCAGTACGGCCAGCGAGGATCCGTCCGAGACGGACATGAGGAAGAGGAATCCTCGGTCCATCTCGACCACGGTCTGGTTGACGGCGCCACCCTCGAAGATGCGGGAGGCACCGGCGGTCAGCGAGGTCAGTCCGGAGGCCACGGCCGCCAGCTGATCGGCGCGGTCGCGGGGGAATCCTTCGGACATCGCCAGAAGGAGTCCGTCGGCGGAGACCACCACCGTGTGGGACACCCCAGGGGTGTTGTCCACGAAGTTGGTGATCAACCAGTTCAGGTTCTGTGCCGCCTGGCTCATCGAACTCAACTAACGCTCCTGCTGGTAAGTGGGGTCGATGTGGTAACTGCCGGTCGCCGGTCCGTTGTTGCCGGCCTGACGGCCCTGCTGGATACCGCGTCGGAGGTTGGTCAGACGGCCACGGACGTCGTCCGGGGCGCGCGAGACCTGGGGACCCGCCTGCGCCTCGGCCTGCTGCTGCGCGGTGCCGGCCACGAGGTTCGCCCGCGGGACCCGGCGGGGCAGGCCCGAGGTCGTGATGCCGCCTGCGGCGGGCTGACGCACGCGTTCGGCCTGGCGCATCAGTTCGTCGTTCGGCGAGGACCGCCAGCTGACGGTCGGCGTGGTGCCGGTCGCCGTGGTGGCGGACTCCGCGGCCTGCTCCTGGCCGCGCTTCGGCAGCGGCTGCTGCTGAGGCGCCGGGGCTGCCGGAGCGGACTGCTGACCCTGCTGGGGGATGGTCGTGGCCGGTCCCTGCGCGGGGGGCTGCTGCCCCTCCTCGCGGAACCAGTTCGACTCCAGGGTGTCGAAGATCGGGCTACGGGCGTCGCCGGAGCTCGGGGCCGGGGGCAGGGCCTCCGGCCGGTGGGCCTGCGGCAGCCGCGGGGTCTCGGGGCGCGCGGCCGGCGCGGGTGCGTACCCGTTGCCGGCCTGCGGAGCCTGAGCCTGGGGCTGCTGCGGGGCGTGACCGCCGACACCGGGGCCGCCGGGACGCTGGGGCTGGTAGCCCGGGCGCTCGAACTGACCGGTGGTGGACGGGTTCATGGGACCCCGCACGTCCGGACGCTCGAACTGTCCGGTCGTGCTGTTGCCGCCGTCCGCCTGGGGCATCGGGGCGTTGAAGTCCGGGCGGGCGAACTCGGCCGTCGAGCCGGGGCCCGAGAGCTCGTCGTGACCGCGGGCCTGGTCGCTGCCCCAGCTGGTGGCCTGCGGGCCGGGGAGCTCCGCACGGGGAGCCCCACCACGCGGCGGGAGCTGCGGGCGCGGGCCGTTCGGAGCCGGCGGCGCGGGAGCGGTCGGCTGCTGGGGCTGCTGCTGCGCCTGCTGCGGCTGCTGCTGGGGACGCTCGAAGCCGTTGCCCTGCGGGTATCCGGTCGGACCGGAAGCCGGACGGGCCTGCGGGCCACCACCGAATCCGGCACTGGCGACCGGACCGCGGGCCGGCAGCGGCGCACCGGAACCGAAGGCACCCTGCCCCTGACCCGCGGTGGTCGGACCCTGCTGCGGACGGCCACCGGGAGCACCGGGACCACCCTGCTGCGGGCGACCGCCCTGCGGACCCTGCGGACGCTGACCGGCGCCGCCGTCGCGACCCGGCAGAGCGGCGCGCTGGCCGCCACCGGCGACCTGACCGCGCTGCGGGCCCGAGCCCACGGATGGACGCGCGGGCGCACCGCCCACGGCACCCTGCGCACCGGGAGCACCCGGAGCGCCACCGGGGCCGCCCTGACCACCCTGGCCCGGCATCGGAGCCGGCTTCTTGCCGCCCTGGGCGACGTCGACCGGCAGCATGACGAGGGCCGTCGTACCACCCGAGTCGGAGGGGCGCAGCTGGATGCGGATGCCGTGTCGCAGGGACAGGCGGCCGACCACGAACAGGCCCATGCGGCGGGAGACGGAGACGTCCACGGTCGGCGGCGACGCGAGTCGCTCGTTGATCGCGGCGAGGTCCTCGGGGGAGAGGCCGATACCGGTGTCGTGGATCTCGACGAGCACGCGCCCGTCGGGCAGCGCGTGACCGGTGACCTTGACCTTGGTCTGCGGGGAGGAGAACGAGGTGGCGTTCTCCAGCAGCTCGGCGAGGACGTGCACGAGGTCGTTGACCACGCGGCCGGCGACATCGGTGCCGGGCACCGAGGCCAGCTCGACACGCTCGTACTGCTCCACCTCGGAGGCGGCGGCACGGAGCACGTCGACCAGCGGGACGGGGCGGGTCCACCGGCGGCCCGGCTCCTCACCCGCGAGGACGAGGAGGTTCTCACCGTTACGGCGCATGCGGGTCGCGAGGTGGTCGAGCTTGAAGAGCGAGGACAGCTGGTCCGGGTCGGCCTCGCGCGACTCCAGCTCGGAGATGAGCGAGAGCTGGCGCTGGATGAGGCCCTGCGAACGACGCGAGAGGTTGGTGAACATCGCGTTGACGTTGCCTCGCAGGAGGGCCTGCTCGGCGGCGAGGCGGACGGCCTCGCGGTGCACGTCGTCGAAGGCCGCGGCCACCTGGCCGATCTCGTCGCGGGTGTGCAGACCGACGGACTCCACCGTCGTGTCCACGTCCTGCGGGTCGGACTCCGAGAGCTGCTTGACGAGCTCGGGCAGCCGGTCCTGGGCGACGCGCGTGGCGGTGTCCTGCAGGCGGCGCAGCGAGCGGATCATCGAGCGGGCCATGACGAAGGCGCCGACGAGGGAGACACCGAGGACGAGGAGGATCAGGGCACCGTTGATGATGGCGTCCTGCTGGGCCTCGTTCTTCAGCTCACGGGCCTTCTGCTCCATCTCCTCGAGCAGCGTCAGCTCGATGACCTTCATGGCCTGGAGCTTGGTGCCGTCGGCGTCGTACCAGTCGAGCCACGAGCGGTTCTTCTCCCGGAGGAACGCGTCCTGGCTGGCCAGGACACGGCGGGAGTAGCCGTCGGCGGTGGAGATCTCGGAGTTGCTGTCGCCCAGACCGGCGAGGAGCTCCTCGGTGCGGCCCTGGTAGACGAGTCCGAAGGTGGTCTTCGCCTGCTGCTCGCCCTTCTGGGCGGAGAGGGCGTAGAGCCGGTCGTTCTCCTTCAGCTCACCCTGACGCTCATTGGTGTCGGGGAGCGAGGCGGCGATGATCGCGCGCTGGATGGAGGCGTACTCCTTGGCGGCGGAGAACGCGGCCAGGGCACGGGTACGCTTGATCATCTCCGGGTTGGAGGTGGCCTGCGCCATGTCCTGGGAGAGCGAGAGCAGCGAGACGATGACAGCGTTGTACTCGGAGACGGTCTGCTGGGCGCCGTTGACGTAGGCCCGGGTGCGGATCGTCTCGATGTTGGTGAGCTGGCGACCGATCTGCAGGACGTTGTTACGGATCGACCGGAGGGTGTCGTCCTTCTCGCCCGTGCTGTCGACCTTGTCGGTCGCGGCGGCGAAGGCCTTGGCGGCGGTGTCCGTCTGCTGACGGACGACGTCGACCTGGCTGGTGGTCCTGCCCTTGGAGAGGGAGAGCGGACCCGCGGAGAGGTCGCGCTCCTCCTGGAGCATGGCGGCCAGGTTGGTGGCCTGTCGCGTCATCGTCGTCAGCAGCTGCATGTGCTCCAGCTGCGCGATGTCGTTGAGCGAGTCGTTGATACGGAAACCACCGAGCGTGGTGGCGGCGACGACCGGCAGGGTCAGCAGCGACACCAGTCGCGTGCTGATGCGCCAGTTCTGCATGGCGAGACGAGAACCGGGCCCGCTGGGGGCCTTCGGTATCGCCACGTCCTGCTCAGCCGGTCCGGCAGGCCCGGCGGGTGCGGCTTTCGCCTTGACCCTGGCCTTCACGGACTTCCCACGGCCCTTCGCCTTCACCGCGGCGGAGGTGTCGGGGCCTGCGCCTTCGACAGCCGGCCCGCGGTTCTGGGCGTGCTGGGGCGAGGAGCCACGGTCGGTCCCGCCGCGCGGCTCCTGCTCCGCCGCAGCGCTGCCATCCCTCTTGAATCGTCCCTGCACTAGCGTCGCAACCTCTGGACCAGGCGTCCCGCCGGGCGACCGGTGGGACGGTGTCGAGTCGTGGGGCACTTGCCGCCCCATGGTGGTCGTCGGTGACCGGCGCGTCTTCCTCTCTGTGCCACCGCGCTCGGCGCGGTGTCGCGCCACCTGCGCGCCGGCTGATTCCCGCGGCGGTCCCGCGAATTCCAGCACAGTGGAGGATCTCCAACAAGGTGCGAGCGCCGGCCCGGAGAGTCGGTCACGACTTGTGACAGAAGGGCTACACCGTGTGCGACTGCATTCGGTAGAAACCGGACTTACATTATCCAAACAACGCGACTGTCAAGGTGTCCCAGTCGAGATGATCAGGAGCGGAATGGCGCATTCAGTGGCGCAATGTCCGTTTCGTGGCGTCGGGTTGGCTGTCCATTATGCCGGTATTGCCGGGTCAAGGGTGAGCAAACTCACATAGCCATGGCCATTACTTCCCGGTTCGCCGGGGGATTCAGATGTTTAGCCTTGCCCCTTAAAGGGTTGGCGCCAGGGTTGGTGCATGCGACAGCCGACACTCACAGATCGAACCGAGGACCCCGAACTCCGATGAAGACGACGACGATGTTCCGCAACATAGCCAACCCCCGCCGCACGACCCTTGCGCACCTCAAGGACGCCGAGGAGCTGCAGGCGGCACCGGCCACCCCGGAGCACTCCGTCGAGCTGCCGACGCAGACCGCGAACCCGCGCCGCACCGTCCTGATGAACGTGCCGGTCGCCGCCGCCGCGGAGTAGCCACCCCGCAAAGGAACGTGAAGCGCCGCTGCCCGCCGCGTTAGCCTGGGGTCCGCAGACTCCAGCCAGCGGAAATACAGAGGGGCAGACGCAACAGGTGCGCATCGCCAGGTTCTCGATCGACGGCAACGTCGCGTTCGGCGCGGTCGAGGGCGACGGCGCCCCCGGCGACGACTCCACGCTCGTGCTCGACATCATCAAGGGCATCCCCTTCGCGGACTTCGAGCTCTCGGGCACGAAGGTTCCGATGAGCAAGGTCCGACTGCTGCCGCCCGTGCTCCCGAACAAGGTCGTGGCCATCGGCCGCAACTACGCGGAGCACGCGGCGGAGCTCGGCAACGAGGTCCCCGACGCCCCGATCACCTTCTTCAAGCCCTCCACCTCGGTGGTCGGCCCGGGCGACCCGATCACGTATCCCTCCTTCTCCCAGGACCTCCACCACGAGGCGGAGCTCGCCGTGGTCATCGGCCGGATGTGCCGGGAGGTCCCGAAGGAGCGCGTCAAGGACGTCATCCTCGGCTACACCTGCGCCAACGACGTCACCGCGCGCGACGTCCAGAAGCGCGAGAAGCAGTGGGCCCGGGCCAAGGGCTTCGACAGCTCCTGCCCCCTCGGCCCCTGGATCGAGACCGACCTGGACCCGAGCGACCTGACCATCCAGTGCACGGTCAACGGCGAACAGCGCCAGCTCGGCCGCACCAGCGACATGGTCCGGTCCATCGAGGACCTGATCGTCCACATCTCCGAGGCCATGACGCTGCTCCCCGGCGACGTCATCCTCACGGGGACCCCGGCCGGAGTCGGCCCCCTCAACGTCGGCGACGAGGTCGCCGTCACCATCGAAGGCATCGGCACTCTCACCAACAAGGTGATCAAGCGTGGTTAACGGACCCGTCCGCGTACGTTTCTGTCCCTCCCCGACCGGCAACCCCCACGTGGGCCTGGTCCGGACCGCACTCTTCAACTGGGCGTTCGCCCGCCACCACGGCGGCACGTTCGTCTTCCGCATCGAGGACACCGACGCGGCCCGCGACTCCGAGGAGTCCTACGACCAGCTGCTCGCCTCGCTGCGCTGGCTCGGCTTCACCTGGGACGAGGGCCCCGAGGTGGGCGGCCCGCACGCCCCGTACCGCCAGTCCGAGCGCATGGACATCTACGCGGACGTCGCGAAGAAGCTGCTCGACGGCGGCTACGCGTACCACTGCTACTGCTCCACCGAAGAGCTCGACGCCCGCCGCGCGGCCGCCCGCGCCGCCGGCAAGCCCTCCGGCTACGACGGCCACTGCCGCGAGCTCACCCCCGTGCAGATCGAGGCGTACCAGGGCGAGCACCGCCCGGCGATCGTCCGCTTCCGGATGCCCGACGAGCCGATCACCTTCACCGACCTCGTCCGCGGCGAGCTGACCTTCACCCCGGACAACGTGCCGGACTTCGGCATCGTCCGGGCCAACGGTGCCCCGCTCTACACGCTGGTCAACCCGGTCGACGACGCGCTGATGGAGATCACGCACGTCCTGCGCGGCGAGGACCTGCTCTCCTCCACCCCACGCCAGATCGCCCTCTACAAGGCGCTGATCGAACTGGGCGTCGCCAAGAGCACCCCCGCCTTCGGCCACCTGCCGTACGTGATGGGCGAGGGCAACAAGAAGCTCTCCAAGCGCGACCCCGAGGCCTCGCTCAACCTGTACCGCGAGCGCGGCTTCCTCCCCGAGGGCCTGCTGAACTACCTCTCGCTCCTCGGCTGGTCCTTCTCCAAGGATCAGGACGTCTTCTCGATCGAGGAGATGGTGTCGAAGTTCGACATCGACGGGGTCAACGCCAACCCGGCCCGCTTCGACCTGAAGAAGGCCGAGTCGATCAACGGCGACCACATCCGCCTGCTGGACCCGAAGGCCTTCGCGGACGCCTGCGCCCCGTGGCTGCAGGCCCCGCACGCCAACTGGGCGCCCGAGGACTTCGACGCCGAGGCCTGGGCGCGGATCGCCCCGCACGCCCAGACCCGGGTGACCGTCCTGTCGGACATCACGGCCAATGTCGACTTCCTGTTCCTGAAGGAGCCGGTGTCGGACCAGGCCTCGTGGGACAAGGCGATGAAGGGCGAGCCGGCCGCGCTGCTCACCACGGCGCGCGCCAACCTGGAGTCGGCGGACTGGACGGACCCCGAGTCCCTCAAGCAGGCCGTCCTGACCGCCGGTGAGGCCCACGGCCTCAAGCTCGGCAAGGCCCAGGCGCCGGTCCGCGTGGCCGTCACCGGCCGCACGGTCGGCCTGCCGCTCTTCGAGTCCCTGGAGATCCTGGGCAAGGAGCGGTCCCTGGCCCGCATCGACGCGACGCTGGCGAAGCTCGCCGCCTAGCGGCACCGTACGACGATCAGGCCCGGACCCCGAGGCAGTTGCCAGGGGTCCGGGCCTGAGTGCTGTGCGGCTCGCGCGGCTCCTGGAGCACCTTCGTATCCGCCGCGATCATCGGCCGCTGGATTTCCGACTCCATGGAAAACCACGGGTTCAACAGATCGGGACGCGACGCCGTGCAGGTCACGTCGGCCTGCGCCGTGCATCGGTGACGCGTAGGCGAATCCCTTTTCCTCCATGCGCGCGGACCATTTATGGAACGCCGCCCGGAGGCTACGCGTCGCCGGCGTCCGCGGGTCGCGACGCGCTGTCCTGCGCCGTTCCCCGGGCCGAGCATCCGGCCGGAACGAACGTGGCGAGCAAGGCAGTTGCCACTCGCCCCGCGCGCCGGCCGACCGCTCGCCCTCCCAGCCGCTCGTGCCGGTGAGGCTGATCCGGGAGCCGGTCAGGTCGGAGTCGCAGGAGAAGAAAATGCTTCCTGGACGGAGATCGCCGGGGGCGGCACCGGAGTGCATGCGGACGGCGACCCCGAGGGCCAGGAAGAATAGAAGTGGACAATCGAATTCCACTTCCTGTGTCCGTGAGACGTGTTCCCCAGGGGTTTCGCATACTTGGGGCATGGTCATCCGAGCGGTTCTCTGGGACATCGACGACACCCTCTTCGACTACACCGGGGCCGACGCCGCCGGACTCGCGCGCCAGCTGGAGGCCGAGCGGCTCGCGGAGCGGTACGGGACCCCCGCGCAGGCGCTCGCACTGTGGCGGGAGATCACCGACCGGCACTGGGCGCGTTTCGCGGCCGGCGAGGGCACCTTCCAGGGGCAGCGGCAGGAGCGGGTGCGGGAGTTCCTGGAGCGGCCCGCGATGACCGCGGACGAGGCCGACGTCTGGTTCGACCGGTACGTGGAGCACTACAAGTCCGCCTGGGTCGTCTTCCCCGACGTGGTCCCCGCCCTCGACGCCCTCGCGGCCGACTACCGACACGGGGTGCTCTCGAACTCCTCCACCGCGAACCAGGACCCGAAGCTGCGCGACCTCGGCCTGCGCGACCGCTTCGAGGTGCTGGTCTGCGCCGTCGAACTCGGGATCAGCAAGCCCGAGGCGGGCGCCTTCCTCGCCGCGTGCGAAGCGCTCGGGCTGCCGCCCGGCGAAGTGGCGTACGTGGGGGACCAGCCGGAGATCGACGCGCGGGGAGCGCGTGACGCGGGATTGACGGCCGTCTGGATCGACCGCACCGGCGGCCGCGGCCCCGGGCCCGAGGGGGCGCACCGCATCGAAGGCCTTGACCAGCTTCCACAGCTGCTGGCACGGGATACCCGTTTTGGAGCACGGTCAGGCATCCGGTAATGTTCTTTCTGCGCCGCCGGAGCGGGCCGAAAGGCCGGACGGAGGCGCCACCCGAAGAGAAGCCCCGGTAAGGGGTTGACTTTTGGTGGGGTATGGTGTAATTGGCAACACGAGGGTTTCTGGTTCCCTTATTCTAGGTTCGAGTCCTGGTACCCCAGCGCAGTGCAGCAGTAACGCAGTGCTTTGCCCCCGTTGTGTAGCGGCCTAGCACGCCGCCCTCTCAAGGCGGTAGCGCCGGTTCGAATCCGGTCGGGGGTACAGATCCTTCCCGCGAGATCTCCAGGGTCGCACCCGGACGTCTTGATGCAGGATCGCTAGGGCCCCCGTTGTGTAGCGGCCTAGCACGCCGCCCTCTCAAGGCGGTAGCGCCGGTTCGAATCCGGTCGGGGGTACTGTTGGTCTGGTCTAGACCACTTTGGGCTATAGTGTAATTGGCAACACGAGGGTTTCTGGTTCCCTTATTCTAGGTTCGAGTCCTGGTAGCCCAGCGCAGTAACAGCAGCACCAGCTAGCCCCCGTTGTGTAGCGGCCTAGCACGCCGCCCTCTCAAGGCGGTAGCGCCGGTTCGAATCCGGTCGGGGGTACGCATCGAAGAGGCCCTCCGCGTTCATCGCGGAGGGCCTCTTTCGCGTTGCGTCGGCGCGCGGACAAGTGCGGGCCCGGAGGCGCGTGTTAGGACGTGTGCGGCGTCGTACGCGCCCCCGGGCCCGGGGGTGAACAGGTGGGACGGAAGGTCAGCCGGAGCGGCGCAGCGCCTCCGTGAGTCGGGCGGCCGCGTCGATGACGGCCTGGGCGTGCATCCGGCCCGGGTGGCGGGTCAGCCGCTCGATCGGCCCGGAGACCGATACGGAGGCCACCACGCGGTTCGACGGCCCGCGCACCGGCGCCGAGACCGAGGCCACGCCGGGCTCCCGCTCGCCGATCGACTGCGCCCAGCCGCGACGCCGTACGCCCGAGAGCGCCGTCGCCGTGAAACGCGCGCCCTGAAGGCCGCGGTGGAGCCGCTCGGGCTCCTCCCACGCCATCAGGATCTGCGCGGCCGAACCGGCCTTCATCGGGAGCGTCGAGCCCACCGGGACGGTGTCCCGAAGACCCGAGAGCCGCTCCGCGGCCGCCACGCAGATGCGCATGTCTCCCTGACGGCGGTAGAGCTGCGCGCTCTCTCCCGTCACGTCACGGAGGTGGGTGAGTACCGGTCCCGCCGTGGCCAGCAGGCGGTCCTCGCCGGCCGCGGCGGCGAGCTCCGCCAGCCGCGGTCCGAGGATGAACCGGCCCTGCATGTCCCTCGCCACCATCCGGTGGTGTTCCAGTGCCACGGCAAGGCGATGTGCCGTGGGTCGTGCGAGCCCTGTCGCCGCGACCAGCCCGGCGAGGGTGGCCGGACCGGACTCCAGTGCGCTCAATACCAGAGCTGCCTTGTCGAGAACGCCGACGCCGCTAGAGTTGTCCATGAAACGATATTCGCGTCTCACACTGTGAAACGCAAGTTCAATTTTTCCAAGAACGAGCGAGTCTGTATGTGCGGGTCCACGAACCACTGGGTCCGAGCCGTCGTCCGGGACGTGGGGTACGGGCGGCACGGCGCACAAGATCTCTATGAAGCGCCGGCACAACCGGCCGGCCGGAGGGAAAGCGATGGGTAGGACACTCGCGGAGAAGGTCTGGGACGACCATGTCGTCCGGCGCGCCGAAGGCGAGCCCGACCTCCTCTTCATCGATCTGCACCTGCTGCACGAGGTGACCAGCCCGCAGGCCTTCGAGGGGCTGCGCCAGGCCGGCCGCAAGGTCCGACGCCTCGACCTCACCATCGCGACCGAGGACCACAACACCCCCACCCTCGACATCGACAAGCCGATCGCCGACCCGGTCTCCCGCGCCCAGCTGGAGACGCTGCGGGCGAACTGCGCCGAGTTCGGCGTGCGCCTGCACTCGCTGGGCGACGTCGAGCAGGGCGTCGTCCACGTCGTGGGACCGCAGCTGGGTCTGACCCAGCCCGGCACCACCGTGGTCTGCGGCGACTCGCACACCTCCACGCACGGCGCCTTCGGCGCGCTGGCCTTCGGTATCGGCACGAGCCAGGTCGAGCACGTACTGGCCACCCAGACCCTGCCGCTGGCCCGCCCCAAGACGATGGCGATCACGGTCACCGGCGAGCTGGCCGACGGCGTCACCGCGAAGGACCTGATCCTGGCGATCATCGCCAAGATCGGCACCGGCGGCGGCCAGGGCTACATCCTGGAGTACCGCGGTGAGGCCATCGAGCAGCTCTCGATGGAAGCCCGCATGACCATCTGCAACATGTCGATCGAGGCCGGTGCCCGCGCGGGCATGATCGCCCCTGATCAGACCACCTTCGACTACCTGCGGGGCCGCGACCACGCCCCCACCGGCGAGGACTGGGACGCGGCGGTCGCGTACTGGCGGACCCTGCGCACCGACGACGACGCGGTCTTCGACGCGGAGGTCGTCATCGACGGCGCCACGCTGTCCCCCTTCGTCACCTGGGGCACCAACCCGGGCCAGGGCGCGCCGCTGTCGGCCCACGTCCCCGACCCGGCTTCGTACGAGGACGCTTCGGAGCGCCTGGCCGCCGAAAAGGCCCTGGAGTACATGGGGTTGACCGCCGGGCAGCCGCTGCGGGACATCAAGGTCGACACCGTCTTCGTAGGTTCCTGCACCAACGGCCGCATCGAGGACCTGCGCGCCGTCGCCGGCATCATCGACGGCCGCAAAGTCGCCGACGGCGTACGGATGCTGGTCGTCCCGGGCTCGGTCCGGGTCGCCCTGCAGGCCGTGGAAGAGGGTCTGGACAAGGTCTTCAAGGAGGCCGGCGCCGAGTGGCGGCACGCGGGCTGTTCGATGTGCCTGGGCATGAACCCCGACCAACTGGCTCCCGGTGAACGCTCCGCGTCCACCTCCAACCGCAACTTCGAGGGCCGGCAGGGCAAGGGCGGGCGCACCCACCTGGTCTCCCCGCAGGTGGCCGCCGCCACCGCGGTGCTGGGCCATCTGGCCTCGCCCGCCGACCTGTCCGCCGCCGACGCGACCGCCGGAGTCTGAACCATGGAAGCCTTCACCACCCACACCGGCCGGGCCGTCCCGCTGCGCCGCAGCAACGTCGACACCGACCAGATCATCCCGGCCCACTGGCTGAAGAAGATCACCCGCGACGGGTTCGAGGACGGGCTCTTCGAGGCCTGGCGCAAGGACCCGGAGTTCGTCACGAACCGCCCGGAGCGCGCCGGGGCGACCGTCCTGGTCGCCGGCCCCGACTTCGGTACGGGTTCCTCGCGCGAGCACGCCGTCTGGGCCCTGCAGAACTTCGGCTTCAAGACGGTCATCTCCTCCCGCTTCGCCGACATCTTCCGTGGGAACTCCCTGAAGAACGGTCTGCTGACCGTCGTCCTCCCGCAGGAGACCGTCGAGCAGCTGTGGAAGCTGACGGAGGCCGACCCGACCGCCGAGATCACGGTCGACCTGGTCGACCGCCAGGTGCGAGCGGAGGGCGTCGTCGCGGAGTTCGAACTCGACGACAACGCCCGCTGGCGTCTGCTGGAGGGTCTGGACGACATCTCGCTCACCCTTCAGAACGAAGCGGACATCGCCACGTACGAAAGCGCCCGACCCACCTTCAAGCCGCGCACGATTCAGGTCTGATTCCTGCCTGATCAGCGCTTATTCACCTTCTGGTGATCACATCGACAACACTGTGCCCCCCGCCCTCCGGCGGGGGGCACAGCCGTTTGTTGAGGCCCCGTGAGGCGACAACTCGCCCCAGATGGCACAATCTGTGCATGGAACGCGACAGTCAACTCGAGCTCTACGAACTCGTCGCGGACCGGTTGAAAGAAGCACACACACGGGTGCGCTCACTGCAAGTCCCGGAGGGCGTAAGGATGGCGCTGTCCCGGAAGCTGTTGGTCGTCACGGCCGCGACGAAGCATGATCTCGCCGATGCGGCCAGGCGCCTGGACAGGTTGATGAAGGACCTCGACGAGGGTCGATTCCCTGAAGGCGACTGATGCGAAGGAACTCCGTAACGGCCTACAGCGTTGCGGCACTAGGGTGATTAGCCCGTTTCGTGTTTGATTTGCGGTATATATCCGCCTAACGTGCGAAATAAGCTTGAACACATTCGTTCTGGCGAAGTCTCCGAAGGGGAAGACGTGAACAAGGCGCAGCTCGTAGAAGCGATTGCCGACAAGCTGGGCGGCCGTCAGCAGGCCGCGGATGCTGTCGACGCGGTACTGGACGCGATCGTCCGCGCTACCGTCGCGGGCGACCGGGTCTCGGTCACGGGCTTCGGCTCGTTCGAGAAGGTCGACCGTCCGGCCCGTTACGCCCGCAACCCGCAGACGGGTGAGCGCGTCCGGGTCAAGAAGACCTCTGTGCCCCGCTTCCGTGCCGGCCAGGGCTTCAAAGACCTGGTCAGCGGCACCAAGAAGCTCCCCAAGGGTGGCGAGGTGTCCGTGAAGAAGGCGCCCAAGGGCAGCCTCACGGGTGGTGCCTCCGCCACGGTCAAGAAGGCCGCCGCGAAGAAGGCCACCACCGCCAAGAAGGCCGCGGCGAAGACCACGGTCGCCAAGAAGGTCGTGGCCAAGAAGGCCACGGCGACCGCCAAGAAGGCGGCGGTGAAGAGCACCGCCACGGCCAAGAAGGCCACCGCGGCCGCCAAGAAGACCACCGCCGCGGCCAAGAAGGCCACGCCCGCCGCGAAGAAGACCACCGCCGCGGCGAAGAAGACCGCGCCGGCGGCCAAGAAGGTCACCGCAGCGACGAAGGCGCCCGCCAAGAAGACGGCGACGCGCAAGGCCACCGCGAAGAAGACCACCGCCCGCAAGAAGTAGGGGCACGCGTCACACAGGCCGGGCCGGCTTTCCCCGTGCGGGGGAGCCGGCCCGCGGTGCGTTCGGCCCGCCGGAGCCCCGTCCGGGGCGCGGGCGGGCGTGCCTTCAGAACGTCTGCAGCGTCACCAGGGTGATCCGCAGGTGCGCGCCCGCGCCGTCCGTCTCGATCCGGACCCGCTGCCCGGGCCGCAGCAGCCGCAGGCCGCCCGCGTCGAAGGCCGGGGCCTCGAAAGGCACCGGAGTGCCGTCGTCCAGCAGCACACTGCCGCTGCGGGTCTGGGAGTCGTACGTGTACGCGGTCGCCTGCATACGGGCACTGTATCGGGCGGTGTGACGCCCCACGCCGAGGGTGAGAGCGGTCCGTAGATCGGCCGCCGTGTCCACGTCCCGGCGCACGCTGTCGACGTCCGCCAGCGCGATTTCCACCGCCCCCGAGGCCGAATGCCTGGCCCGTGACGGCCCACCGAACGAGGGGGCCAATTCCACGTCCGGCGCGGCGGAAAGCAGAGTCGTCCCGATTCCGGCCGCATCCGCCAGAAATGCCCGCGGAAATACCGAAGCGTTTTCGAGCACGCGTTGCAATTCCGGGGGTCTCAGCGCCGGCAGATCGGCGTTCAGCGCGGCCACCGCGGCGCCCGGCCGGCCCGACCGCACCGCCCGCGCCCCGTGGTCCAGGGCCGCGTTGAGCCCCGCCGCCGGGGCGTCGGGGACGATCCGCGCCCCGAGCCGCGCCAGTTCCGCACCGGCCGAGGCGTCGTCCGTGACGACCACCACATCCGCGACCGCCGCGCAGGCCAGGGCCCCCGCGACGGTGTCCTGGGCGAAGGCCAGGGCAAGGCCCGGACGAGAGGTGCCCACGGACCGCGCGAGACGGCTCTTCGCCACCGCCAGAGGCTTCAGCGGGACCACCAGACTCCAGACGGCGTTCGTGACGGACCCCTTCCCTCCGGTGCGCTCCGGCACATCCTTCGGCCATGGTCAGGTCATGGCCGGGTCATGTGTCGGCCCATTGTCACCTCCGCCCGGGCAACCCGGGAGTCCGGCGGGGTGAGCGGGGCGTACGGTGTTCTCGACAGAGACCGGGCGTGGGGTGACACTTGTCCGGCCGACGAGGTGCCCAAGCCGCGCACCGGTCCTAGAGGAAGGTGTCCGAGTGTCCCGCCGCAGAATCGGCTTCTGGTACCGCCTGGCGGCGGTCATCGCAAAACCGCCGCTGGTAGTGCTCTTCAAGCGGGACTGGCGGGGAATCGAGCACATTCCGGCCGAGGGCGGTTTTATCACCGCCGTCAATCACAACTCGTATCTGGACCCGCTCTCGTACGCGCACTTCCAGTACAACAGCGGCCGCGTGCCCCGATTGCTCGCCAAGGCGGCCCTCTTCAAGGTCCCCGTCGTGGGGGCGATCCTCCGTGGCAGCGGGCAGATCCCCGTCTACCGGGAGTCCACCAACGCCCTGGACGCATTCCGGGCCGCCGTGGACGCCATCGAGCGCGGTGAATGCGTGGCTTTCTACCCGGAGGGCACCCTCACCCGCGACCCCGACATGTGGCCGATGGCCGGCAAGACCGGCGCCGCCCGCGTGGCGCTGATCACCCGGGCACCCGTCATCCCGGTGGCCCAGTGGGGCGCGAACCTCGCGATGCCGCCCTACGCCAAGGAGAACAAGGTCCGGCTCTTCCCGCGCAAGACCCTCCAGGTGCTCGCCGGACCGCCGGTGGACCTCTCCGCCTACTACGACCGGGAACCCACCCCGGAGGTCCTGCGGGAGGTCACCGAGGTCATCATGGCGGCCATCACCGCGCTGCTGGAGGAGGTGCGCGGCGAGACCGCGCCCGAGCAGCCGTACGACCATCGCAACGCCAGGGCGGAACAGCGGCGCAAGGCCGCAGGGGAGGGCAACAAGTGACACGTCCCGTGAAGGCGACCGTCTTCGGAACAGGCTCCTGGGGCACGGCCTTCGCCATCGTGCTCGCCGACGCGGGCTGCGAGGTGACGCTGTGGGGCCGCCGCCAGGAGGTGGTCGACTCCATCAACATCGGCCGGACCAACCCGGACTACTTCCCCGGTGTCGAACTCCCCGCGAACCTCCGGGCCACCACCGACCCGGCCGAGGCCGCGGCCGGCGCGGACTTCACCGTCCTCGCCGTCCCCTCCCAGACCCTGCGCGAGAACCTCGCCGCGTGGACGCCCCTGCTGGCCCCCGACACCGTGCTCGTGTCCCTGATGAAGGGCATCGAACTCGGCACCGCCAAGCGGATGAGCGAGGTCATCGAGGAGGTGGCCAAGGTCCCCGCCGAGCGCATCGCGGTGGTCACCGGCCCCAACCTGGCCGCCGAGATCGCCGCCCGCCAGCCCGCCGCCTCCGTCGTCGCCTGCGTGGACGAGGGCGTGGCCCAGCGCCTCCAGGCCGCCTGCCACACCGCGTACTTCCGCCCGTACACGAGCACCGACGTCACCGGCTGCGAGCTCGGCGGCGCCGTCAAGAACGTCATCGGCCTCGCCGTCGGCATCGCCGACGGGATGGGCCTGGGCGACAACACCAAGGGCTCGCTCATCACCCGCGGACTCGCCGAAGCCACCCGCCTCGGCGTGGCGATGGGTGCCGACCCGCTCACCTTCTCCGGCCTCGCGGGCCTCGGCGACCTGGTCGCCACCTGCTCCTCGCCGCTCTCCCGGAACCACACCTTCGGCACCAACCTGGGCCGCGGGATGACCCTGGAGGAGACCATCGCGGTCACCAAGCAGACCGCCGAGGGCGTCAAGTCCTGCCAGTCGGTGGCGGATCTGGCACGCCGCCACGGAGTGGACATGCCGATCACCGACACGGTGGTGGACATCGTCCACCACGGCAAGCCCACCCTGGTCGCGCTCAAGGACCTGATGGGCCGCAGCGCCAAACCGGAACGTCGCTGACTCCATTCCGCACGTCTGAGCGGGTACTCTCGTGGCGATATGAGCAGCGAGAACCTCCCCCAGACCCCTGAGCAGCAGGGCCGCAAGCCCCGCGTGGCCGTCGTGTTCGGCGGCCGCAGCTCGGAACACGCCATCTCGGTCGTCACGGCGGGCGCCGTGCTGCGCTCCATCGACCGCTCCAAGTACGAGGTGCTGCCCATCGGCATCACCACGGACGGCCGATGGGCGCTGACCGCCGACGAGCCCGAGCGGATGGCCATCGCCGACCGCAAGCTCCCGAGTGTCGAGGAGCTCGCCGACTCCGAGGACGGCGCCGTCGTGCTCTCGGTCGACCCGGCCAGCCGCCAGGTCGTCTACACCGAACCGGGCGCCGTCCCCAAGGCCCTGGGCGAGGTCGACGTCGTCTTCCCCGTCCTGCACGGCCCGTACGGCGAGGACGGCACCCTCCAGGGCCTCCTGGAGCTCTCCGGCATCCCGTACGTCGGCTCCGGCGTCCTCGCCTCGGCCGTCGGCCAGGACAAGGACTACATGAAGCGGGTGTTCACCTCCTTCGGGCTGAGCGTCGGCCCGTACGTGACCATCCGGCCCCGCGAGTGGGAGTCCGACCGGGACGCCGCCACGGGCAAGATCCTGGACTTCGCCGCCGAACACGGCTGGCCGCTGTTCATCAAGCCCGCCCGGGCCGGCTCCTCCATCGGCATCACCAAGGTCGACGACGCCTCCGGCCTCGACGCCGCGATCCGCGAGGCCCGGCGCCACGACCCGAAGATCATCGTGGAGGCGCTGCTGCGCGGCCGCGAGATCGAGTGCGGCGTCCTGGAGTTCGAGGACGGGCCGCGCGCGAGCGTCCCGGCCGAGATCCCGCCGGTGTCCAGCCACGACTTCTACGACTTCGAGGCGAAGTACATCGACTCCGCCTCCGGGATCGTGCCCGCCCCGCTCACCCCGGAGCAGACCGCCGAGGTGCAGCGGCTCGCGATCGAGGCCTTCGAGGCCGCGTCGTGCGAGGGCCTGGTGCGTGCCGACTTCTTCCTCACCGAGGACGGCAGCTTCGTCATCAACGAGATCAACACGATGCCGGGCTTCACCCCGATCTCCATGTACCCGCTGATGTGGCAGAAGACGGGCATCGAGTACCCGGAGCTGGTGGACAGCCTGATCCAGGCGGCCCTGCGCCGCTCCACCGGCCTGCGCTGAGACCCGAGCGTCGTCCCCACAGCCGACCGCCCGCCGACCGCCTTCGAAGGCGGTCGGCGGGCGGCGGTGTGCCGGGTACCCGGCATGGGGCGACGGGCGCGCGGCACTCAGTAGGAGGAAATGCCCTCGGGCACGGTCGCCGAGATCGCCGTGGACAGGCCGACCAGCATCCCCGCATCCGTGGCATGCTCCTTGTCGACCTGGACCTCGGTGTAGGCCAGCCGCATCCCGGTGGTGAACCGGAACCCCCCGCCCGAACCGTCGCCCAGCTTCTCCAGCAGCCAGGCCACGCCGTTCACGTGGACGCCGTCCTGCTTCGGATCGAGCATCTTGGGGGGCTTGGGGATACCGCACCGCAGTACGATCGCCGAACCGCCCCACGCGGCGGTCAGATCGGATTCCGGTTCGGTTCGGGTCCGCGCCAGGCCGGCCACCTTCTCCGGGAGCTCCTTGTGCAGTGCCGCACAGAGCCGCGCGACGTCGTCGGGCGGCGTGGGCGGAGGAGACACCCGGGCTTCGGATCCGCCCGGAGAGCACGCCGCGACGGCCAGGAGGGCCATCGAGGCGGGCAGGGCCGACAGGGCGCGGACACGCAGGGGCCGGTGGTGGAGGGACATCACCGGCCAAGAGTAGACGGGGGCTACAGATGGACCACCGGGCAGGTCAAGGTGCGGGTGATCCCCTCCACCTGCTGGACCTTGGCGACGACCATACGGCCGAGGTCGTCCACGGTGTCGGCCTGGGCACGCACGATCACGTCGTACGGACCCGTCACGTCCTCGGCCTGGATCACCCCCGGGATCTGGCCGATGGACTCGGCGACGAACGACGCCTTGCCCACTTCGGTCTGGATAAGGATGTACGCCTGTACCACGGAACCTCCAGGGCGGCCACGAGGATCATTTCCCCTAACCTTCGGGTGGGCCCCACACGATTGAACGGGCCGGGGGAAGAAGGGACGCCACGGTACCGCGTCGCCGTGCGCCGCGGGGAGACCCGCGGGCCCGGCGCCACGCACAGCGGGGCGTACGGAGAGCAGAAGTTGACGTATCTGTTGACGGTACCCAGAGCTGAGACGGCTCGCGACCGCAAGCGGACTGGGCAAGAAGGGGCACAGCGATGAAGGGCACTGTCGGCGAGCTGGGGGAGTTCGGGCTGATCAGGGAGCTCACCTCACGGCTCACCACCACCCCGGCGGTCCGGCTCGGACCGGGCGACGACGCTGCGGTGGTGTCCGCCCCCGACCGGCGCGTCGTGGCGAGCACCGACATCCTCCTGGAGGGCCGGCACTTCCGGCGCGACTGGTCCACGGCCTACGACGTCGGCCGCAAGGCCGCCGCGCAGAACCTCGCCGACATCGCCGCCATGGGCGCGGTGCCGACCGCGCTGCTCCTCGGCCTCGTCGTCCCCGCCGAACTCCCGGTCACCTGGCCGACCGAGCTCATGGACGGGATCCGCGACGAATGCCAGGTCGCCGGCGCCGCCGTGGTCGGCGGGGACGTCGTCCGCGGGGACGTCATCACCGTCGCCATCACCGCCCTCGGCGACCTGCGCAACCACGAACCCGTCCTGCGCTCCGGCGCCCAGCCCGGCGACGTCGTCGCCGTCACCGGCTGGCTCGGCTGGTCCGCGGCCGGCTTCGCCGTGCTCTCGCGCGGCTTCCGTTCCCCGCGGGCCTTCGTCGAGGCCCACCGGCGCCCCGAACCGCCGTACCACGCGGGCCCCGCGGCCGCCGGACTCGGCGCCACCGCCATGACCGACGTCAGCGACGGCCTGATCGCCGACCTCGGGCACATCGCCGACGCCAGCAAGGTACGGATCGACCTGCGCTCGGCGGCGGTCGACATCCCGACCCAGATGCACGACATCGGCCAGGCCGTCGGCGTGGACCCGCTGCAATGGGTCCTCACCGGGGGAGAGGACCACGCGATCGTGGCGACCTTCCCGCCCGACGTGAAGCTCCCCGCCCGCTGGAAGGTCATCGGCGAGGTGCTCAACCGCTCCGCGCTGCCCCAGGTGACCGTCGACGGGGCGCCCTGGACCAGCACCGGCGGCTGGGACCACTTCGGGACCGACCCGGCCCCCCAGGACGGCGTGCTGTGAGCACCGCCCCGCCGCTGTGCCTGACCGTCGCCGGATCCGACTCCGGCGGCGGCGCGGGCATCCAGGCCGACCTCAAGACCATGCTGGCGCTCGGGGTCCACGGCATGAGCGTGGTGACCGCCGTGACGGCGCAGAACTCGCTCGGGGTACGCGGAGTGTGGGAGCTGCCCGCCGAGGCCGTCACGGCCCAGTACCGGGCCGTCGTGGACGACATCGGCGTCCGGGCCGTGAAGACCGGGATGCTCTCCTCCGCCGGCCTCGTCGAGACGGTCGCCGCGCTGCTCGCCGACACCCGGGCCCCGGCCGTCGTGGACCCCGTCGGGGTCTCCAAGCACGGGGACGCGCTGCTCGCCGCCTCGGCGCTGGACGCCGTACGCAAGGAGCTGCTGCCGCGGGCCACCGTGGCCACCCCCAACCTGGACGAGGTGGCCCAGCTCACCGGCGTGGTGGTGGAGACCGAGGACGACATGCGGCGGGCCGCCGACGCGATCCTCGACCACGGGCCGCGGTGGGCGCTGATCAAGGGCGGACACCTCGCGGCGCACGGCCACGAGGCGGTGGACCTGCTCACCGACGGCACCGAGGAACGCTGGCTGCGCGCCCCCCGCCACGACAACCGGCACACCCACGGCACCGGCTGCACCCTCGCTTCCGCGATCGCGGCGGGCCTGGCCAAGGGACTGACCGTCCCGGAGGCCGTCACGGCCGCCAAGGAGTACGTCACGGGCGCCATCGCCGCCGGCTTCGCGCTCGGCGGGGGCATCGGCCCGGTGGATCACGCCTGGCAGTGGCGCTGACCGTGCCCCGACAGTCCGGCCGGGCCTCCGGCCGGACTGTCGGCAGGGCCTCCGGCAGGCCCCCCGGACAAGGCAAAAGGCCGGCTCACCAGAGGTGAACCGGCCTTTTTGGCAACCGGAAAGGGCTGCGCTACGACGGGAGGCGTCAGCGCGAGACCTTGCCGGCCTTGATGCACGAGGTGCAGGCGTTGAGGCGCTTCGGCGTCCCATTGACCACGGCACGGACGCGCTGGATGTTCGGGTTCCAGCGACGCGAGGTGCGGCGGTGCGAAAAGGAGATGTTGTTGCCGAAGCTGGGCCCCTTGGCGCAAACGTCGCAGTTGGCAGCCATAGGTCACTCCAAGACTTCAGATGCAATTACAGTGAAACCGGCGCACCGGATTCAGAGATCTGAAGTGGTTTGCCGGGGGAATGGCCCGACTCTCGTCGGGCAACCGGAGCAGCATACAACGACTGCGTCCGTCCAAGAAAACTACCATGGTCGCCGCTGCCCCCGCCCCGCGGTCCCGACGCCCGGGCGGTCCTTCGTTACCCTGCGGTGAACCCTGGCCCGCACAAGGAGGAACGCCCGGTGCCGCACGAGCCTCAGCCGCAGCCCGCCGACGAGCTCGACGCCGAAGCGGTGCGCACCTGGAGCTCGCTCGCCCTGGCCGCACTGGGCCGGGCCCGCGAGGACATCGACGCGATCAACGTCTACCCGGTCGCCGACGCGGACACCGGCACCAACCTCTACCTCACCGCGGAATCGGCCGACCGCGGCCTCGCCGACGCCTTCCCCGAGGTGACCGACGGCACAGCGCGGACCACCTCCCTGGCCGAGGCCGTACGGGCCTGGGCGCACGGGGCGCTGGTGGGAGCCCGCGGGAACTCCGGGACGATCCTGGCGCAGCTGCTGCGCGGAGTGGCCGACGTACTCGGTGACGAACCCGCCGGGCCCGCCGAACCGGGGGAGCGGGGCCCCGGCGGGCTGCTGGCCCGCGCGCTCACCCGGGCCGCGGAGGAGGCGTACGCGGCCGTCGCGCACCCGGTGGAGGGCACCATGCTCACCGTCGCCGGCGCCGCCGCCCGGGCCGGCGAGGCGGCCGGAGCCGCCGCCGGGACCGCGGCCGAGGTGGCCCGCGCCGCCTACGACGGAGCCCGCGCCGCCCTGGCCGAGACCCCCGGGCAGCTGGCCGCACTGGGCCGGGCCGGGGTCGTCGACGCCGGCGGCTGCGGGCTGGTCGTCGTCTTCGGCGCCCTGTGGCAGGCGCTGTCCGGCGAGGAGCCGGTCGTCGAACCGGTCCGTGGCCGCGCGGTGCCCGTACCGCAGTCGCCGGACCCCTGCGCGCAGGAGGAGGACGGGCCCGCGTACGAGGTGATCTACCTGCTGGAGGCCTCCGAGGCGGCCGTCGGCGAACTGCGCGAACGCCTCGACGGACTCGGCGACTCGCTGGTCGTGGTCGGTGGCGACGGACTGTGGAACGTCCACGTCCACGTCGACGACCCCGGCGCCGCCGTGGAGGCCGGAGTCGTGGCCGGGCGGCCCTACCGGATACGGATCACCCACTTCGGGGACGAACGCCGCCGGGCGCGGGGCGAGCGTGCCCAGCGGGCCGTGGTCGCCGTCGTCCCCGGCGAGGGACTGGCCGGACTCTGCGGCGAGGCGGGAGCGACCACCGTGCTGGTACGCCCCGGGGAGCCGCCGGCCGTCGCCGAACTCCTCGACGCGGTCCGCCGCGCGCACGCCCGCGAGGTGGTGCTGCTGCAGGGCGGCGCCGACCTGCGCGCCGCCGCGGCCGCGGCGGCCGAACAGGCCCGCGCCGAAGGCGTACGGGTGGCCGTGATCCCCACCCGCTCCGCGGTCCAGGGCCTGGCCGCCCTCGCGGTGCACGACCCGGAGGGCAGCTTCGACGAGGACGTGGTCGCCATGACCGCGGCGGCCGGAGCCACCCGGTACGGGGAACTGGCCGTCGCCGAAAGGCAGTCCTTCACCTCGGCCGGCATCTGCCAGGCCGGCGACGTGCTCGGTCTCATCGACGGGGACGTCGCCGTGATCGGCGCGGGCCTGCCCGAGACCGCCGAGGCCGTTCTGGACCGGATGCTGGGCTCCGGCGGCGAACTCGTCACCCTGGTCCTGGGACCCGATGTACCGGACGCCGTCGCCGAACGCCTGGAGGCCTACGTCCAGCACGGCCACCTCGCCGTGGACACCGTCACCTACCGGGGCGGCCGGTACTCGGCACCGCTCCTCATCGGGGTGGAATAGCGGGCTTGTCAGCGCGATGGTGTGCAATGGAACACGTGCCCGCGCTCGACGAAGACCTCAAGAAGACGCTCGGTCCCGCCACCGCCAAGGTGCTGGCCGAGCAGCTCGGCCTGCACACGGCCCTGGACCTGCTCCACCACTACCCGCGGCGGTACGCCGAGCGCGGCGAGCTGACCTCGCTGGCCGAGCTCTCCGACCAGATCGACGAGCACGTGACCGTCGTCGCGCAGGTCGCCGACGCCCGGATCCTGACCTTCAACGGAGGCCGCGGCAAGCGCCTGGAGGTGACCATCACCGACGGCAGCGGCCGCCTCCAGCTGGTCTTCTTCGGCGCCGGTGTGCACAAGCCGCACAAGGACCTGCTGCCGGGGACGCGCGCCATGTTCGCGGGCAAGGTCGGCATGTTCAACCGCAAGCTCCAGCTCTCCCACCCCGCCTACGAGCCGCTCTCCCAGGACGCCTCCGACCGGGACGCCGCGACCGCCTTCGCCAACCAGCTCATCCCGATCTACCCGGCCTGCGCCAAGCTGGAGTCCTGGAAGATCGCCAAGTGCGTGGACGCGGTGCTGCCCAGCGCCCAGGACGCCGTGGACCCGCTGCCGGCCGCCCTGCGCGAGGGGCGCGGACTGGTCCCGTTGACCGAGGCGCTGTCGAAGATCCACCGGCCGGGCACCAAGGCCGACATCGAGGACGCCCGGCAGCGCCTCAAGTGGGACGAGGCCTTCGTCCTCCAGGTCGCCCTGGCCCGCCGCCGGCACGCCGACTCCCAACTCCCGGCCGTCCCGCGCCGCCCCGCCCCCGGCGGCCTGCTCGACGCCTTCGACGCCAAGCTCCCCTTCACCCTCACCGACGGCCAGCAGAAGGTCTCGAAGGAGATCTTCGACGACCTGGCCACCGAACACCCCATGCACCGCCTCCTCCAGGGCGAGGTCGGAAGCGGAAAGACGATGGTCGCGCTGCGGGCCATGCTCGCCGTCGTCGACAGCGGCGGGCAGGCGGCCATGCTCGCGCCCACCGAGGTGCTCGCCCAGCAGCACCACCGCTCCATCACCGAGATGATGGGCGAGCTCGCCGAGGGCGGCATGCTCGGCGGCTCGGACCAGGGCACCAAGGTCGTCCTGCTCACCGGCTCCATGGGGATGCCGGCGCGCCGCCAGGCCCTGCTCGACCTGGTCACCGGCGAGGCCGGGATCGTGATCGGCACGCACGCGTTGATCGAGGACAAGGTGCAGTTCCACGACCTCGGCCTGGTGGTCGTCGACGAACAGCACCGCTTCGGGGTGGAACAGCGCGACGCGCTGCGGTCCAAGGGGAAGCAGCCCCCGCACCTGCTGGTCATGACGGCGACCCCGATCCCGCGCACGGTCGCCATGACCGTCTTCGGTGACCTGGAGACCTCCGTCCTCGACCAACTGCCGGCCGGACGCTCCCCGATCGCCACGCACGTGGTGCCCTCGAAGGACAAGCCGCACTTCCTCGCCCGGGCCTGGGAGCGGGTCCGCGAGGAGGTCGAGAAGGGGCACCAGGCGTATGTGGTCTGCCCCCGCATCGGTGACGGGGAGGACGATCCCAAGAAGAAGGCCACCGAGGACGACGGCGACAAGCGGCCGCCGCTCGCGGTCGTGGAGATCGCCGAGCAGCTCACCCGCGGACCCCTGGCCGGGATGAGCGTCGAGGTCCTGCACGGCCGCATGGACCCCGCCGACAAGGACGACGTCATGCGCCGGTTCGCCGCCGGCGAGGTCAAGGTGCTGGTCGCCACCACCGTCATCGAGGTCGGGGTGAACGTCCCCAACTCCACCGTCATGGTGATCATGGACGCGGACCGGTTCGGCGTCTCCCAACTCCACCAGCTGCGCGGACGCGTCGGCCGCGGCTCCGCGCCCGGCCTGTGCCTGCTGGTCAGCGAGATGCACGAGGCGAGTCCCGCCCGCGCCCGGCTCGCGGCCGTCGCCGCCACCCTCGACGGCTTCGAGCTCTCCCGGATCGACCTGGAACAGCGCCGGGAGGGCGACGTCCTGGGCCAGGCCCAGTCCGGGGTCCGCTCCTCGCTGCGCATGCTCGCCGTCATCGAGGACGAGGAGGTCATCGCCGAGGCGCGGGAGGAGGCCACCCGCGTCGTCGCCGACGACCCCACCCTGGAGGGCCTGCCGGGGCTGCGGACCGCGCTGGACGCCCTGCTCGACACCGAGCGCGAGCAGTACCTGGAGAAGGGCTGAGCGGTACGACCTATCGTTGGAGTGCCGCGGCAGCGCCGGGGCACTCCACCCACCGCCGTACCGAAGGACCCCAGATGACCCGCGTGATCGCCGGCAGTGCCCGCGGGCGAAGGCTGGCCGTGCCCCCCGGCACCGGCACCCGGCCCACCTCGGACCGGATGCGCGAAGGCCTCTTCTCCACCTGGGAGTCGCTGCACGGCGTCGAAGGGGCCCGGGTGCTCGACCTGTACGGCGGCTCCGGCGCCGTCGGCCTGGAATCCCTCTCCCGGGGCGCCACCCACACCCTGCTCGTCGAGGCCGACGCCAAGGCCGCCAAGGCGATCCGGGACAACATCCGGACGCTGGGCCTGCCCGGCGCGGAATTCCGCGCCGGCAAGGCCGAGCAGATCGTGGCCGCCAAGGCCGCCGGGGACCCGTACGACATCGTCTTCCTGGACCCGCCGTACGTCGTGGACAGCGCGGACCTGCGGGAGATCCTCCTCACACTCCGGTCCAACGGCTGGATCACGGACGATGCGCTCGTCACCGTGGAGCGCAGCACCAGGAGCGGCGCCTTCCCGTGGCCCGAGGGCTTCGAGCCGCTCCGGTCGCGCAAGTACGGCGAGGGCACCCTGTGGTACGGCCGCGCCGACTCCACCCACGAAGACTCATGAACGAGGGAGTTCAGTTGCGCCGCGCCGTCTGTCCGGGGTCCTTCGACCCCATCCACAACGGACACCTCGACATCATCGGACGGGCCTCCAGGCTGTACGACGTCGTGTACGTCGCCGTGGGGATCAACGAGTCGAAGAAGGGCCTGTTCACCGTCGAGGAGCGGATGGAGCTGATCCGCGAGGCGACCGCCGACTACGGGAACATCCAGGTCGAGTCCTTCCACGGCCTCCTCGTCGACTTCTGCAAGCAGCGGGAGATCCCGGCCATCGTCAAGGGCCTGCGCGCGGTCAGCGACTTCGACTACGAGCTCCAGATGGCCCAGATGAACCTGGGCCTGTCGGGCGTCGAGACGCTGTTCGTCCCGACGATCCCCAGCTACAGCTTCCTGTCCTCCTCGCTGGTCAAGGAAGTCGCCACCTGGGGCGGCGACGTCGCCCACCTGCTGCCGGCGCACGTCCACGCGGCGCTCCTGGAACGGCTGCGCGACCGCTGACCGACCGACAGGGCGTCAGGCGGTGTCGGGGGCACACCCCGTGGCCTTACAGTCGTCCCGTCCGTCTCAGGAACCGCCTGAGGCCGAGAGAGTGCGAGCCCCCATGGACGTGCAGAAGAAGCTCGACGAGATCGTCGCGGCCGTCGGCGGCGCCCGATCCATGCCCATGTCGGCCTCCTGCGTGATCAACCGCGCCGAGCTGCTGGAGCAGCTCGAAGAGGTGCGCCAGGCGCTGCCCGGCTCCCTCGCGCAGGCTCAGGAGCTCATCGGCGGCCGGGAGCAGGTGGTCGAGGAGGCCCGCCGGGAGGCGGAGCGGATCATCGACGCGGCCCACAACCAGCGCGGTTCGCTGATCTCCGACACCGAGATCGCACGGCGCTCCCAGGCCGAGGCGGACCGGATCCTGGAGGAGGCCCGCCGGGAGGCGGAGGAGATCCGGGCCGAGGCCGACGACTACGTCGACAGCAAGCTCGCGAACTTCGAGGTCGTGCTGACCAAGACCATCGGTTCGGTGGACCGGGGCCGGGAGAAGCTGCTGGGCCGCGGCCCGGGTCTGGACGACCACGGCTACCCCGACATGGACGCGCCCGAGCGCAGCCACGACCCCGAGACGCAGCGGCAGCAGGCGGACGCCTACGTGGACACCAAGCTGGCGACCTTCGAGGCGGTGCTCTCCAAGACCCTGGAGGCCGTGGGCCGCGGTCGCCAGAAGCTCCTGGGCCGGGTCCCGACGGACGACCTGGGGGTCCACATGGCGGCCCAGGACGCGGTCGGCGGACAGCAGTCCCGCTCGGCGAGCGACTCGGACTTCCTGGCGGGCCTGGCCGAGCCGGAGCAGCCGCACGGGCAGGCGCCGATCCCGGCGCAGGCGGAGCCCGTCTACGACACGTACGCCTACCAGCAGCCCGCGCAGCCGCCCCAACCCGCCGCCCAGCAGCAGGACGCGTACTCCTACCAGGACCCGTACGCCGGCTACCAGCAGCAGTCGGACCCGTACGGGGCCTACCAGCAGCAGCCCGACCCCTACGCCGCGTACCAGCCGCAGGCCCAGCAGCCCTCGCTCGACGAGACCAGCCTCTTCGACACGAGCATGATCAACCTGGACCAGCTGCGTCAGTACGAACAGGGGCGGTAGGGCCGGATTGGGCGCTGGGCGCCGCGCCGGGTATCCTGGCTGTTCGGTCGCGCGTATGCACCGCGATCTGTGCTGCCCTTACGTGCGGCATATATGCAGCATTTTTTGATCTTCAGCGATCTGTGAAAGCAGGAACGGCCCTGAATACCCGCCTCGACCACCGCAACCCCCTCGTGTTCGACACGCACGAGCTGGGCCGGCGTCCTGGTGCCATGCAGCGGCTGTCCCGTGAGATCGCGGCACCGGCGGACTTCGGTCTCGTCGGCGTCATCGGAGTGCCGGAAGGCGCCCCGGTGAAGCTCAAGCTCCGCCTGGAGTCGGTCATGGAAGGGGTGCTTGTCACAGGCACCGCCCGTGCATCGGCCGTGGGGGAGTGCGTAAGGTGTCTGGAGTCCGTCGAGCGCGAGCTCAAGGCGGACTTCCAGGAGATGTTCTCGTACCCTGACGCCGACGACCGGAGCCGCTCCAAGGCGGAACCGGCCGACGACGCCGAGGACGACGAGGACACGCTCTTCCTCGAGGACGGCTTGTTCGACCTCGAACCCGTGCTGCGGGATGTGGTGGTGCTCGCACTGCCCATGCAGCCGGTGTGCCGGGAGGACTGTCTCGGACTGTGCCCCGATTGCGGGCTCAGCCTGAACGACGACCCGGACCACCACCATGACGCCGTCGACATCCGTTGGGCGGCATTGCAGGGACTCGTCGTGACCGATCAGGACGACGAGAAGGACAACATGAGCGGCACTGCCTCTGACGGAGTTCAGGGCGCCGCCGAGAAGCAGGAGAAGTAGCCGTGGCTGTTCCGAAGCGGAAGATGTCGCGCAGCAACACGCGCCACCGCCGGTCGCAGTGGAAGGCTGCGGTCCCCACCCTGGTTTCGTGCGAGCGTTGCCAGGAGCCGAAGCTCCAGCACATTGCGTGCCCGAGCTGCGGCACCTACAACAAGCGCCAGGTCCTCGAGGTCTGAGCGGCTGGTGAGAGGCGCAATGTCTGAGCTGTCCAACGCTGAGAAGCAGGCAGACAGTAACAACGCGGCCTCGTCCCACAAGCTTCTGGAAGGGCGGCTCGGGTATCAACTCGAGTCCGCCCTTCTGGTGCGTGCACTGACCCACCGCTCGTACGCGTACGAGAACGGCGGTCTGCCCACCAACGAACGCCTGGAGTTCCTCGGGGACTCCGTGCTGGGCCTGGTGGTCACGGACACGCTGTACACGACCCACCCGGATCTCCCCGAAGGCCAGCTGGCCAAGCTTCGGGCCGCGGTGGTCAACTCGCGCGCACTGGCGGAGGTCGGGCGCGGCCTCGAACTCGGCTCCTTCATCCGGCTCGGCCGGGGCGAAGAGGGCACGGGTGGCCGGGACAAGGCCTCCATCCTCGCCGACACCCTTGAAGCGGTGATCGGCGCGGTTTACCTCGATCAGGGCCTCGACGCGGCCTCGGAGCTGGTTCACCGGCTCTTCGACCCGCTCATCGAGAAGTCCTCGAACCTCGGGGCCGGCCTGGACTGGAAGACCAGTCTCCAGGAACTCACGGCGGCCGAAGGCCTTGGCGTGCCCGAGTACCTGGTCTCCGAGACCGGTCCGGACCACGAGAAGACCTTCACTGCTGCCGCTCGCGTCGGTGGTGTCTCGTACGGCACCGGCACCGGCCGCAGCAAGAAGGAAGCGGAACAGCAGGCCGCGGAGTCCGCATGGCGTGGGATCCGCGCCGCCGCGGACGAGCGGATCGCGGCCGCGGCAGCTGCCGCGACCACCGCTCCGGCCGAGGTTCCGGCTTCGGCCGGGACCGAGAACGGCGGGGTGCCGACGCCCGCCGACTCGGCGCCGGACGCCTGACCCTTCCTTCGGTACGTACCCGCCCGCCCCTGCCTCGCAGGGGCGGGCGGTTGCCGTTTCCGGCGGCCGGTACGCTCGCCGGGAGCGTCAGATCCACTCCACCGGAGGTGCCCCGTGCCCGAGTTGCCCGAAGTCGAAGTCGTGCGGCGGGGGCTGGAGCGCTGGGTGGCCGGGCGGACCGTCGAGGCCGTCGAGGTCCTGCATCCGCGGGCCGTTCGACGGCATCCGGGCGGCGGGGCCGACTTCGCGGCGCGGCTGCGCGGGGAGACCGTGGGAGTGCCGCGGCGACGGGGCAAGTACCTGTGGCTGCCGCTGGAGGGCCGGGACCTGTCCGTGCTCGGGCACCTCGGGATGAGCGGGCAGTTGCTGGTGCAGCCGCAGGACGCCCCCGACGAGAAGCACCTGCGGATCCGGGTGCGCTTCGACGATGACGCCGGGACCGAATTGCGCTTCGTGGACCAGCGGACCTTCGGCGGCCTCTCGCTGCACGAGGTCGCGGCCGGCAGTACCGACGGCCTGCCCGACGTGATCGCGCACATCGCGCGCGACCCCCTGGACCCGCTCTTCGACGAAGGCGCCTACCACCTCGCGCTGCGCGCCAAGCGGACCACCGTCAAGCGGGCGCTGCTGGACCAGTCGCTGATCAGCGGGGTGGGCAACATCTACGCGGACGAGGCGCTGTGGCGCGCCAAGCTGCACTACGAGCGCCCGACCGCGAGCCTCACCCGCCCTCGGAGCGCGGAACTCCTCGGCCACGCCCGGGACGTCATGAACGCCGCTCTCACGGTCGGCGGCACCAGCTTCGACAGCCTCTACGTCAACGTGAACGGGGAGTCGGGCTACTTCGATCGTTCGCTCGACGCCTACGGGCGCGAGGACGAACCCTGCCGACGTTGCGGTACGCCGATACGGCGCCGGCCGTGGATGAACCGGTCGAGCTACTTCTGCCCGCGCTGTCAGCGTCCGCCGCGCGTGGTGTCGTAGGTCTCCCGGGCACCCAGTACGGACGGCATGTTCCCCTCCAGGCAGTGGATGAGCGCGAGCAGCCGGTCCGCGACCTCGACGCCGAGCGGGGTCAGTTCGTAGTCGACGCGCGGCGGGTTCGTGGGCTGTGCCTCGCGGTTGACTATGCCGTCGCGTTCCAGCGCGTGCAGGGTCTGAGAGAGCATCTTCTCGCTGACGCCCTCCACGCGGCGGCGCAGTTCGTTGAAGCGGCACGGGCCTTCGCGCAGGGCGCCCACGGTGAGGCTGCCCCAGCGGCCGGTGACGTGCTCGAGGGTTTCCCGGGACGGGCAGGCGCGTGCGAAGACGTCGAACGGTTGCTCGGTGTCGATCGCTTCGGTACAGGCGGGGGTCTCCATGCGGACCAGCGTACTCCCCGGCAGCGCTAACCCGAGGGTTGCGCTTTCTAAAAGTTAGTGATTCTCTTTCTCTCGTCGCGCCACGCCCTGTGCCGCGACGAGAGTTTTCCCGAGGGAGAGATCAGCCTTGTCCGCAATCACGCACACCCCCGTCGTCTCGATCGCCTACCACTCCGGCTACGGCCACACCGCCGTCGTCGCGGAGGCGGTCCGCAGCGGCGCCGTGGACGCCGGGGCGACCGTTCACCTGATCAAGGTCGACGAGATCGACGACGCCCAGTGGGAGCTGCTCGACGCCTCCGACGCGATCGTCTTCGGCTCCCCGACGTACATGGGCACCGCCTCCGGCGCCTTCCACGTCTTCGCCGAGGCCTCCTCGAAGCGCTGGTTCGGCGACGCCTGGCAGGACAAGGTGGCGGCCGGCTTCACGAACTCCGCCTCCAAGAGCGGCGACAAGCTGCACACCCTGCAGTTCTTCCAGATCCTGGCCGCGCAGCACGGCATGAGCTGGATCAACCTGGGCCTGAAGCCGGGCTGGAACTCCAGCACCGCCTCCGAGAACGACCTGAACCGCCTCGGCTTCTTCGCCGGCGCCGCCGCGCAGTCCAACTCCGATGAGGGCGCGGACGCGGTCCACAAGGCCGACATCGCGACCGCCGAGCACCTGGGCCGCCGGGTCACCGAGCAGACCCGCATCGTCATCGCGGGCCGCGCGGCCCTGGCCGCCGCCGCGGTCTGAGCCCTCGCGGGCCCGCCTCAGAAACCGAAGTCCTGGGTCCACCAGGGGCCGCCGGCCGAGACGTGGACGCCGACACCCAGGGTGCGGAACTCGCAGTTCAGGATGTTCGCCTTGTGGTCCGGGCTGTTCATCCAGGCCTTCATCACGGCCTCGGCGTCACCCTGGCCGCGGGCTATGTTCTCGCCGCCGAGGCCTGCGATCCCGGCCTTGGTGGCGCGGTCCCAGGGGCTGTTGCCCTCGGGGTCCTCGTGGCTGAAGAAGCCGCGGGTGGCCATGTCCAGGCTGAAGGCTCCGGCCAGGGTCGCGAGCGGCGGGTTGGCCCGGACCGGGCCGCACCCGGCCAGCGCGCGCTCCTGGTTCACCAGCTCGACGACGGCGGCCTCCTCCGCGGAGTGGCCGTCCAGGGGCGGGCGGGGCGCGGGGGTGGCCGACTTGGAGGGGGCCGGGGCGGGTGCCTGGCTCGTGGCGGGCGCCGGAGCGGTCGGCGCGACCGGTGCGGCGGGGCTCGTCCGGGGGGCTTTGGGGGACGGGGGCTTGGCCGACGGTGCCTTGCTCGTCGGGGCCTTGCTCGTCGGGGCCGGCGCGGCCGAGGACGAGGGCGCGGCGCTCGGCGAGGCGGACGGCGACGCGGAAGCGCTCGGCGACACGGAAGCGCTCGGCGAGGCCGAGGGGCTCGGGGAGGCGGCCGCCGACGGGGCGGCCGAGGCGGAAGGCTTCGGGGACGCGCTGCCCGAGCCGGTACCCGCGGAGGCGCGGCCGGACAGGTTCACGAGGCCGTTCTGCTGTCGCAGCGCCGCGCCGGGGTCGTTCGAGGCCTTGGCCTTGGCCGCCGGGGTGGGGGACTCCGTAGGGCTGACCCCCACGTAAGGGAAGGATCCGGCGACCGGCACCATGCCGGTGGTGACGGCCGCGGTGCCGAGGGCGACGGCCACCGAGACGCCCAGCAGGCCGGTGCGCAGGGCGGTGCCGCGCTTGCCGCCGCTGTGCGGCGCGGCGGGGAGACGGTGACGGCCCATCGGAGCGTGCCTTCCTTGCCGGTTCAAGATCAACCCTTACCCACCCAAATGGGTGAGTTCATTGCTGCGCGACTGTACGGCATGGGCCCCAGGGGGCGATGTGACCCGAAAGTGCCGGTCCGGTTAGCGTTCACGCATGAATGAAGAGGTCCGTCTGACCGCATGGGTGCGCGGCCGTGTGCAGGGAGTGGGCTTCCGCTGGTTCACCAGGGAGAACGCCTTGGAGATCGGCGGGGTCGTCGGCTTCGCGCTCAACCTCGACGACGGGCGAGTACAGGTGGTCGCCGAAGGTCAACGTGAGAATTGCCACCGGCTGCTCGACTGGTTGCGCTCCTCCGACACGCCCGGGCGGGTGGACGGAGTGACAGAGATCTGGGGCACACCGCGCGGTGGCTATGACGGATTCGGGATGCGATGACCGATCGACTGATCATGCACTCATCACATCTCTGAGCGTCCGCACACGGTCGGAACTGCGCATTCGTCGCCGACGCGTTGCCGACGAGGGTGATCCGTGGAAGGCTCGAAGATGAGGATGATCTCCACATCCCTTGCGGGGACCGGGGCGCCCGTGGATACGGGGCGTGATCGTGTTGACCGTCAAACTTTTTGGTGAGACGCTGGAAGCCCCGCGCACCTGAGCTGTTTGGCAGTGTTGGCAGTAGTAAGCGCAGTGACTGTCAGTCGCTGCCGGACATCCGCGGGTGCGATTCCCTCACGACCCACACCGCTTCGGTCGGTCACTCAGTGTGGAGGACCATCCATCATGGCAAAGGCGCTTCTCGGTTACGTCGGCGGTTCCGACCCGCGACTCCTCGCCGAGATGCGACGGCTTCAGCAGCGCGTCCAGGACCTCGAGTCCGAGCTCGTACGGATTCAGTCCGAAAATGACGCGCTGAACGCGGCCGCCGCTCAGCACGACGGAGACTCGCTGCTCGGCAGCATCGACATCGACGTACCCCAGGCGGAGCCTGCGCTCACCTGACCCGTGCTTCACCCGACGCTCGACTCCAGCCCCGCATGATCTGCAAGGGACGCTTCGGCGTCCCTTCTTTCTTTCCGCGTCCTCCGCCTCTTCCTCTTCCGCCTCGTGCGCGCGGTCTTCCCCGCGCCCCCTTCCCCCGACGGCCGTGTCAGGGACCACAGGGCCAGGTGGGGGGCCTGATCCCATTGGCGTCAGTTGTGCCCAGCACCTTCATGGGTGAAACCGGACGCGAAAGGTAGAGTCCGGCGGCGTGCACCTCAAGTCCCTGACCCTGCGTGGCTTCAAATCCTTCGCATCCGCCACCACCCTGCGCTTCGAGCCCGGAATCACCTGTGTCGTGGGCCCGAACGGATCCGGCAAGTCCAATGTGGTGGACGCGCTGTCCTGGGTCATGGGCGAACAAGGGGCCAAGTCCCTGCGCGGCGGGAAGATGGAAGACGTCATCTTCGCCGGGACCACGGGGCGCCCGCCGCTCGGGCGCGCCGAGGTGTCCCTGACGATCGACAACTCCGACGGCGCGCTGCCCATCGACTACGCCGAAGTCACCATCACCCGCATCATGTTCCGCGGCGGCAGCAGCGAGTACCAGATCAACGGTGACACCTGCCGCCTGCTCGACATCCAGGAGCTGCTGTCCGACTCGGGCATCGGCCGCGAGATGCACGTCATCGTCGGACAAGGGCAGCTGGACTCCGTCCTGCACGCCGATCCGATGGGCCGCCGCGCCTTCATCGAGGAGGCGGCAGGCGTACTCAAGCACCGCAAGCGCAAGGAGAAGGCGCTGCGGAAGCTGGACGCGATGCAGGCCAACCTCGCCCGCGTCCAGGACCTGGGCGACGAGCTGCGGCGCCAGCTCAAGCCCCTGGGACGGCAGGCGGCGGTCGCCCGACGGGCGGCCGTGATCCAGGCGGACCTGCGCGACGCGCGGCTGCGCCTGCTCGCCGACGACCTGGTCGTGCTGCGGCGCGCCCTCGACGCGGAGATCGCGGACGAGGCGGCGCTCAAGGAGCGCAAGGAGGCCGCCGAGGCCCAGCTCGCGGGCGCCGTGCGGCGTGAGGCGGAGCTGGAGGAAGCGGTACGGGAGCTCGCGCCACGCCTCCAGCGGGCCCAGCAGACCTGGTACGAGCTGTCGCAGCTCGCCGAACGCGTCCGGGGGACCACCTCCTTGGCGGACGCCCGGGTCAAGAGTGCCTCGGCTCCGCCCGAGGAGGAGCGGCGCGGCCGCGACCCCGAGGAGATGGAACGGGAGGCCGCGCGGATCCGCGAGCAGGAGGCGGAACTGACGGCGGCTCTGGAGGCGGCCTCGCGGGCGCTGGAGGACACCGCCGAGCACCGGGCGGAGCTGGAGCAGGAGCTGGCCGCCGAGGAACGCCGGCTGCGGGACGCCGCGCGGGCCATCGCCGACCGGCGCGAGGGACTGGCCCGGCTGACCGGGCGGCTCGGAGCGGCCCGCTCCCGCGCGGGGGCGGCGCAGGCCGAGATCGACCGGCTCGTCACGGCGCGGGACGCGGCCCGGTCCCGGGCCGCCGCCGCGCAGGAGGAGTACGAGGCCCTGGCGGAGGAGGTCGGCGGCCTCGACGACCCGTCGGCCGACACCGACCACGAGGACGCGCGGGACCGGCTGGCGCGGGCGGAGACGGAGCTGTCCGCCGCCCGGGAGGAGCTGTCCGAGGCGGAGCGCTCCCGGGCGGCCGTCTCGGCCCGGCGCGACGCGCTGGCGCTGGGGCTGCGCCGCAAGGACGGTACGGGCGCGCTGCTCGCGGCGCGGGAGCGGCTGGCCGGGCTGCTGGGACCGGCGGCGCAGCGGCTGTCGGTGACCTCCGGGTACGAGGTCGCCGTGGCCGCCGCACTGGGCTCGGCCGCGGACGCGCTGGCGGTGGCCTCCCCGGGAGCGGCGGCCGAGGCGATCCGCCACCTCCGTGAGACGGACGCGGGCCGCGCCACCCTGCTGATCGCCCCGGCGGCGCCCGGCGTCCCGGGCCAGGCCTCGGCCGGACCGGCGGACGGGGCACAGGAAGCGGTCGCCGGGGGAGCGGTCGCCGGAGGAGCGTTCCCCCACCCGGCCCCCTCCCGGGACGGAGACCTTCCCGCGCCCGCCCCACGGTCGGCGGCGAGCGTGGGTGCCTCCGGCCAGTCCCCGGCCCCGGCCCAGGCCCCCGAGCCGGTCGCGGCCGGCGGGCCCACGGGTGCTCCCGTACCGGCCGCCGCGCTGGTCGGCGGCGACGCGCAGGTGCGGCGGGCCGTGGAATGGGTGCTGCGGGACCACGTCGTGGTCGCGACCCTGGACGCGGCCGAGGCGCTGGTCGCGGAGCGGCCCGACGCGGTGGCCGTGACCCTCGACGGCGACGTGCTCGGCGCCCACCTCGCACACGGCGGTTCCGCCGGCGCGCCCAGCCTGATCGAGGTGCAGGCCGCCGTCGACGAGGCCGCGGCCGAGCTGGACCGGTTGGGCGTACGGTGCGCGGAACTGACCGAGGCCCGGACGGCCGCCCAGAACCACCGTCAGGACGCGGCCGCCTTGGTCGAGGAGCTCGCCGAGCGGCGGCGCGCCGCCGAACAGGCCCGGGCCGGGGTCGCCCAGCAGCTCGGGCGCCTCGCCGGGCAGGCGAAGGGCGCCGCGGGCGAGGCCGAACGCAGCGCCGCCGCCGCGGCCCGGGCCCAGGAGGCCCTGGAGCAGGCGCTGGCCGAGGTGGAGGAGTGCGCGGAGCGGCTCGCGACCGCCGAGGAGATGCCGGTGGACGAGGAGCCGGACGGCTCCCGGCGGGACCGGCTCGCGGCCGACGGCGCCAACGCCCGGCAGACCGAGATGGAGGCCCGGCTGCAGCTGCGGACCTTGGAGGAGCGGGTCAAGGGGCTGGCCGGCCGCGCGGACTCGCTGGACCGCGGAGCCCGTGCGGAACGCGAGGCCCGGGCCCGCGCCGAGCGGCGCCGGGCGAGGCTGCGCCACGAGGCGGAGGTGGCCCGGGCGGTGGCCGACGGCTCCCGGCAGCTCCTCGCGCACGTGGAGGTGTCGCTCGGCAGGGCCGACGAGGAGCGGGTGGCGGCCGAACGGGCGAAAGGCCTGCGCGAGCGGGAGCTCGGCGAGGCGCGCAACCGCGGCCGGGAACTGAAGGGGGAGCTGGACAAGCTCACCGACTCGGTCCACCGAGGTGAGGTGCTCGGCGCCGAGCAGCGGCTGCGCATCGAGGCGCTGGAGGCCAGGTCGCTGGAGGAGTTCGGCATCGAGGCCGCCGGGCTGGTCGCCGAATACGGCCCCGACCAGCCCGTACCCCCGTCCCCGCCCGCCGACGGCGAGGTGCTGCCGGAGGATCCGCAGGACCCGCGCAACCGGCCCGGTCCCTTCGTCCGGGCCCAGCAGGAGAAGCGGCTCAAGGTCGCCGAGCGTGCGTACCAGCAGCTCGGCAAGGTCAACCCGCTCGCCCTGGAGGAGTTCGCCGCCCTGGAGGAGCGCCACCAGTTCCTCAGCGAGCAGCTGGAGGATCTCCGTAGGACGAGGGCCGATCTCCTTCAAGTCGTGAAGGAGGTCGACCAGCGCGTCGAGCAGGTCTTCACCGAGGCCTACCGGGACACGGCCCGGGAGTTCGAGGGCGTGTTCTCGCGCTTGTTCCCCGGCGGCGAGGGCAGGTTGATCCTCACGGACCCCGACAACATGCTGACGACCGGCATCGACGTGGAGGCCCGTCCGCCGGGCAAGAAGGTCAAGCGGCTGTCGCTGCTCTCCGGCGGCGAGCGTTCGCTGACAGCCGTGGCGATGCTGGTGTCCATCTTCAAGGCGCGCCCCAGCCCGTTCTACGTGATGGACGAGGTCGAGGCCGCGCTCGACGACACCAATCTGCAGCGGCTGATCCGGATCATGGAGGAGCTCCAGGAGAGCTCACAGCTGATCGTCATCACGCACCAGAAGCGGACGATGGAGGTCGCGGACGCGCTCTACGGCGTCTCGATGCAGGGAGATGGCGTCTCCAAGGTGATCAGCCAGCGTCTCCGCTCATTCGATCATTCAGATAGTGAAGGCAAAACCTGACAGTCCGTGGGGCGATTGCGACCACTCCGACTCTTGACTTCAGAAAGTGAAGCCATAGGCTCTGCTCTGGCGTGTTGACGTTCAGGTGGTGGTGCGCAGTTTGCTGTGCGCCACTAGAGGAACACGCGCAACGACGAATCCCCCACACAGCCCGCCGTTGCCGCCGGGCCCAGGAGCGCACCTTGACCAGCACAGCGAACGCACCCGCGTCAGGCGGTGGAAACCCGGCTCAGCCCGACCACCTCGGCCACGTCATCTTCATCACCGCGGCCGCTGCCATGGGCGGTTTCCTCTTCGGCTACGACAGCTCCGTCATCAACGGCGCGGTGGAGGCCATCCGCGACCGCTTCGACGTCGGCTCGGCGGCGCTCGCCCAGGTGATCGCCGCGGCGCTGATCGGCTGCGCCATCGGTGCCGCCACCGCGGGCCGCCTCGCCGACCGGATCGGCCGAATCCGCTGCATGCAGATCGCCTCCGTCCTGTTCACCGCGAGCGCCATCGGATCCGCGCTGCCGTTCGCCCTGTGGGACCTCGCGATGTGGCGCGTCATCGGCGGCTTCGGCATCGGCATGGCCTCCGTCATCGGCCCCGCCTACATCGCCGAGGTCTCCCCGCCCGCCTACCGCGGCCGGCTCGCCTCCTTCCAGCAGGCGGCCATCGTCATCGGCATCGCCGTCTCGCAGTTGGTCAACTGGGCCATCCTCAACCTCGCGGGCGGCGACCAGCGCGGTGAGATCGGCGGGCTCGAAGCCTGGCAGTGGATGCTCGGCGTGATGGTCGTGCCGGCCGTGATCTACGGCCTGCTGTCCTTCGTCATCCCCGAGTCCCCGCGCTTCCTCGTCTCGGTCGGCCGCACGGAGAAGGCCAAGGAGGTCCTGCGCGAGGTCGAGGGCTCCGGCATCGACGCCGACGCCCGCATCCGCGAGATCGACCACTCCATGCGCTCCGAGGTGAAGTCCACCTTCAAGGACCTGCTCGGCGGCCGCTTCGGCTTCCTGCCCATCGTCTGGATCGGCATCGGCCTCTCGGTCTTCCAGCAGCTGGTCGGCATCAACGTGATCTTCTACTACAGCTCCTCGCTGTGGCAGTCGGTCGGCATCGACGCGAGCTCCTCGTTCCTGTACTCCTTCGAGACCTCGGTCGTGAACATCATCGGTACGGTCATCGCGATGATCTTCGTGGACCGGCTCGGCCGCAAGCCCCTCGCCCTCATCGGCTCCGTGGGCATGGCGCTGTCGCTGGGCACGGCTGCCTGGGCCTTCTCGTTCAAGACCGGAACCGGCGACGACATCTCGCTGCCGCACGCGCAGGGCATCACCGCCCTGGTCGCGGCCAACCTCTTCGTCCTCTTCTTCGCCCTGTCCTGGGGCGTGGTGGTCTGGGTGCTGCTGGGCGAGATGTTCCCCGGCCGTATCCGCGCCGCCGCCCTCGGCGTGGCCGCCGCCGCCCAGTGGATCGCCAACTGGGTCATCACCGTCACGTTCCCGTCGCTCTCCGACTGGAACCTCTCGGGCGCCTACATGATCTACACGTTCTTCGCCCTGCTCTCGATCCCCTTCATCCTCAAATGGGTGCCGGAGACCAAGGGCAAGGCGCTGGAGGAGATGGGGTAACCACCCCCGCCAACGCCCCTTCTCCTCGATACTGCCCCGGCTCAGTCCTTGAGCCGGGGCAGTACCTGTTCGCACAGCAGGTGCAGGCTGCGCCAGCCCTCGTCCAGCGGCATCCCGCCGCACAGCGGGTGCAGGACCAGGTTCCCCGCCTCGCCCGCGGCCCGGCCGTACGCGACGGCCTCGTCCGGGGTGAGGATCCGGTACACCCCCTCCGCGCGCAGCTCCGCCACCGAGCGCGCGGCCGACCGTACGGCGCTGCGGATGTCCTTGGACTGCCAGGACGCGTACATGCCCGCCTCGTGCAGGAAACGCTCGCCGTGCTCGGCCCAGACCCGATCCGGGTCCTCCGCGATGTGCAGCAGCGGGGTCTCGGCCGCGGGCATCATGCAGAAGCCCTCCGTGCCGTACTCCGCCAGCCGCGCGGTGTAGTACGCCTCCAGCTCCGGCAGGTGCGCGCTGGGGAAGAAGGGCAACCCCAGCCGGGCGGCGCGGCGGGCCGCGGCCTCGGAGCTGCCGCCGACCAGGAGCAGCGGGTGCGGCCGGGTGAACGGCGTCGGGGTGACCCGTACCGTGCGGCCGCGGAACTCGAACGGCTCGCCGGTCCACGCCTTCAGCAAGGTCTCCAGCAGCTCGTCCTGGAGCCGGCCGCGCCGGCCCCACTCCACGCCGTGCTGCTCGTACTCCTCGGGCCGGTAGCCGATGCCCGCGACCGTCACCAGGCGGCCGCCGCTCAGCAGGTCGAGGACGGCGATGTCCTCGGCGACCTTCAGCGGGTCGTACAGCGGGCCGATGATCGCCGAGACGGTGACCGCGATCCGGCGGGTCGCGCCGAAGACCGCGCCCGCGAAGGCGAAGGGGGAGGGCAGCCAGTTGTTGTCGGTGCCGTGGTGCTCCTCGGTCTGGATGGTGTCGATCCCGCGGTCGTCCGCGTACCGGGCCATCTCCAGGGCCGCCTTGTAGCGGGCGGAGAGGGACTCGGGGGTGCCGTTCGGGTCGACGAGATTGAACCGGGCCACGGTGATGGGCATGGAGGAGTCCCCCTTCGCCAGAGGTGGGTGGGCGGGCGAAGGGGGACGTTAGCTGACGTTGCGTCAGTTGGACAGGGATCCGGCGGGCTCGCGCTCCCCGGCCGGGGCCGGTGCCGCCGGCGCCGTGCGCGGCAGTACGGCGTACAGCACACCCGAGGTCACGATGCCCGCCACCCAGCCCAGGCCGTTGCGGCCGATCCAGGTCCCGGCGAGCGGCCCGGCGAACCAGTCGACCTCGGTGAACAGCAGCCCCACCAGCAGGGCCAGGGCCCAGGCGGTCATCGCCTGCCAGGCGAAGCCGCCCTTGTACCAGTAGGCGCTGGTCCGCGTGGTGTCCAGCAACGCGGGGCCGTCGTAGCTCGTGCGGCGCAGCATGTCCACGCCGAAGACGCCGATCCACGCGGAGAAGGCCACGGCCAGCAGCGTCAGGAAGGAGATGAACGAGCCGAAGAAGCTGGTCGCGACCACCATCAGCAGGAAGCCGAAGACCAGGCTGATGAGCGCGTTGACGCTCACGGCGGCGGCCCGCGGGACCTTGATCCCCAGGGTCTGCGCGGTGAAGCCGGCCGAGTACATGGACATCGAGTTGATCAGCAGCATGCCGACGACCGCGATGAGCAGGTACGGGACCGCGATCCAGGTCGGGAGCAGTTCGCCGATGAAGGACACCGGGTCCTGGGCCGAGGCCAGGTCCGGGGTGCCGACGGCCATGACCGCGCCCATCAGGACCATCGGGAGCACGACCACGCCGGCGCCGCCGATCGTCGCGCCGACCATGCCCTTGGAGGAGGCGGTGCGCGGCAGATAGCGGGTGAAGTCGGGGCCCGAGGGCACCCAGCTGATCCCGCCGGCCGCGATCGTGCCGATGCCCGCGATCATCATCGCGCTGGAGCCGGCCGGCTTGCCGAAGACGGCGGACCAGTCGGTGGTGAACAGCAGGTACCCGAGGACGAGCACGCTGAAGGCGCCGAAGAGGTACGTGGACCAGGTGGAGCAGACACGCAGCGCGTTGATGCCCAGACCCGAGACCACGAAGGTGCAGCCCACGAAGAACACCAGGGTCACGACGATGAGCGGGGTACTGCTGCGGACCCCGAACAGGAGGTCGAGCACGGTCAGCACGGCGTAGGCGCCGCTGACCGCGTTGATGGTCTCCCAGCCCCAGCGGGCCACCCAGATCAGGGCGCCCGGGAAGAGGTTGCCGCGCTGCCCGAACACTGCCCGGGACAGGGCCATGCCGGGCGCGCCGCCGCGCTTGCCCGCGATGGATATCAGGCCGACGAGCCCGTACGAGACGACCGGCGCGGCGACCGCGACGACGAGCACCTGCCAGATGTTGAGCTTGTTGAAGATCACCAGCCCCGCGCCCATGGTCAGCAGCAGCACGCTGATGTTGGCGGCGACCCAGGTGGGGACGAGCTCGCGGACCCGGCCGGTGCGCTCACCGTCCGGGACGGGTTCCAGGCCGCGGGTCTCGATCGCGGTTTCGGCTGCGCCGTCGGCGGGCTCGGCAGGCATACGGGTGCTCCGTCGGGGAGGTTATGAGGGGAAGTCGTTCATCATCATGGATGTACCGCTAAAAGGACAAACAGAGGCTTACGTCCTGGTCCGCGCGCCCAGGTTCCCGGCTCCGGCGTGGCCGTGGCCGATACTGGGGGAGTTATGGACATCCTCATCCTTGCTGTAGTCATCGCCCTGGTCGCGGTCGGTGTGATCAGCGGGCTCGTCGTCAGCAGCCGCAAGAAGAAGCAGCTGCCGCCGCCGGCACCGCCGAGCACGCCGACCATCACTGCCCCGCCTGCCGAGCCGCAGGTGGGGGAGGACGCCGTAGAGACGGCGGAAGAGCCGCGCCGCACGATCGAGGAGGTCGGGCTCCCGGAGGCCGAGGCCCCCGCCCCGGCGCCGGTGCTCGAGCCGGAGGCCCCGGCCGCGCCCGAGATCGAGGTGCCCGAGCCCACCGCCGGGCGCCTGGTCCGGCTGCGCGCCCGCCTCGCCCGGTCGCAGAACTCCCTCGGCAAGGGGCTGCTCACGCTGCTCTCCCGGGAGCACCTCGACGAGGACACCTGGGAGGAGATCGAGGAGACCCTCCTCGTCGCCGACGTCGGCGTCGTGCCGACCCAGGAGCTCGTCGACCGGCTCCGCGAGCGGGTCAAGGTGCTCGGCACCCGGACCCCGGCGGACCTGCGCGCCCTGCTCAAGGAGGAGCTGCTGACCCTGGTCGGCACCGACCTCGACCGCGTCGTGAAGACGGAGAGCGGCGAGGACACCCCCGGCGTGATCATGGTCGTCGGTGTCAACGGCACCGGTAAGACCACCACCACCGGCAAGCTGGCCCGGGTGCTCGTCGCCGACGGCCGCAGCGTGGTGCTCGGCGCGGCCGACACCTTCCGCGCCGCCGCCGCCGACCAGCTCCAGACCTGGGGCGAGCGCGTCGGCGCCCGTACCGTACGCGGCCCCGAGGGCGGCGACCCGGCCTCGATCGCCTACGACGCGGTCAAGGAGGGCATCGCCGAGGGCGCCGACGTGGTGCTCATCGACACCGCCGGTCGCCTGCACACCAAGACCGGCCTGATGGACGAGCTCGGCAAGGTCAAGCGGGTCGTGGAGAAGCACGGTCCGCTCGACGAGATCCTGCTGGTCCTGGACGCCACCACCGGGCAGAACGGCCTGACCCAGGCCCGTGTCTTCGCCGAGGTCGTGGACATCACCGGCATCGTGCTGACCAAGCTCGACGGCACCGCCAAGGGCGGCATCGTCATCGCCGTCCAGCGCGAACTGGGCGTCCCGGTCAAGCTCATCGGTCTCGGTGAGGGTCCGGACGACCTGGCACCGTTCGTGCCGGAGGCGTTCGTGGACGCCTTGATCGGCGACTGAGGGCGGCTCTGACGGACACCGATGCCCCCGCGTTCCGGCCGGAACGCGGGGGCATCGTCATGTCGTCGTGGACGTCGTCGCGTCCGCCTCCGGTGCGCGGCTATCGGCGCAGGCGGTGGCAGATGTAGGCGAGGGTCCCCAGCAGCAACCTGGCCTGCGGCGGGCCGCCGGCGGAGTCGAGCGCGGGCGCCCGCAGCCAGCCGACCTGGCCGAGCCCGGCGCGGTCGGAGGGCGGCGCCGTCACGAAGGCGCCGTGGCCCAGGGCGCGCAGGTCGAGATCGGCGTCGTCCCAGCCCATCCGGTACAGCAGCTGCGGCAGTTCGGCCGCCGCGCCCGGGGCCACGAAGAACTGCGCCCGGCCGTCGGCGGTGACGATGACCGGGCCGAGCGGCAGCCCCATCCGCTCCAGCCGCACCAGCGCGCGGCGCCCGGCCTCCTCGGAGACCTCGATGACGTCGAAGAAGCGGCCCACGGGGAGCAGTACGGCGGCGCCCGGGTACTCGCTCCAGGTCCGGGTGACCTCGTCGAGGGTGGCCCCGGCCGGGACCGTGGGGGCGAACGCCAGAGGATGCGCCCCGGGTTCTGGGCACCCGGTGTCCCCGCAGGAGCAGTCGCGGGCGGGCGCCGCGGCGCGGGCGCCGGGGACCACGTCCCAGCCCCACAACCCGGTGCACTCCGCCACCGCCGTGCACTCCGAGGTCCGGCCGCGCCGCCGGGTGCCGGAGCGGAACTCCTTGGTGCTGCGGCTGCCGCCGATCGTGAAGCCCATGCCCATGCCCCCTCCAACGGGTCGGACGTGCCGGTGGTTACGAAGCCGGTGCGACGAGCTCGACGGGACCTCTGCCGGCAGCCCCGCCGCGGGGTGTCCTCCGTCGCCGCCCGGCGCACTCCTCGCCGCGCGCGCCCCGAGCGCACTCCAGTCCAACCGATCCGCTTTCACCTCGGTGTCAAGTGAATCGCGCCTGGCGGGTGGCTAGTTCATTCGAAGGGGTGGCGAATGGTGGCGTTTCTGGAATCGACCTCGCCGCAGGGGTGATCGTAGGATTACTTTCGGTACACGAAACCGAAGGCGACCCATCCGTGGGTATGCCGGAGGCAATATGTGAAGGACCTGTGAAGGTCCCTGGTGACGCACGCCGTCCCGGCCAAGGTTTCGTGTGGAAGATGCTGAGCGGATGGGGGCGTTCCAGTGAGCGGCAACGGCGCAAGCGGAACGAACGAGGATGCTGTTGCGCGCAACGACCAGCTGACCTCGTGGTTCGTCCGCAGCGGTTGGTCCAAGGGTGAACTCGCCCGACAGGTCAACCGTCGGGCGCGCCAGATGGGTGCCCACCACATCAGCACGGACACCTCCCGGGTGCGCCGCTGGCTCGACGGTGAACAGCCCCGCGAGCCCGTCCCGCGCATCCTGTCCGAGCTGTTCTCCGAGCGCTTCGGCTCCGTCGTCGCCATCGAGCAGCTCGGCCTGCGCACCGCCCACCAGACCCCCTCCGTCTCCGGGGTCGACCTGCCCTGGGCCGGTCCGCAGACCGTCGAGCTCCTCGGTGAGTTCTCCCGCAGCGACCTGATGCTGGCGCGCCGCGGATTCCTCGGGCCCTCGCTCGCCCTCTCCGCCGGCCCCGCCCTGATCGAGCCCATGCAGCGCTGGCTCGTCCCGGCCCCGGCCGCCGACCCGGGACCGCGCGGGGCGGGGTCGACGGGGGCCCTCGGCGGCCACCGCCCGCCCCGGCTCTCCGATCCGGAACTCGACCTCCTCGACGCCACCACCGTCATGTTCCGCCAGTGGGACGCCCAGTGCGGCGGCGGACTGCGCCGCAAGGCCGTCGTGGGCCAGCTCCACGAGGTCACCGACCTGCTCCACGAGAACCACCCGGCCCCGGTCATGAAGCGGCTCTTCAAGGTCGCCGCCGAACTCGCCGAACTGGCCGGCTGGATGAGCTACGACATCGGCCTGCACCCCACCGCGCAGAAGTACTTCGTGCTCGCGCTGCACGCCGCCAAGGAGGCCGGCGACAAGCCCCTCGGCTCGTACATCCTCTCGGGCATGAGCCGCCAGATGATCCACCTGGGGCGCCCCGAGGACGCGCTGGAACTGGTCCACCTCGCGCAGTACGGAAGCCGCGACTGCGCCGGCCCGCGCACCCAGGCCATGCTGTATGCGATGGAGGCCCGCGCGTACGCCAACATGGGCCAACCCAGCCGCTGCAAGCGGGCCGTGCGGATGGCCGAGGACACCTTCTCCGACGTCGGCTTCGCGGGCGAGCCCGAACCCGACTGGATCCGCTTCTTCTCCGAGGCCGAGCTGAACGGCGAGAACTCCCACTCGTACCGGGACCTGGCCTATGTGGCCGGGCGCAGCCCCATGTACGCCTCCCTCGCCGAGCCCGTCATGGAGCGGGCCGTCGAGCTCTTCGAGAAGGACGAGGAGCACCAGCGCTCCTACGCCCTCAACCTCATCGGCATGGCCACCGTGCACCTGCTCCAGCGCGAGCCCGAGCAGGCCGCGGTCCTCGTCGACCGAGCGCTCGACGTGGCGGGAAAGGTGCGGTCCGAACGGGTGAACACCCGTCTGCGCAAGACCGTGGACGCCGCCGCCCGTGAGTACGGCGACGTCGCCGAGGTGGTCCGGCTCACCGACCACCTCGCCTCCCGGCTCCCCGAAGCCGCGGAGGCCGTCTGACGGCCCACGCGGCCGCCCCCGAGGCCCCGGCCGCGGCAGTCACCCCGTGAAGCCCGATCAGGCTCCCCCAGCCAGGACATCCGGGTCACTGCCGCGGCCGGCTTTCGTGATCCACCTGTTCATTGACGCGTAACACGCCCGCCCTCTTCGTCACGGGCGCGAAACACCGAGCGGCGCCGCCGGAAACCGGCCTGCGCGAATCTCAGGGTCATTAACCGGCCGGCCTCCCCAGCCAGGCCGGACACCCCCTTTTACGCCGCTCAGGTTTTCACGATCGCCCGCACGCGAACGTACCGACGACGAGGAGACGCCGATGGCATCAGCCATCACGACCCTCGCGGCAGACGCCCCGACGCTGTCTGCCGCGAACACCGGGTTCATGCTCATCTGCTCCGCCCTGGTCATGCTGATGACCCCGGGACTCGCCTTCTTCTACGGAGGCATGGTCCGCGTCAAGAGCAGCCTCAACATGCTGATGATGAGCTTCATCAGCCTCGGGATCGTCACGATCCTGTGGGTCCTCTACGGCTTCAGCCTCGCCTTCGGCACCGACTCCGGCTCCCTCATCGGCTGGAACTCCGACTACGTCGGCCTCAGCGGCATCGGGATCACCGAGCTGTGGGACGGCTACACCATCCCGGTGTACGTCTTCGCCGTCTTCCAGCTGATGTTCGCCGTGATCACCCCGGCCCTGATCAGCGGCGCGCTCGCCGACCGCGTGAAATTCGGCGCCTGGGTCCTGTTCACCGCCCTGTGGGTCACCGTCGTCTACTTCCCCGTCGCCCACTGGGTCTGGGGCGCCGGCGGCTGGCTCTTCGAGCTCGGCGTCATCGACTTCGCGGGCGGCACCGCGGTCCACATCAACGCGGGCGCCGCCGCCCTCGGCGTGATCCTGGTCATCGGCAAGCGCGTCGGCTTCAAGAAGGACCCGATGCGCCCGCACAGCCTCCCGCTCGTGATGCTCGGCGCCGGTCTCCTGTGGTTCGGCTGGTTCGGCTTCAACGCGGGCTCCTGGCTCGGCAACGACGACGGCGTCGGCGCGGTCATGTTCGTCAACACCCAGGTCGCCACCGCCGCCGCCATGCTCGCCTGGCTCGGCTACGAGAAGCTGCGCCACGGCTCCTTCACCACCCTGGGCGCCGCCTCCGGCGCGGTCGCAGGCCTCGTCGCGATCACCCCCTCGGGCGGTGCGGTCAGCCCGCTCGGCGCGATCGCCGTCGGCGCGATCGCCGGTCTGCTGTGCGCCATGGCCGTGGGCCTGAAGTACAAGTTCGGCTACGACGACTCCCTCGACGTGATCGGCGTCCACCTCGTCGGCGGTGTCGTCGGCTCCCTGCTCGTCGGCCTCTTCGCCACCGGCGGGGTCCAGTCCGACGTGGCCGGCCTCTTCTACGGCGGCGGTCTGGAACAGCTCGGCAAGCAGGCCATCGGAGTCTTCGCCGTCCTCGCCTACTCTCTGGTGGCATCGGCGCTCCTCGCCTTCCTCCTCGACAAGACGATCGGGATGCGGGTCTCCGAGGACGACGAGGTCGCCGGCATCGACCAGGTCGAGCACGCCGAGACGGCCTACGACTTCAGCGGAGCCGGCGGCGGAGCCGCCTCGCGGAGCACCGCTGCCCCCGCCCCCTCCGCCGCGAGCAAGAAGGTCGACGCATGAAGCTGATCACCGCGATCGTCAAGCCCCACAAGCTGGACGAGATCAAGGAAGCCCTCCAGGCCTTCGGAGTCCAGGGACTCACGGTCACCGAGGCCAGCGGCTACGGCCGCCAGCGCGGCCACACCGAGGTCTACCGCGGCGCCGAGTACCAGGTCGACCTCGTCCCCAAGATCCGCATCGAGGTCCTGGTCGACGACTCCGACGCCGAGGAACTGATCCGGGTGATCGTGAGCGCGGCGGCCACCGGAAAGATCGGCGACGGCAAGGTGTGGAGCGTCCCCGTGGACTCCGTCGTACGGGTCCGCACCGGCGAGCGCGGCGCTGACGCGCTCTAGCTGACAGGAGCCCTGGGTGACGAGCGTCGAAGAGAACACGGACCACACGGCCGACTCGGGACCCAGCGGATACGCCGCGGCCCGGCTGCGACTCCTCCAGGAGGAGTCGCGGTCCGGGCCTTCGCGCCGTTCCGCCCTGGCCGGGCTGACCGACGAATGGCTGAACGCCCTGTTCACGACCGCCGTACGGGAGACGGGCGTCCGCGGTGCCACGCTGGTGGCCGTCGGCGGCTACGGGCGCGCCGAACTCTCCCCGCGCAGCGACCTCGACCTGGTGCTGCTGCACGACGGCAAGGCCGAGCCGCAGGCGCTGAGCGCCCTCGCCGACCGCCTCTGGTACCCGGTGTGGGACCTGGGCCTCGCCCTGGACCACTCGGTACGGACCCCCGGCGAGGCCCGCCGGACCGCCGCCGAGGACCTCAAGGCGCACCTCGGCCTGCTGGACGCCCGCACCGTCGCCGGGGACGCCGGACTCCTCGCCGGCCTGCGCACCTCCGTACTGGCCGACTGGCGCAACCAGGCGGCCGAGCGGCTCCCGGAACTGCACTCCCTGTGCCGCGAGCGGGCCGAGCGGGCCGGGGAACTGCGCTTCCTGCTCGAACCCGACCTCAAGGAGGCCCGCGGGGGACTGCGCGACGCCACCGCGCTGCGGGCCGTCGCCGCGTCCTGGCTGGCCGACGCCCCGCGCGAGGGCCTCGCCGAGGCCCGGCGGCGGCTCCTCGACGCCCGGGACGCCCTGCACCTGGTCACCGGCCGGGCCACCGACCGGCTCTCCCTCCAGGAACAGGACCAGGTCGCCGCCCGGCTCGGACTCCTCGACGCGGACGCGCTGCTGCGCGAGGTGTACGAGGCCGCCCGGGTCGTCGCCTACGCCGGCGACGTGACCTGGCGGGAGGTGGGCCGCGTCCTACGCGCCCGCGCCGCCCGGCCCCGGCTCCGCGGACTGCTGGGCAGCCGCGGCGACCGGGTACCCGCGCGGGCACCCCTCGCCGAGGGCGTGGTGGAGTCCGACGGCGAGGCCGTGCTGGCCCTGGCCGCACGACCCGACCGCGATCCCGTCCTCGCCCTACGCTTCGGCGCGGCCGCCGCTCAGGCGGGTCTGCCCGTCTCCCTGCACGCCGTACGCAGACTCGCGGCGCAGGGCAAACCGCTCCCGGTGCCCTGGCCGGCCGAGGCCCGCGAGCAGCTGCTGACCCTGCTGGGAGCGGGGGAGCCCACGGTGGCCGTCTGGGAGGCCTTGGAGGCCGAAGGCCTGATCACCCGGCTGCTCCCGGACTGGGAGCGGGTGCGCTGCCGCCCCCAGCGCAATCCCGTCCACACCTGGACCGTGGACCGGCACCTGATCGAGACGGCGGTACGGGCCTCCGCCCTCACCCGCCGGGTCGGCCGCCCCGACCTGCTGCTGATGGCCGCGCTCCTGCACGACATCGGCAAGGGCTGGCCCGGCGACCACTCGGTGGCCGGCGAGACCATCGCCCGCGACGTCGCCGCCCGCGTCGGCTTCGACCCGCACGACGTCGCCGTCCTGGGGGCGCTCGTACGGCACCACCTGCTGCTGATCGACACCGCCACCCGGCGCGACCTGGACGACCCGGCCACCGTCCGCGCGGTCGCCGACGCCGTGCGCTCGGTGGGCACGCTGGAGATACTGCACGCCCTGACCGAGGCGGACGCCCTGGCCACCGGGCCGGCCGCGTGGAGCGCCTGGCGTGGATCCCTCGTGGCGGACCTCGTCGCGCGGGTCGCCGCCGTACTGCGCGGCACGACCCCGGCGGCCGGCGAACCGGAGATCCCGACCACCGAACAGGAACGCCTGGCCGTCGAGGCCCTGCGCACCGGGGAACCGGTCCTGGCGCTCCAGGCCCGCCAGGAGGAGGACGCGGTCGGCGTGGACCTCGTCGTCGCCGTCCCCGACCAGCCGGGGGTCCTCCCGGCCGTGGCCGGGGTGCTGGCCCTGCACCGGCTCACGGTGCGGGACGCCGATCTGCGCTCCATGGAGCTCCCGGACCGACTCGGTGAGGTCCTGGTGCTGAGCTGGCGGGTGGCCGCGGAGTACGGCGCGCTGCCGCAGGCCGCCCGGCTCCGTACCGACCTGGTCCGCGCCCTGGACGGCTCGCTGGACGTCCCGGCGAAGCTTGCCGACCGCGAGGCGGCCTACCCGCGCCGGCGCGGGGTGGTCCCGCCGCCGCCCCGGGTCACCGTGGTACCGGACGTCTCCGCCCTGGCCACGGTCCTGGAGGTGCGCGCACCGGACGCCGTGGGCCTGCTCCACCGGATCGGCCGGGCGCTGGAGTCCGGGGGCGTCCGGGTCCGCAGCGCGCACGTCTCCACGCTGGGCGCGAACGCGGTGGACACGCTGTACGTGACCACCCCCGAGGGCAAGCCCCTGGACCCCGCGGACGCGACCGCCCTCGCCGGGCTGGTGGCCGCCGCCCTGTCCTGAGGGGGGCCGCTGCGCGGGGCGGTCCCCTACCCGCCCTTCCACCGTTCCCCTGGGCTCCGCCCCGGACCCCCGCGCCTCACACGCCGGCGGGGCCGCAATGTCCGCCGCAAACCCGGCCTGCCCGGCGTTTCGAGGGCCGGGGTCCGGGGCGGAGCCCCGGGGAAAGCCGCCCGCAGGGCCGGATGGGCGGCCGGGGCGGATACCCTGGGGGACGACCACAACGCCCCCGACCCGAGGAATCGCGACCACCGTGTTCGATACGCTCTCCGACCGCTTGGCGAATACCTTCAAGGGCCTGCGCGGCAAAGGCCGGCTGTCCGAGGCTGACATCGACTCCGCGGCCCGGGAAATCCGTATCGCGCTCCTCGAGGCCGACGTCGCCCTCCCCGTCGTCCGCTCCTTCATCGCGAACGTCAAGGAACGCGCGCGCGGTGAAGAGGTCAGCAAGGCCCTGAACCCGGGCCAGCAGGTCCTGAAGATCGTCAACGACGAGCTCGTGACGATCCTCGGCGGCGAGACCCGGCGGCTGCGGTTCGCCAAGACCGCCCCCACCGTGATCATGCTGGCCGGTCTCCAGGGTGCCGGTAAGACCACCCTCGCCGGAAAGCTCGGCCTCTGGCTGAAGGGGCAGGGCCATGCCCCGCTGCTGGTCGCGTGCGACCTCCAGCGCCCCAACGCCGTCAACCAGCTGAGCGTCGTCGCCGAGCGCGCCGGCGTGGCCGTGTACGCGCCCCAGCCCGGCAACGGCGTCGGCGACCCGGTCCAGGTCGCGAAGGACTCCGTCGAGTACGCGCGGACCAAGCAGTTCGACATCGTCATCGTCGACACCGCCGGCCGCCTCGGCATCGACTCCGAGCTGATGCAGCAGGCCGCGGACATCCGTGACGCCGTCAGCCCCGACGAGATCCTCTTCGTCGTCGACGCCATGATCGGCCAGGACGCGGTCAACACCGCGGAGGCCTTCCGCGACGGTGTCGGCTTCGACGGCGTCGTGCTCTCCAAGCTCGACGGTGACGCCCGAGGCGGTGCCGCGCTCTCCATCGCGCACGTCACCGGCAAGCAGATCATGTTCGCCTCGAACGGCGAGAAGCTCGACGAGTTCGACGCGTTCCACCCCGACCGCATGGCGGGCCGGATCCTCGACATGGGTGACATGCTCACCCTCATCGAGCAGGCCGAGAAGACCTTCTCGCAGGCCGAGGCCGAGAAGATGGCGGCCAAGCTCGCCAAGGGTCCCAAGGAGTTCACGCTCGACGACTTCCTGGCCCAGATGGAGCAGGTCCGCAAGATGGGCTCCATCTCCAAGCTGCTCGGCATGCTGCCCGGCATGGGGCAGATCAAGGACCAGATCAACAACATCGACGAGCGCGACGTCGACCGCATGGCCGCGATCATCAAGTCGATGACCCCGGGCGAGCGCCAGGACCCGACGATCATCAACGGCTCGCGCCGCGCCCGTATCGCCAAGGGTTCCGGTGCCGAGGTCAGCGCGGTCAAGTCGCTGGTCGAGCGGTTCTTCGACGCCCGCAAGATGATGTCCCGCATGGCCCAGGGCGGCGGCATGCCGGGCATGCCCGGCATCCCCGGGATGGGCGGCGGCCCCGGCCGGCAGAAGAAGCAGGTCAAGCAGGCCAAGGGCAAGCGCAAGAGCGGCAACCCGATGAAGCGCAAGGAAGAGGAGGCCGCAGCCGCGGCCCGCCGTGAGCAGGGCCCGCAGGCGATCGAGCCCGCGGCCGGCGGCAACCCCTTCGGCCTTCCGGCGGGCGGCCAGAACGGCGGGGACTTCGACCTGCCGGACGAGTTCAAGAAGTTCATGAAGTAGCACCCGCGCACGTGGGTGATCCGGGCCCCGGCCGTGTTCGCACGGTCGGGGCCCTGCTGTTCTCCGCCGGCGCGACGGCCCGATTTATCCCTTATGGTCGGCCGGGAGGATGGCAGAAGGAGGCGCCCCGTGCCCAGCCCCACCCCCGTACCTCCCCGCGACAGGGCCGACACGCCATGGCGCTCGGAAGGCGCACCGCCCGCCGCCGCGCCGAAGCGGCGGATGCCCGGCGGCTGGCGGGGGCTGATCCTCACCGCGCTGATCGTCTACCTGCTGGCCAACCTGGTGCTCTCGTTCTTCAACGAGGGGGACGAGCCGACGATCTCGTACACCGAGTTCAGCAAGCAGGTCGCCGCCGGCAACGTCTCGAAGATCTACTCCAAGGGCGACGCCATCCAGGGCGAGCTCAAGGCGAAGCAGCCACTACCCGACGGCGACAAGGGCGACTACACCAAGTTCGTCACCCAGCGCCCGGCCTTCGCCGACGACGCGCTGTGGGCCGACCTCACCAAGCAGAACGTCACCGTCACCGCCTCCCCGGTCGTCGTACAGCGCAGCTTCCTCGCCAACCTGCTGCTCTCCCTCGCCCCGATGCTGCTGCTGGTCCTCCTGTGGGTGGTCATCGCCCGCCGGATGGGATCCGGGGCGGGCGGCATGGGCGCACTGGGTCGCAAGGCCCCACCCAAGCCGGTGGAGCTCCAGACGGGCGCCCGCCGCACCACCTTCGAGGACGTGGCGGGCATCGACGAGGTCGAAGGGGAGCTCAACGATGTCGTCGACTTCCTCAAGAACCCGCAGGAGTACCGGAAGATGGGCGCCCGGATGCCCGGCGGAGTCCTGCTCTCCGGTCCGCCCGGCACCGGTAAGACCCTGCTGGCGCGGGCGGTCGCTGGCGAGGCCGGGGTGCCCTTCTTCTCCGCCTCCGCCTCCGAGTTCATCGAGATGATCGTCGGGGTCGGCGCCTCCCGGGTGCGCGAACTGTTCACCGAGGCGCGCAAGGTCGCCCCCGCCATCATCTTCATCGACGAGATCGACACCATCGGGCGGGCCCGCGGCGGCGGCAACGCCATGGGCGGCCACGACGAACGCGAACAGACCCTCAACCAGATCCTCACCGAGATGGACGGCTTCTCCGGCTCGGAGGGCGTGATCGTGCTCGCGGCCACCAACCGCGCGGACGTGCTGGACCCGGCGCTCACCCGCCCCGGCCGCTTCGACCGCATGGTGGTCGTCTCCCCGCCCGACCGGGTCGGCCGCGAGGCCATCCTGCGCATCCACACCCGCGACATCCCGCTCGCCGAAGGCGTCGACCTGGGCCACGTGGCCCGCACCACCCCCGGGATGACCGGCGCGGACCTGGCCAACCTGGCGAACGAGGCCGCGTTGCTGGCCGTCAAACGCCGGCAGACGCAGGTGACCCGGGCGGACCTGTCCGACGCCCTGGAGAAGGTCCAACTGGGCGCCGAGCGCCCCCTGGTCATGCCGGAGGAGGAGCGCCGCCGCACCGCCTACCACGAGAGCGGCCACGCCCTGCTGGGCATGCTCCAGCCGGGCGCCGACCCGGTCCGCAAGATCACGATCGTGCCCCGCGGCCGCGCGCTGGGCGTCACCCTCTCGACCCCGGACGCGGACCGCTACGCCTACACCGAGCCGTACCTGCGCGGCCGCATCATCGGCGCGCTCGGCGGCATGGCGGCCGAGCACGTCGTCTACGACGTCATCACCACCGGCGCCGAGAACGACCTGGAGCAGGTGACCAACATCGTCCGCGGCATGGTCGGCCGCTGGGGCATGAGCGAACGGATCGGCCGCCTCACCGCGATCCCCTCCGACGGACAGGGCCCCTACGGACTCTCCGCCGCCCCCGCCACCCTCGACGCGGTCGACCACGAGATGCGGCGCATCGTGGACGAGTGCTATCTGGAGGCCTGCCGCCTGCTGCGCGAGCACCGGCCGCAGTTGGACGCCCTGGCGCACGCCCTCCTCGCCAACGAGACCCTCGACGAACCGGCCGCCTACGCCGCCGCGGGCATCGCGCGGCTGACGAAGGGGCACGGCACCGACTGAGGAGCGGAAACCGCCGTCAGTCCACCCGGGCGATCACGTACCGGAAGATGTTCGGCAGCCACACGGCGCCGTCCGGTCGCTCGAACGGGTGAAGCGCCTCGGCCAGCTCCTTCTCCGCCAGTACGGAATCGGCCGGTTCGAAGGGCGCGGCGCAGGCCGCTCCGCCGGGGCCGCCCGCACCGGGGTAGAGGCCGGTCGACAGCAGCCCACGTACCGCGCTGTCCACGTCCGCGTACCCGAACGGGCAGAACACCCGCCCGGAACCGTCCGGCCGCAGCCCGGCCCCCTCCACCAGCGCGTCCAGGTCGCGCGGCGCGGGCCCGCCGCCGAGGACCGAGGGCACCGTGCAGCGCTCCGCGGGGCCCCAGTCGGCCAGCACCACCGCCCCGCCGCGGCGGACCGCGGGCAGGGCCGCCGCCAGAGCCGCGGGGGCCGGGGAGAAGGCGAGCAGGGCGTCGTACGGGCGCGGCGGGCCCTGCGGCCCCGGCGGAGCCGCCAGGACCTCCAGCAGCCGTTCGCGGGCCAGGGCCCGCCGGGCCGGATCCGCCTCCACACCCGTGGCCACGGCTCCCCGCCCGGCCGCGAGCAGCAGGGCCAGGCCGGCCCCGCAGTCCAGGCCGAGCAGCCGGTCTCCCGGCCCGACCTCCAACCGGTCGTAGACCGCTTCGTACAGCGGCACGAGCATCCGTTCCTGGATCTCCGCCCAGTCCCGGGCTACGAGCGTCGCCGTCGGCGTCGGTGTCATCGAAAGAGCGCTCCTGATTCCGTCTCGCCCCCTTGCCCCCGTTGCCAGAGAACTCCCCATTCGCCCCCGCGTCCAGAGGAGCGCGCCACCCGATTCACGCATCGTGTGCCGGGCGCCGTACGATTCGCGGCATGGCAAAGGCACCCGTTCTCACCCCGCAGGCGGAGGATTTCCCCCGCTGGTACCAGGATCTGATCAACAAGGCCGAGCTGGCCGACAACGGTCCGGTCCGAGGCACCATGGTCATCCGACCGTACGGCTACGGCCTGTGGGAGCGGATGCAGCAGGAGATGGACGCGCGCATCAAGGACGCGGGCGCCCAGAACGCGTACTTCCCGCTGTTCATCCCGCAGTCGTACCTGACGAAGGAAGCCGAGCACGTCGAGGGCTTCGCCCCCGAGCTCGCGGTCGTCACGCACGGCGGCGGCAAGGAGCTGGAAGAGCCGGTCGTCGTCCGGCCCACCTCCGAGACGATCATCAACGACTACTTCTCCAAGTGGGTCCAGAGCTACCGCGACCTGCCCCTGCTGATCAACCAGTGGGCCAACGTGGTCCGCTGGGAGATGCGCCCGCGCGTGTTCCTCCGTACGAGCGAGTTCCTCTGGCAGGAGGGCCACACCGCCCACGCCACCTACGAGGACGCCCGCGACTACGCCGCCCGCATCCACACGGACGTCTACGGCGACTTCATGACGAACGTGCTCGGCATCGACGTCGTGCTCGGCCGCAAGACCGCCAAGGAGCGCTTCGCCGGCGCCATCAACACCCTCACCCTCGAGGGCATGATGGGCGACGGCAAGGCCCTGCAGCTGGGTACGAGCCACGAGCTCGGCACCAACTTCGCCAAGGCCTTCAACACGCAGTACCTGTCGAAGGAAGGCAAGCAGGAGCTCGTCTGGCAGACCTCGTGGGGCGTCTCGACCCGCATGGTCGGCGGCCTGATCATGTCCCACGGCGACGACAACGGCCTGCGGGTCCCGCCGCGTCTGGCCCACGTCCAGGTCGTCGTCATGGCGATCAAGGGCGACGAGGCCGTGGCCAAGGTCCGCGAGCTGGGTGCCCAGCTGAAGGCCGCCGGCCTGCGGGTGCAGGTCGACGACCGCGTCGACACCCCCTTCGGCCGCCGCGCCGTGGACTGGGAGCTCAAGGGCGTACCGGTCCGCATCGAGATCGGCCCCCGCGACCTGGAGGCCGGCACCGCGATGCTGGCCCGCCGGATCCCGGGCGGCAAGACCCCCGTGCAGATCGACGCCCTGGCCGACCTGCTGCCCAAGGTGCTCGACGAGGACCAGGCGCAGCTGCTGCGCGAGTCCCGCGAGCGCCGGCTGGCCCGTACGTCCGACGTCGCGACCATCGGGGAGGCCGCCGAGGCCGCCGTCGCCGGTGGCTGGGCGCGGATCCCGTGGGCGGACCTCGGTCCCGAGGGCGAGGCGAAGCTGGCCGAGCAGGCCGTCTCCGTGCGCTGCCTGATCGCCGAGGACGGGTCGGTCCCGGAGACGGACGACGCCCCCGGTACGCTCGCGATCGTCGCGCGCTCGTACTGATCGGGCCCACCGGCTCGTGTGCCCCGGCGTGCGGCTCGTGCCGCGCGCCGGGGCCGGTTCATGTCGGCCGACCGGGGTCCACCCGGTCGATTTGGTCGACGTTACGTACCGACTCCTCCTGAGATCGGCGCACCCGTCCTCGTCAGGACGCATGAGTGTGAACTGACTGGTACGTGCAAAAAATTTGGAATGGCCCGGAATCGGAACACCCGGGCACCTCGGCTCGTTGTCACGACGTGAGCACGACACCACCTGTTCTCGCCGCAGAGCTGGCGCAGGCGTGGGCCGATATTCAGCGGTACCACCCCGAGCTGCCTGACCTTGCCGCGCCCGAGTCCCTGATCGGAGAGTCCTCGTCCGCCTGCGGCGCCGAACTCTCCTTCGAGCGACTGCTGCACGAGGCAGTCCACGGCATCGCCGCCGCCCGCGGTGTCCGTGACACCTCGCGCGCCGGCCGCTACCACAACCGCAGATTCCTCGCGATCGCCGAGGAAATGGGGCTGGACCACTCCGAGGAGCCGCACGCGAGCAGCGGCTTCTCCTTGGTCACGCTCAATCCGGAGGCGAAGCGGCGCTACCGGCCCACCATGGAGCGGCTGCAGCGCGCGCTGAAGGCGCACACGGCCGCGACCGCGGCCGACACCAAGCGCAGCTTCCGGGGACCGGCCGCCCGGCACGGCTCCTCCGGTGGCGGCGTGCGCGTCAAGGCGGTCTGCGACTGCGGGCGCAACGTACGGGTCGTCCCCTCCGTGCTGGCCCAGGCGCCGATCGTGTGCGGCGGCTGCATGAAGCCCTTCCGGATCCCCGACGTGGCCATCGCGGCGGCCTCCTGACCGCCTTCCCCGTCGCCGTCGGGGCCACCGCCCCACGGCCAGGCGGGCGCCGGGCCATCGCCCCCACCGGGGCGGCCGCCGCCGGCGCGCGTGGGTGACCCGTACCGCCGTATCCCCGGCGGGCACCGGTCCTGCCCGCCCGGCTGAGCGCGCCGCAGGCGTATGGCACAATGGCTAGCTGTACTCGACAGTCGCATAGGACCCCTCTCTCCTCCGGCTGACGCGTCCATCGGGCACCCGAGTACCGCAACCCCACGTGGCATCTCATGTGCCCAACCACGTCAAGTTCAGGAGACACCACTCCAGTGGCAGTCAAGATCAAGCTCAAGCGCCTCGGCAAGATTCGCCAGCCGCACTACCGCATCGTCGTCGCCGACGCCCGTACCCGTCGGGACGGTCGCGCGATCGAAGAGATCGGTATCTACCACCCGACCTACAACCCGTCGCGCATCGAGGTCAACGCCGAGCGTGCGCAGTACTGGCTGTCCGTCGGCGCCCAGCCCACCGAGGCTGTGCTCGCCATCCTGAAGCTGACCGGTGACTGGCAGGCCCACAAGGGTCTCCCCGCCCCCGCGCCGCTCCTGCAGCCGGCGACGAAGGAGAGCAAGCGTCGCTCCTTCGACGAGTTCGCCAAGGCCCTCGAGGGCATCGGCGAGGGCAAGGGCGAGGCCATCACGCAGAAGGCCAAGAAGGCTGACAAGAAGGCGGACGAGGCTGAGGCCGCCGCCGAGTCGACCGAGGCCTGAGCATGCTCGAGGAGGCTCTTGAGCACCTCGTGAAGGGCATTGTGGACAACCCCGACGAAGTGCAGGTCGCCTCGCGCAACCTGCGCCGCGGGCAGGTGCTCGAGGTCCGGGTTCACCCCGACGACCTCGGCAAGGTGATCGGCCGTAACGGCCGCACCGCGCGCGCCCTGCGTACCGTCGTGGGCGCCATCGGCGGCCGCGGGATCCGTGTCGACCTCGTCGACGTGGACCAGGTCCGCTGAGCAGTTGATTCACCGGCACGGGCCGGGGAGGGCGATGGTTGCCCGCCCCGGCCCGTGTCGTTTCTGCCCCCGGGCAGGAGCGACCATTGATGTGAGCAACCACGCCGCAGTAAGGGAAGAGCACAGTGGAGTTGGTAGTCGCGCGGATCGGCCGCGCCCACGGCATCAAGGGTGAGGTCACCGTCGAGGTGCGCACCGACGAGCCGGAGCTGCGACTGAGTCCCGGCGCCGTGCTCAGGACGGAGCCCGCGACGGCGGGACCGCTGACGATCGAGACGGGCCGCGTGCACAGCGGGCGGCTGCTGCTCCGCTTCGCGGGCGTCAAGGACCGCACCGGAGCCGAGGCGCTGCGCAACATCCTCCTGATCGCCGAGGTGGACCCGGCGGAGCTCCCGGAGGAGCCCGACGAGTACTACGACCACCAGCTGATGGACCTGGACGTGGTGCTGGAGGACGGCACCGAGATCGGCCGGATCACCGAGATCTCCCACCTGCCCTCGCAGGACCTCTTCATCGTCGAGCGGCCGGACGGCACCGAGGTGATGATCCCCTTCGTGGAGGAGATCGTCGCCGAGATCGACCTGGAGGAGCAGCGGTGCGTCATCACCCCGCCGCCCGGGCTGATCGACGAGCGTGACGCTGTCGTCGTCTCCAGCCGGGACGAGGACGACGCGGACGCCGAGGACGCCGCGCACTCCGGGGACGACGCCTGATGCGTCTGGACGTCGTCACGATCTTCCCCGAGTACCTGGATCCGCTGAACGTCTCCCTCGTCGGCAAGGCGCGCGCCCGCGGGCAGCTCGACGTACACGTGCACGACCTGCGGGAGTGGACGTACGACCGGCACAACACGGTGGACGACACCCCGTACGGCGGCGGTCCCGGCATGGTCATGAAGACCGAGCCGTGGGGCGAGGCCCTGGACTCCGCGCTGGCCGACGGCTACGAGGCGGGCGCGCACGGCCCCGTCATGGTCGTCCCCACCCCCAGCGGCCGGCCCTTCACCCAGGAACTGGCCGTCGAGCTCTCCGAGCGGCCCTGGCTGATCTTCACGCCGGCCCGGTACGAGGGCATCGACCGCCGGGTCATGGACGAGTACGCCACGCGCATGCCGGTGTACGAGGTCTCCATCGGCGACTACGTGCTGGCAGGCGGCGAGGCCGCCGTGCTGGTGGTCACCGAGGCCGTGGCCCGGCTGCTGCCCGGGGTGCTCGGCAACGCCGAGTCGCACCGCGACGACTCCTTCGCGCCCGGCGAGATGGCGAATCTGCTGGAGGGGCCCGTCTACACCAAGCCCCCGGTGTGGCGCGGCCGCGACATCCCCGAGGTGCTGCTCAGCGGGCACCACGGGAAGATCGCCCGCTGGCGCCGGGACGAGGCCTTCCGTCGGACCGCGCAGAACCGCCCCGACCTGATCGAGCGCTGCGAGGCCGCCGGCTTCGACAAGAAGGACCGGGAGATCCTCTCCGTCCTGGGCTGGCAGCCGTCCGCCGACGGCCGATTTTGGCGCAGGGCCGAGGCCGTGGAAGAATAGGCGGCTGCTGTGTGCTCGCGGGCGCCCCTGCCACAGGGGGACCGTCGTCCGTCGGGTCCCGCAGCTCCCGAATTCTCTACGGAAACCCGCATCGGCGACCTGTGGCGTCATGCGAAGAAAGCAGACGAAGAACATGTCTCACCTGCTCGACGGCGTCAACGCCGCCACGCTCCGCTCGGACGTCCCGGGCTTCCGCCCGGGTGACACCATCAACGTGCACGTCCGCGTGATCGAGGGCAACCGCTCCCGTATCCAGCAGTTCAAGGGCGTAGTCATCCGCCGCCAGGGTGCCGGTGTCTCCGAGACCTTCACCGTGCGCAAGGTGTCCTTCAGCGTCGGCGTGGAGCGTACCTTCCCGGTCCACTCCCCGATCTTCGAGAAGATCGAGCTCGTCACCCGCGGTGACGTTCGCCGTGCCAAGCTGTACTACCTCCGTGAGCTCCGCGGCAAGGCCGCGAAGATCAAGGAGAAGCGCGACCGCTGAGGTAACTCCCGGAGTCCGGAGGCGGCCGGATAGGCTCGCCCTTGATGGACACCGAAGCACCTCACACGCAGCGCGGCCACTCGTCCCCCGAAATGGGGGACGGGCGGCCGCGTTTTGCGTTGTCCCGGGGCGGGCGAACGGCCGGTGGGCGGCCCCTGACCTGGCGCCGTGCCGGCGTGCTCGGGGTGATCTGCACCGTCTTCCTGCTGCTGTTCAGCAACTTCGTGGTCCAGCCCTTCCTGATCCCGAGCCGCTCGATGGAGCCGACGCTCCAGGTCGGGGACCGGGTACTGGTCAACAAACTGGCGTACCGGTTCGGCGAACAGCCGCGCCGCGGGGACGTGGTGGTCTTCGACGGCACGGGCTCCTTCGTACGCGAACGCCCCGAGGGCAATCCGATCGGTACGGTGCTGCACGGCGCGGCCTCGGCGCTCGGGCTGGCCGAGCCGTCCGACACCGACTTCGTGAAGCGGGTCGTGGGGGTGGGCGGTGACGACGTGGTGTGCTGCGACGCCGGCGGGCGGGTCGCGGTCAACGGCGTGCCGCTGGCGGAGCCGTACCTCCGTCCCGGAGACGCACCTTCGGCGGTGCCCTTCCGGATCGTCGTACCCCTGGGGACCCTCTGGGTCATGGGTGATCATCGTTCCCAGTCCCGGGACTCCCGGGACCACCTGGGGGAGCCGGGCGGGGGGATGGTACCTGTGGAGAAGGTGATCGGGCGGGCCGACTGGATCGGCTGGCCGCTCTCGCGCTGGGAATCCGTGGGCGGTGGCCATGGGTAGCCGCGGGCGGCCCAAGGGCGGACGGGACTGGGATTTCGAGCCCGAACCCGAGCCGGAGCCCACGCCGCCCCCGCCGATGGTCGGCGGCCGGGTGGAGGGCGGCCGGGCCGAACGGCGCCGGACGGCCCGCAAGGTGCGCCGGCGCCGCCGTACGCGCCGGGCCGGTGAGGTGCCGCTGCTGGTGGTCGTGGCGCTGTGCATCGCCCTGCTGCTCAAGACCTTCCTCGTGCAGGCCTTCTTCATTCCGTCGGGCTCGATGGAGCAGACGATCCGGATCGGCGACCGGGTCCTGGTGGACAAACTGACGCCGTGGTTCGGCTCCGAGATCCAGCGCGGCGACATCGTCGTGTTCAAGGACCCCGGCGGCTGGCTCAAGGGCGAGGCCGCCCGCCCGCCCAAGGACCCGATCGTGGTCAAGCAGATCAAGCAGGCACTGACCTTCATCGGCCTGCTGCCCTCGGCCGACGAGCAGGACCTGATCAAGCGGGTCATCGGCGTCGGCGGGGACACCGTCAAGTGCTGTGACAGCCAGGGCCGGGTCACCGTCAACGGATCGCCCCTCGATGAGCCGTACGTGAACCCCGGCAACGCTCCTTCGGACAGCACGTTCGAGGTACAGGTGCCGGAGGGCCGGCTCTTCGTGATGGGTGATCACCGCGCGAACTCCTCCGACTCCCGGTTCCACCTCGACGAGGGCTTTCAGGGCACCATCCCCGAAAGCGGGGTGGTCGGGGAGGCCGTCCTGATCGCCTGGCCCTACGGGCACTGGACCCGGCTGGAGCAGCCGGCGACCTTCCGCATGGTGCCCGATCAGGCACGGCGCGAGGGACGCGGCCGACGACGGCGCCGTCGGGGCACGCCGTTCGCATAGTGTGTCCTCGGTCTCCCGCGCCTTAGGGAACTCCCGCTCGTTAAGGGAGGGGAGGGCCCGTGCCGGATTCGGCGTGGGCGGCAATCGCGAGTGAGGAGTGGATGTGGGGGACGTGGCGGTAGGCGCACGGTCCGGACGCGACGAAGGCGAGGAGCGGCCGGACGACGCCGTCAAGCGCGAGACCGAGGAGGACGGCGATGCCAAGGAGCATGCGCAGCGGTCCTTCTGGAAGGAGCTCCCGCTCCTCATCGGTATCGCCCTGCTGCTGGCCCTGCTGATCAAGACGTTCCTGCTCCAGGCGTTCTCGATCCCGTCCGCCTCGATGCAGAACACCCTGCAGATGGGCGACCGGGTGCTGGTGGACAAGCTGACCCCGTGGTTCGGCTCCGAGCCGGAGCGCGGCGAGGTCGTCGTCTTCCACGACCCGGCGGACTGGCTGTCCGGGCAGCCCACTCCCGAGCCGAACATCTTCCAGCAGGTGCTCAGCAAGATCGGCCTGATGCCGGACGCCTCCGAGAAGGACCTGATCAAGCGGGTCATCGCGGTCGGCGGGGACACGGTCGAGTGCAAGAAGGGGGGACCGGTCGTCGTCAACGGCAAGGAGCTGGACGAGCCGTACATCTACCCCGGCAACACCGCGTGCGACGACCTCCCGTTCGGCCCGATCACCGTGCCCAAGGGCAAGGTCTGGGTCATGGGTGACCACCGGCAGAACTCCGAGGACTCCCGCTACCACCAGCAGGACTCCACCAAGGGCTTCGTCCCCGTGGACAAGGTCGTCGGGCGGGCCGTGGTGGTCGCGTGGCCGGTCACCCGTTGGGCCACCCTCCCGGTCCCGGACACCTTCGACCAGCCGGGCATCGGCAACCAGGCCGCGGCGACCGCGCTCGGTCTCGGGGCCGCCGGACTGGCCCCGGTCGGGCTCGGCCCGGCCGCGCTGGGGCTCGCCGGAGCCGTCCCGCTGGTCATGTGGCGCAGGCGGAAGCCGGCCGGCAGCCGTACCGACGGGTAGGGTGCCGCCCAGGTCGACGATCCCGAAGTGTGTGGGGGCGCTGCAATGGGCGGTACGGAAGCAATACGTGGTGGCAAGGATGGCCGCGGCGGTCTCGGCAATGTGCTGTCGGGTATCGCCGTGGCCATCGGCTTTGCGCTCTTCCTGGGCGGTTTCGTGTGGGGTGCGGTCGTCTACCGGCCCTACACGGTCCCCACCGATTCGATGATGCCCACGGTGCGGCCCGGGGACCGGGTGCTGGCGGAGCGCATCGACGGCGGCGACGTGCGCCGCGGGGACGTGATCATCTTCACCGACTCCCTGTGGAGCGACTCCCCCATGGTCAAGCGCGTCGTCGGCATCGGCGGCGATGTCGTGAAGTGCTGCGGCGCGGCGGGTGAGGTGACCGTCAACGGCGTCCCGCTGGACGAGCCCTACGCCGACACCAGCAAGCCGGAGACAGGGCTGGAGATGCCCCCCGGACAGGCCGCGCCCACGGGGACCCCCTTCGAGGTGGCGGTCCCCGAGGGCAACCTCTTCCTGCTGGGCGACCGGCGGGCCTCCTCCCTGGACTCCCGGGCCCATCTGCAGGAGGCCGGGCAGGGGACCGTGTCCCGGTCGGCCGTCAGCGCCCGTGTCGACGCCCTGGCCTGGCCCGAGATGAAGATGCTGGAGCGGCCGGCCGCGTACGAGGCCCTGCCCGGCGGGATCTCACGGTCGGGGCCGCTGCGGCTCCAGGTGATGATGGTGCTCGCCGGGGCCGTCCTGGTGGCCGCGGGGGGCGCGTACGGGCCGGTCGCCCGGGTCCTGGCGCGCGGCCGACGGCGGGAGCCGGCCGGTGTCCGCTGAGCCGGCCGCCGGGCACGGCCGCCGGAAGGTGTCACGGGTGATCCTGCTGGACCCGGCGGACCGGATCCTGCTGCTCCACGGTTTCGAACCGGCCGACCCGAGCGACGACTGGTGGTTCACCCCCGGCGGCGGACTGGAGGGGACCGAGAGCCGGGAGCAGGCGGCGCTGCGCGAGCTGGCCGAGGAGACCGGGATCACCGAGGTCGAGCTGGGCCCGGTGCTGTGGCACCGCTCCTGCTCGTTCCCGTTCGACGGGCGCCGCTGGGAACAGGACGAGTGGTACTTCCTCGCCCGGACCACCCGGACCGAGATCGAGATGAGCGGCCTCACCGAGCTGGAACGGCGCAGCGTCACCGGAGCGAGGTGGTGGACCTCCGAGGAACTTCTGGCGGCCCATGAGACGGTGTACCCGACCAGACTCGCCGAGCTGCTCCGTACGCTGCTCGACGACGGTCCTCCGGGTGAGCCGGTGGTCCTGGCCCCGGAAATCGTTTAGGGGCGCAGGGGCCTGGCGCACAATAGGGGGACGCACGGCTGAAGGGGAACATGCCATGAGTGCCGAGGACCTCGAAAAGTACGAGACCGAGATGGAGCTGAAGCTCTATCGGGAGTACCGCGACGTCGTCGGGCTGTTCAAGTATGTGATCGAGACGGAACGCCGTTTCTACCTCACGAACGACTACGAGATGCAGGTGCATTCGGTCCAGGGGGAGGTGTTCTTCGAGGTCTCCATGGCCGACGCCTGGGTCTGGGACATGTACCGGCCTGCCCGCTTCGTGAAGCAGGTACGCGTACTGACCTTCAAGGACGTGAACATCGAGGAGCTCAACAAGACCGACCTCGAACTGCCCGGCAGCTGAGCACCGCCGCCGGCCGAGCCGCCTCACCCGCACGGGTGAGGCGGTTCTCCACATCCGCCGGACCGTCCACCAAGATCCACAAGGTGGGCGCGGGTGCGGGACCGTCGGTGCCGGAGGTGGTGCCGGATGAACGCGAAGAGCGTGGCACAGCAGGCATTGGGGCGGTACGGCGAGGACCTCGCGGCCCGGCGGCTGACCGAAGCCGGGATGACCGTGATCGCACGGAACTGGCGGTGCCGCGGCGGCGAGATCGACATCGTCGCCCGGGACGGGGACGCCCTCGTCGTCTGCGAGGTCAAGACCCGCCGGGCGGGTGAGTTCGAGCATCCCATGGCCGCCGTGCGGCCCGCCAAGGCCGAGCGCTTACGCACGCTCGCCGGGCGCTGGCTCGCCGACCACGGCGGACCACCCCCGGGCGGGGTACGCATCGACCTCGTCGGGGTGTTGCTGCCACGGCGCGGCGCCCCCTCCGTGGAACACGTGCGGGGGGTGGCCTGATGGGCTTCGCACGAGCCTGCTCCGTGGCTCTGGTCGGCGTCGACGGCGTGGTGGTCGAGGTACAGGCCGACCTGGAGCCCGGCGTGGCCGCCTTCACCCTGGTGGGACTGCCGGACAAGACCCTGGTCGAGAGCCGGGACCGGGTGCGGGCCGCCGTGGTCAACTCGGGGGCGGCCTGGCCGCAGAAGAAGCTCACGGTCGGCCTGAGCCCGGCCTCCGTACCGAAATCCGGCGCCGGCTTCGACCTCGCCGTCGCGGCGGCCGTGCTCGGCGCGGCCGAGGTGGTCGACCCGGGTGCGATCGCCGACCTCGTGCTGATCGGCGAGCTGGGGCTGGACGGCCGGGTACGCCCGGTCCGCGGGATCCTGCCCGCGGTCCTCGCCGCGGCCGAGGCGGGCTACCGACAGGTGGTGGTGCCGCGGCAGTGCGCGGCCGAGGCCTCGCTCGTCCCCGACGTCTCCGTCCTCGGCGTAGGCAGCCTTCGCCGGCTGATCGCCGTCCTGACCGGTGGCGAGATCCCCGAGGAGGAACCCTGCGAGCCCCCCGGCCGCCCGGACCCGATGCTGGCCGGACTCCTCGTCCCGGGAGCGGGGCTGGGCACCGGCCTCGCCCGGGGGCGGCCCGGCGGGGAGGACGGCTCGGACTTCCCCGACCTCGCGGACGTGGCGGGGCAGCACACGGCGCGCCGCGCCCTGGAGGTGGCCGCCGCCGGAGGACACCACCTGTTCCTCAGCGGACCGCCCGGCGCGGGCAAGACCATGCTGGCCGAACGGCTGCCCCGGCTGCTGCCGCCGCTCACCCGTCAGGACTCCCTGGAGGTCACGGCCGTCCACTCGGTCGCGGGAATCCTCCCGCCCGGCGAACCCCTGGTCGCCAGGCCGCCGTACTGCGCACCGCACCATTCGGCGACCATGCAGTCCCTGGTGGGCGGGGGGACGGGGATCCCGAGGCCCGGGGCGGTCTCCCTCGCCCACCGGGGCGTGCTCTTCCTGGACGAGGCCGCGGAGTTCCACAGCCGGGCGTTGGACGCGCTGCGGCAACCTCTGGAATCGGGGCACGTGGTCATCGCCCGCGCGGCGGGAGTGGTGAGACTGCCCGCCAGGTTCCTGATGGTGCTCGCCGCCAACCCGTGCCCCTGCGGGCGCCACACCCTGCACGGCGCCGGGTGCGAGTGCCCGCCCTCGGTGATCCGGCGTTACCAGGCGAGGCTGTCCGGGCCGTTGCTCGACCGGGTGGACCTGCGCGTGGAGGTCGAGCCCGTGACCCGTGGCGACCTGATGGGGCAGGGCGGCCGCGGGGAATCCACCGCGGCCGTCGCCGAGCGGGTGCGGCAGGCCCGGGAGCGCGCCGCCGCCCGGCTCGCCGACACACCGTGGCGGCTCAACTCCGAAGTGCCCGGGCAGGAACTGCGTACCCGGTGGCAGGCGGGGCCCGGCGCGCTGGCCCCGGCCGAGCGCGATCTGGAACGGGGCCTGCTCACCGCCCGCGGGCTGGACCGGGTGCTGCGCGTCGCCTGGACCGTGGCGGACCTACGGGAACGGGACCGACCCGAGGCGTTGGACGTGGCCGTGGCGCTGGAGCTGCGGACCGGGATCGCCCGCGGGGCGATGTCACTGCCGGGAGCCGGGACATGACCGGCTCCGAGGACGCGGAACTGCTGGCGCGGGCGGCGCTCACCCGGGTGCTGGAGCCCGGGGACACCCACGGCGGGCGATGGTTGCGGGAGTTCGGCGCGGTGCGGCTGATACGGCTGCTGACCGACCCCGGGACGGAGCCGGACACTCCGTCCGGGGTGGGGCCCGAGCGGCTCGCCGGGTACCGCAGACGGGCGGCGCTGGCCGACCCCCGGCGGGACCTCGCGGACGCCGCCGAGGCGGGCGGCCGGTTCGTCTTCCCGGGATCGACGGAGTGGCCGACCCAGCTCGACGACCTCGGCGACGAGCGCCCCGTCGGCCTGTGGCTGCGGGGCAGGCCCAACCTCCGTACCTGGGCACTGCGTTCGGTCTCCGTGGTCGGAGCCCGCGCCTGCACCCCGTACGGCGCGCACATGGCCCAGACCCTGGCCGCCGGACTCGCCGAGCGGGGCTGGGTCGTGGTGTCCGGCGCCGCGTTCGGGATCGACGGAGCCGCGCACCGCGGGGCCCTCGCCTCGGGCGGGGCGACCGCCGCGGTGCTCGCCTGCGGGGTGGACGTCGCCTACCCACGCGGACACGCCGGGCTGCTCGGCCGGATCGCCGAGCAGGGGCTGATCCTCGGGGAGCTGCCCCCGGGCAGCCACCCGACCCCCAGCCGGTTCGTCCTGCGCAACCGGGTCATCGCCGCCCTCACCCGGGGCACGGTCGTCGTGGAGGCCGCGCACCGCAGCGGCTCCCTGGTCACGGCCCGACGCGCGCAACGCCTGGGTCGGTTCACCATGGGCGTCCCCGGCCCCGCCACCAGCGGGCTCTCCGCCGGCGTGCACGAACTGCTGCGCGGCGAGGCCACGCTCGTCACCGACGCGGCCGAGGTGGTCGAGCTGGTCGGGGCCATGGGGGAGCTGGCGCCCGAGCGGCGCGGCCCCGTGCTCGCCCGGGACCTGCTGGACCCGGACACCGCGCGGGTGCTCGAAGCGCTGCCCGCCGGCCGGCCGGCGGACGTGGCCGCGCTGGCACTTGCCTGCGGCACCGGCGCCGATGAAGTCATCGGCAGACTGTACGAACTTCACTCTCTGGGGTTCGTCGAACGGCAGGGCGACGGCTGGCAGTTGAGCAGACAAACGGCTGGAGGAGGCACACAAACCGCAGCCGCCCGGCGAGGCGGTCGTTGACCTGGGGCGTTCCGGTGAAAGAGTGAAAGCGATGAGAGACGCGGTCTTCCCGGTGGCGGTCACCGGGACCGAGCGCCAGGCGCCGGTCCCGGGTCGCGCGCGCGAGTCCGGGCGCCTCCCGGCCCCCGCGCCATCCCGTACTCTTCGCGCACCGCGACAATCTCGTCACGCTACGCTCCCAAGGAATCCGGCTCCGGCAAAGGCGAAGCATGCCCCAGCACACCTCAGGGTCCGACCGCGCTGCGGTGCCCCCCGCTGCCCGTGGCAGCGTGCGGTCCACCGCGCCCTCGTCCCTGGAGGTGCTGTGGCGCTCGTACAAGGAGTCGGGTGACGAGCGGCTGCGGGAGCAACTGATCCTGCACTACTCGCCCCTGGTGAAGTACGTGGCCGGCCGCGTCAGTGTGGGCCTGCCGCCCAACGTGGAGCAGGCCGACTTCGTCTCCTCCGGGGTCTTCGGGCTGATCGACGCCATCGAGAAGTTCGACATCGAGCGGTCGATCAAGTTCGAGACGTACGCGATCACCCGGATCCGGGGCGCGATGATCGACGAGCTGCGGGCCCTGGACTGGATCCCGCGCTCGGTCCGGCAGAAGGCGCGCGCCGTGGAGCGGGCCTACGCCACGTTGGAGGCCCAGCTGCGGCGCACCCCGACGGAGAGCGAGGTCGCCGGGGAGATGGGGATCGGTGTGGAGGATCTCCACACCGTCTTCAGCCAGTTGTCGCTGGCCAACGTGGTCGCCCTGGAGGAGCTGCTGCACGTCGGCGGGGAGGGCGGCGACCGTCTCTCGCTGATGGACACCCTGGAGGACACCGCCGCGGACAACCCGGTGGCGGTGGCCGAGGACCGCGAGCTGCGGCGCCTGCTGGCGCGGGCCATCAACACGCTGCCCGAACGGGAGAAGACCGTGGTGACCCTCTACTACTACGAGGGACTCACCCTGGCCGAGATCGGCAACGTCCTCGGCGTCACCGAGAGCCGGGTCAGTCAGATCCACACCAAGTCCGTTTTGCAGTTGCGCGCAAAGTTGGCAGATGTGGGGAGGTGAGCTTGCGCTACCTCCGTAGAGTGGATGCGTGCCCAGGATTCGAGCGGCCTCCGTGGCCGAGCACCGGTCGATGCAGCGCGGCGCCCTCTTGGACGCCGCGCGATCCCTGCTGTCCGAAGGCGGGACGGAGGCGCTGACCTTCCCCGCCCTCGCGGAGCGGACCGGGCTCGCCCGGTCCTCCGTGTACGAGTACTTCCGCTCCCGCGCCGCCGTGGTCGAAGAGCTGTGCGCCGTGGACTTCCCCGTGTGGGCCGCCGAGATCGAAGCGGCGATGGAGCAGGCCGAGTCGCCGGAGGCGAAGATCGAGGCCTACGTGCGCAGCCAGTTGGGGCTCGTGGGCGACCGGCGCCACCGCGCGGTGGTGGCCATCTCGGCCAGCGAGCTCGACGCGGGCGCGCGGGAGAAGATCCGTGCGGCGCACGGCGGGCTCATCGCGATGATCGTCGAGGCGCTGAGCGCCCTGGGGCACGCGGAGCCGAGGCTGGCCGCGATGCTGCTCCAGGGCGTCGTGGACGCTGCCGTGCGGCGGATCGAGCTCGGCGCGGCGGAGGATCCCACCGTCGTGACGGAGGCCGCTGTCGCCATGGCCCTGCGGGGCGTCCGGGGCTGAGGCCCCCGCCGCCGCGCCGTGGGCCCCCCGCGTCTCACACCCCGCCGGGGTCTGCCGGGAGCAGCCTCGGGGTCGGGCGGGGGAGCAGCGTGAGCGGGTTGAGGTACACCTCGCCCGCCAGGAGACCCCAGTGCAGGCAGGGCGCCGGACAGTGCGAGCCCTCCGTCAGCACCGCCACCACCTGGCCGGCCGTCACCTGCTCGCCCTCCGTGACCAGGGGCCGGACCGGCTGGTAGGTGGTGCGCAGCCCGTTCGGCAGGGTCAGCGAGAGCACGCCGCGCCCGGCGACGGGCCCCGCGTGATGGACCCGGCCGGCCGCGACCGCCCGGAGCTCCGCGCCCACCGGCGCGGACAGGTCCACCCCGCGGTGACCGGCCGCGTAGGGGGTCGGCGGCGGGTCCCACCAGCGGGCCACCGACAGCGGGGCGGGCAGCGGGCGGACCCCGGGAAGGGCCGCATGGGCCAGGGCCAGGAGCAGGCTGAGCAGCAAGGTCGTCATGGACCCCAGCGTCCCGCGCGCGCTCGGACCACCGCCCGGGCCTGTGGACGGCCGGCGCACTGTGGACGACGGCGTCACCCGGCATACCGCCGGGTCCCGTACACTTCTTGTGGCGATCCGGGTCACCGGGTCGACTTCGCACGCCCCGGCGCCAGGCTGAAACAGCCAGGTGACAGCGTCTCTCGGTCCCTCATGGGGGCAGGGCGCGGTGGGGCGTCAGGAACCAAACCGAGAAACCAAGGAGATGGCCATGGCCGTCGTCACGATGCGGGAGCTGCTGGAAAGCGGCGTCCACTTCGGTCACCAGACCCGCCGTTGGAACCCGAAGATGAAGCGCTTCATCTTCACGGAGCGCAACGGCATCTACATCATCGACCTGCTGCAGTCGCTGTCGTACATCGACCGCGCCTACGAGTTCGTGAAGGAGACCGTCGCGCACGGTGGCTCCATCATGTTCGTCGGTACCAAGAAGCAGGCCCAGGAGGCCATCGCCGAGCAGGCGACGCGCGTTGGTATGCCGTACGTCAACCAGCGGTGGCTGGGTGGCATGCTCACCAACTTCTCCACCGTCTACAAGCGCCTTCAGCGTCTGAAGGAGCTTGAGGCGATCGACTTCGAGGACGTCGCCGCCTCGGGTCTCACCAAGAAGGAGCTCCTGGTCCTCTCCCGCGAGAAGACCAAGCTGGAGAAGACCCTCGGTGGTATCCGCGAGATGTCGAAGGTTCCCAGCGCCGTCTGGATCGTCGACACCAAGAAGGAGCACATCGCCGTCGGTGAGGCGCGCAAGCTCCACATCCCGGTCGTCGCGATCCTCGACACCAACTGCGACCCCGACGAGGTCGACTACAAGATCCCGGGCAACGACGACGCGATCCGTTCCGTCACCCTGCTCACCCGCGTGATCGCCGACGCCGTCGCCGAGGGCCTCATCGCCCGCTCCGGCGCTGCTACCGGTGACTCGAAGCCGGGCGAGAAGGCCGCCGCCGAGCCGCTCGCCGAGTGGGAGCGCGACCTGCTCGAGGGCGAGAAGAAGGCCGACGAGACCGAGGCCGCTCCGGCTGCCGAGGCCCCCGCCGCCGAGGCTGTCGAGGCCCCGGCCGCCGAGGCTCCGGCCGCCGAGGCTGTCGAGGCTCCGGCCGCCGACGCCGAGCAGGCCTGACCCACTGAGAGCGCCCGGCGTTCACACGCCGGGCACTCGCAGCACGGACGATGACGGCGGGGGAGCCGCGCCCAAGGCGCGGCGCCTCCGCCGTTCACCCGTAGATCTACGACTTCGAGAGAGAATCACAGACTCATGGCGAACTACACCGCCGCTGACGTCAAGAAGCTCCGCGAGCTCACCGGCGCCGGCATGCTGGACTGCAAGAACGCGCTCGTGGACGCCGACGGCGACGTCGACAAGGCCCAGGAAGCGCTCCGCATCAAGGGTCAGAAGGGCGTCGCCAAGCGCGAGGGCCGTTCTGCCGAGAACGGTGCGGTCGTCTCCCTCATCGCCGACGACAACACCTCCGGTGTCATCGTCGAGCTGAAGTGCGAGACCGACTTCGTCGCCAAGGGCGAGAAGTTCCTGGCCGTCGCCAACCAGCTGGCCGCCCACGTGGCCGCCACCTCCCCGGCCGACATCGAGGCGCTGCTCGCGTCCGAGATCGAGCCCGGCAAGACCGTCACCGCTTTCGTCGACGAGGCCAACGCCAACCTCGGCGAGAAGATCGTCCTGGACCGCTTCGCGCAGTTCAGCGGCGGTTACGTGGCCGCGTACATGCACCGCACGATGCCCGACCTGCCGTTCCAGATCGGCGTCCTGGTCGAGCTCGACAAGGAGAACGCCGAGGTCGCCCGCGGCGTCGCGCAGCACATCGCCGCGTTCGCCCCGCAGTGGCTGTCCGCCGAGGACGTTCCGGCCGAGAAGGTCGAGTCCGAGCGCCGCATCGCCGAAGAGGTCACCCGCGCGGAGGGCAAGCCCGAGGCTGCCATCGCGAAGATCGTCGAGGGTCGCGTCAACGGCTTCTTCAAGGACGCCACGCTGCTCGGCCAGGCGTACGCCCTGGACAACAAGAAGTCCGTCCAGAAGGTTCTGGACGAGGCCGGTGTCACCCTGAAGCGCTTCACCCGCATCAAGGTCGGCATCTGAGTCCGTCCGTACGCGACGGACACCGGACCCCGGTAGGGTCTGAAGCAGTCGTCCGCGCTCGCGCGAGACGACCGCAGATCTGACGAGGAGGCCATTGCCGTAGAGGGAACCGCAAGGACCCACCGGCAATGGCCTTCTTCGTATGTGCACGAGGAGATCTCCATGAATCAGGGCGTGGACCCCCACACCGCATCCGACGACAAGAGCGACCAGGACAAGAAGGGCCGCCGCTTCATGCTGAAGCTGTCGGGCGAGGCCTTCTCCGGTGGCGGAGGACTGGGCGTCGACCCCGACGTCGTTCACGCCATCGCGCGTGAGATCGCCGCGGTGGTCCGCGACGGCGCGGAGATCGCCGTCGTGATCGGCGGCGGCAACTTCTTCCGCGGCGCCGAACTCCAGCAGCGCGGCATGGACCGGGCCCGGTCCGACTACATGGGCATGCTCGGTACCGTCATGAACTGCCTCGCGCTCCAGGACTTCCTGGAGAAGGAGGGCATCGACTCCCGCGTGCAGACCGCCATCACGATGGGCCAGGTCGCGGAGCCGTACATCCCGCTGCGTGCCGTGCGGCACCTGGAGAAGGGCCGCGTCGTCATCTTCGGCGCCGGCATGGGCATGCCCTACTTCTCCACCGACACCACGGCCGCCCAGCGCGCCCTGGAGATCGACGCCGAGGCCTTGCTCATGGGCAAGAACGGTGTCGACGGGGTCTACGACTCCGACCCGAAGAAGAACCCGGACGCGGTGAAGTTCGACGCGCTGGAGTACAGCGAGGTCCTCTCCCGCGACCTCAAGGTCGCCGACGCCACCGCGATCACGCTCTGCCGCGACAACAAGCTTCCGATCCTCGTTTTCGAGCTCCTGGCCGAGGGCAATATCGCCCGCGCCGTCAAGGGTGAGAAGATCGGCACGCTCGTGAGCGACCAGGAAACCCGGGCCTAGCAGTCCGCTGCCGGACCGAGCGAGCCGCAGGGCGGCTCGCCGGCCCCGCCCGCCCGCCTGAACCATCCATATCTGACATGCAGGAGCACGTGGTGACCGAAGAGATCCTCCTCGAGGCCGAGGAGAAGATGGAAAAGGCCGTCGTCGTCGCCAAGGAAGACTTCGCCGCGATTCGCACCGGCCGTGCGCACCCGGCGATGTTCAACAAGATCGTGGCGGAGTACTACGGCGCCATCACGCCCATCAACCAGCTCGCCTCCTTCTCGGTGCCCGAGCCGCGCATGGCGATCGTGACCCCGTTCGACAAGAGCGCCCTGCGCAACATCGAGCAGGCCATCCGCGACTCCGACCTCGGTGTCAACCCGAGCAACGACGGCAGCATCATCCGGGTGACCTTCCCCGAGCTGACGCAGGACCGCCGCAAGGAGTACATCAAGGTCGCGCGCACCAAGGCCGAGGACTCCAAGATCTCGCTCCGCGCCGTCCGTCGTAAGGCCAAGGACGCCCTTGACAAGCTGGTCAAGGACAAGGAGGCCGGCGAGGACGAGGTGCGTCGCGCGGAGAAGGAGCTCGACGACACCACCGCGAAGTACGTCGCGCAGGTGGACGAGCTCCTGAAGCACAAGGAAGCCGAGCTCCTCGAAGTCTGATGAACGACTCTTCCTGGCAGCCGGAGCCGGTTCCGGCGGGTCCCGCATACGATGCGCAGGTGGGCCCGCACACTCGGCCCATGCCCATCGTGCCCGATGCCGCCGGCCGTGACTTCGACGACCGGGAAGCACGCGATCGGGGGGTCGCCGCCGACAGCGGCCCCCTCTTCCGCGCCGATACGCCGCCGCAGGAGCCCATGCCCAGCCCCCCGCCTCCGCATGCCCAGCAGCCGCAGGACGCCTCGCCCCCGCCGCCGAAGAAGCGCGCGGGCCGGGATCTGCGTGCCGCCATAGGTGTGGGCGTGGGTCTCGGCGCGGTGATCTTCGCCTCGCTGCTGATCGTCAAGGCCGTCTTCGTCGGCGTCATCGTCGTCGCGGTCGTCGTCGGCCTGTGGGAGCTCACCTCCCGACTGCAGGAGCAGAAGGGCATCAAGGCCCCGCTGGTCCCGCTCGCGGTCGGTGGCGCCGCCATGGTCATCGCCGGATATGTCCGGGGGGCCGAGGGCGCCTGGGTCGCCATGGCCCTGACCGTGCTGGCGGTCCTGGTGTGGCGGATGACCGAACCGCCCGAGGACTACCTCAAGGACGTCACGGCGGGCGCCTTCGCGGCGTTCTACGTGCCCTTCCTGGCCACCTTCGTCGCGATGCTGCTCACCGCCGACGACGGTCCCCAGCGTGTGATCACTTTCCTGCTCCTGACCGTGGTCAGCGACACCGGGGCCTACGCGGTCGGCTGGCGCTTCGGCAAGACCAAGCTCGCGCCGCGCATCAGCCCCGGCAAGACCCGCGAGGGACTGTTCGGCGCGGTGGCCTTCGCGATGGCGGCCGGCGCGCTGTGCATGGAGTTCCTGATCGACGGCGGCTCCTGGTGGCAGGGCCTGCTGCTGGGCCTCGCGGTCGCGGTCAGCGCCACCCTGGGCGACCTGGGCGAGTCGATGATCAAGCGGGACCTCGGCATCAAGGACATGGGCACGCTGCTGCCGGGACACGGCGGCATCATGGACCGCCTGGACTCCCTGCTTCCGACGGCCCCCGTGGTGTGGCTGCTGCTGGCAGCCTTCGTAGGCACTGGCTGACCTGCGAAAAGGCGTCGCAGGACGCCGGGCGGTTACTCTTGGAAGGCGCGCTGCTTCTGCGGCGCGCCTTTCGTCTTACAAGGAGTACCTGCCATGGCCCGCCCCGTTCCGGGAGAGCTCACCTTCGTCGCCCCTCGTGGGGCCAAGAAGCCGCCCCGGCACCTCGCCGACATGACCCCGGCCGAGCGCCGCGAGGCGGTCGCCGCGATCGGCGAGAAGCCGTTCCGGGCCAAGCAGCTCTCCCAGCACTACTTCGCCCGGTACGCGCACGACCCGGCCGAGTGGACCGACATCCCGGCCGGCTCGCGGGAGAAGCTCCAGCAGGAGCTGCTGCCGGACCTGATGAGCGTCATCCGGCACATCTCGTGCGACGACGACACCACCCGCAAGACCCTGTGGAAGCTGCACGACGGCACGCTCGTCGAGTCCGTGCTCATGCGCTACCCCGACCGGGTCACCATGTGCATCTCCTCGCAGGCCGGCTGCGGTATGAACTGTCCGTTCTGCGCCACCGGCCAGGCGGGCCTGGACCGCAACCTGTCCACCGCCGAGATCGTGCACCAGATCGTCGACGGCATGCGCTCGCTGCGCGACGGCGAGGTCCCCGGTGGCCCGGCCCGGCTGTCGAACATCGTCTTCATGGGCATGGGCGAGCCGCTCGCCAACTACAACCGCGTGGTCGGCGCCATCCGCCGGCTCACCGACCCGGAGCCCGACGGCCTCGGTCTGTCGCAGCGCGGCATCACCGTCTCCACCGTCGGCCTGGTCCCGGCCATGCTGCGCTTCGCCGACGAGGGCTTCAAGTGCCGCCTCGCCGTCTCGCTGCACGCGCCCGACGACGAGCTGCGCGACACCCTCGTCCCCGTGAACACCCGCTGGAACGTCCGCGAGGTGCTCGGTGCCGCCTGGGAGTACGCCGAGAAGTCCGGCCGCCGGATCTCCATCGAGTACGCCCTCATCCGCGACATCAACGACCAGGCCTGGCGCGGTGACCTCCTGGGCAAGCTGCTCAAGGGCAAGCGCGTACACGTCAACCTGATCCCGCTCAACCCGACGCCGGGCTCCAAGTGGACCGCCTCGCGGCCCGAGGACGAGAAGGCCTTCGTGGAGGCCATCGCCCGCCACGGTGTGCCGGTGACCGTACGGGACACCCGGGGCCAGGAGATCGACGGAGCGTGCGGCCAGCTGGCCGCCTCGGAACGCTAGATTCCGCCTCTGTTCGACGCTATTCGGCCACGGGGTACCCTGTGGCCGAACCAATTTCATATTCCGACAGGGGAGCGCCACAGCGCTGAGAGTGCGGTATCCGTCATCCGCAGACCCTCTGAACCTCGCCCCGGTCATTCGGGGTAGGAAGTTCGGTCACCACTCTTGCTGTTGCGCCCTGCCCGGCGTCCGCTCTCGCAGAGCGCCGGGCAGGGCCGCGTCTTCTCCTGGACATCCCAGGAGGAATCAACCGATGAGCACCACCAAGAAGATCGCGGGCGTCGCGCTCGTGGCCGCGCTGGGCGTCACCACGCTCAGCGCCTGCGGCGGCGGCGACACCAAGGACAAGCCCGCCGGCGCGAGTGACGCCCCGAAGTCCAAGACCGTCACGCTCGTCTCCCACGACTCCTTCAACGTGACCGAATCGGTCCTCAAGGAGTTCGAGCAGCAGAGCGGCTACACGGTCAAGGTACTGAAGTCCGGGGACGCCGGCGCTGCCCTGAACCAGGAGATCCTCACCAAGGGCTCCCCGCGCGGCGACGTCTTCTTCGGCGTCGACAACACCCTTCTCTCGCGCGCCCTCGACAACGGCATCTTCACCCCGTACGAGGCCAAGGGCCTCGCCGAGGTCAAGCCCGAGTACGTGCTCGACAAGGAGCACCGGGTCACCCCGATCGACTCCGGCGACATCTGCGTCAACTACGACAAGGCGTACTTCGCCGAGAAGAAGATCGCCCCGCCGCAGACGCTGGACGACCTGACCAAGCCTGAGTACAAGAACCTGCTGGTCACCGAGAACGCCGCGACCTCCTCGCCCGGCCTCGGCTTCCTGCTCGCCTCCGTCGGCAAGTACGGCGAGGACGGCTGGAAGGACTACTGGAGCAAGCTCAAGGCCAACGGCGTCGAGGTCGTCGACGGCTGGGAGCAGGCCTACAACGAGCGCTTCTCCGGCTCCGCGGGCGGCAAGAAGGCCAAGGGCGACCGCCCGCTGGTCGTCTCGTACGCCTCCAGCCCGCCGGTCGAGGTCCTGTACGGCGAGCCCCAGCCGGCCGAGGCCCCCACGGGCGTCGCCACCGGCACCTGCTTCCGCCAGATCGAGTTCGCGGGTCTGCTCAAGGGCGCCAAGAACGAGGAGGGCGGCAAGGCCCTCGTGGACTTCCTGGTCAGCAAGAAGTTCCAGGAGGACATGCCGCTCCAGATGTTCGTGAACCCGGTGACGAAGGACGCCGCCCTGCCGGAGCTGTTCACCAAGCACGGCGTCGTGGTCGAGAAGCCGGAGAACGTGGCTCCCGAGACCATCGCCAAGAACCGTGAGCAGTGGGTCAAGGCATGGACCGCGCTCGTCGTGAAGTAAGCGGTACCAAGGAGCCGGGCGTGGCGTCGGGGGGCGCCACGCCGGGCTCCGGCCCCCGTGAGGGGGCACGGGCGACCGCCGTGCGGTTCGCCCTGATGGCCGTCCCCCTCGCCTTCTTCGGGCTGTTCTTCGCCTACCCCGTCGCCGCGATCGTCGGGCGGGGCCTGAAGACCGACGAAGGATGGCAGTTCGGCCGGTTCGCGGAGGTGCTGAGCCGCCCCGACATCGCCGACGTGCTGTGGTTCACCACCTGGCAGGCGTTCGCCTCCACCCTGCTCACCCTCCTGATCGCCCTCCCCGCCGCGTACGTCTTCGCGCGCTTCGAGTTCCCGGGCAAGCAGCTGCTGCGCGCCGTGGTGACCGTGCCCTTCGTGCTGCCGACCGTGGTGGTCGGCACCGCCTTCCTCGCGCTGCTGGGGCGGGGCGGGCTGCTGGACGAACTGGCGGGGGTCCGGCTCGACACCACCGTCTGGGCGATCCTGCTCGCGCACGTCTTCTTCAACTACGCCGTCGTCGTCCGCACGGTCGGCGGGCTGTGGGCCCAGCTCGATCCGCGCCAGGAGGAGGCCGCCCGCGTGCTGGGCGCCGGCCGGTTCACCGCCTGGCGGCGGGTGACGCTGCCCGCGCTGGCCCCGGCGGTGGCCGCCGCCTCCCTGATGGTGTTCCTGTTCACCTTCAGCTCCTTCGGCGTCGTACTGATCCTCGGCGGACCCGCGTACTCCACCCTGGAGGTGGAGGTCTACCGGCAGACCGCGCAGCTCCTGGACCTGCCGACGGCGGCCGTCCTGACGATGGTGCAGTTCGCCGCGATCGGCGCGATCCTCGCCGTGCACGCCTGGACCGTGCGCAAGCGCGAGACCGCGCTGCGGTTGGTGGACCCGGGCCGCACCACCCACCGGCCGCGCGGCTGGGCGCAGCGCACGCTGCTGGGCGGGGTGCTGCTGACCGTCGCGCTGTTGATCGTGGCGCCGCTGGGCGTCCTGGTCGAGCGGTCCTTCGACACCCCCGGCGGCTACGGCCTCGGCTACTACCGGGCATTGCAGGACGCGGGCGCCGGCGGCGGGACCTTCCTGGTGGCGCCGCTGGAGGCGATCTGGAACTCCCTGCAGTACGCGCTCGCCGCCACCGCGATCGCCCTGGTCGTCGGGGGGCTCGCGGCCGCGGCGCTGACCCGGCGCGGGGGCCGCTTCGTACGCGGCTTCGACGCGCTGCTGATGCTGCCGCTCGGGGTGTCCGCCGTGACCGTGGGCTTCGGCTTCCTGATCACCCTGGACGAGCCGCCGCTGGACCTGCGGACCACGTGGATCCTGGTGCCGCTGGCGCAGGCCCTGGTGGGTGTGCCCTTCGTCGTACGCACCATGCTGCCGGTGCTGCGGGCGGTGGACGGGCGGTTGCGCGAGGCCGCCGCGGTGCTCGGGGCGTCGCCGCTGCGGGCCTGGCGGGAGGTGGACCTTCCGCTGGTGCGGCGGGCGCTGCTGATCGCGGCCGGGTTCGCCTTCGCGGTGTCCCTGGGGGAGTTCGGCGCGACCGTGTTCATCGCGCGGGCGGACCGGCCGACGCTGCCGGTGGCCGTGGCGCGGCTGCTGGGGCGGGCCGGTGAGCTGAACTACGGGCAGGCGATGGCCCTGAGCACGATCCTGATGCTGGTGTGCGCGGTGTCCTTGCTGCTGCTGGAGCGCCTGCGACCCGACAAGACTTCCGGAGAATTCTGATGACACTGCTTCAGCTGGAGGGGGTGTCGGTCCGCTTCGGGGAGCGCGCGGCCCAGTACGCCCTGGACGGCGTGGACCTCACGGTCGCCGAGCACGAGGTCGTGTGTGTGCTGGGACCGAGCGGCAGCGGCAAGTCCACGCTGCTGCGGGTCGTCGCCGGACTCCAGCAGCTGTCCGCCGGGCGGGTGCTGCTGGGCGGCGCCGACCAGGCCGGCGTCCCCGTGCACCGGCGGGGCGTGGGCCTGATGTTCCAGGACCACCAGCTCTTCCCGCACCGCGACGTCGGCGCGAACGTCTCCTTCGGGCTGAGGATGCGCGGAGCCGGACGGGCCTCGTCCGCGGAGCGGGTCGCGCAACTGCTGGAACTGGTCGGGCTCCCCGGGGCCCAGGCCCGGGCGGTGGCCTCCCTGTCCGGCGGTGAGCAGCAGCGCGTCGCGCTGGCCCGGGCACTGGCCCCGTCACCGAGGCTGCTGATGCTCGACGAACCGCTGGGGCAGCTGGACCGGGGGCTGCGCGAGCGGCTGGTGGTGGAGCTGCGCGGGCTGTTCTCCCGGCTGGGCACGACCGTACTGGCCGTCACGCACGACCAGGGCGAGGCCTTCGCCCTGGCCGACCGGGTGGTGGTCATGCGGGACGGCCGGATCGCGCAGGCCGGCACCCCCCTGGAGGTGTGGCAACGGCCCGCGTCGGAGTTCGTGGCCCGCTTCCTCGGCTTCGAGAACGTGGTCCCGGCCGTGATCTCGGGCGACGCGGCCGCCACCGCGTGGGGCAAGATCGCGGTACCGGACGGCTCCCCGGAGGGGGAGCAGCGGCTGCTGATCCGCCCGGCCGGGGTCGTGCTCTGCGCGGCGGGCCTGCGCTGCGAGGTGGTGTCCCGCACCTTCCGCGGCACGCACGTCGCCCTACGGCTGAGACCGGAGGTGGGGCCGGTGCTGGAGGCCGAGTGCGGCCTGGCGGGGGCGCCGTCCGTCGGCGACCGGGTCGCGGTGACCTTCACCCCCGCCGAGGTGGTCGTCCTTCCGCCGGAGACCCCCTAGCAGGGATGTCCGTCAGGGACGGATGCCGTCGCAGGCGATCGGCAGATGGCGCGGGCCGCGCAGGACCGAGTTCTGACGGTACTGCGGCGGGTCCTCCAGCAGCCGGGGGTTCTCCAACCGGCGGGCCAGCTCGCTCAGTGCCAGCTGGGCCTCCTGCCGGGCCAGCGGCGCCCCGAAGCAGCTGTGGATGCCACTGCCGAGGCCGAGGTGCTGGATGTCCTTGCGGTCGGGGTCGAAGCGGTCCGGGTTCTCGAACCGCTTCGGGTCCCGGTTCCCGGCGGCCAGCATCAGCCACACCGACGCGCCCTTGGGGATCGTGACTCCGGCGACCTCGATGTCGGAGAGGGTGGTCCGCTGGGGCAGCAGCTGTACGGGCGGCTCGTAGCGAAGCAGTTCCTCGACGATCGGGACCGCCAGATCGGGGTCGTTGCGCAACCGCTCCAAGGCCTCCGGGTGGCGCAGCAGCGTCAGCATCCCGTTGGTGATGAGGTTGACCGTGGTCTCGTGGCCCGCGATCAGCAGCAGCGCGGAGGTGCTGAGCGCCTCCATGGTGGTCATCGCGCCGTCCGGGCCGTCCGCCGTCGCGAGCTGGGACAGCATGTCGTCGCCGGGGTTCTTGCGGCGTTCCTCGATCAGCCCGGCCAGGTACATGCCCAGCTCCATGCGGGCGTCCATCGAGCCCTGCCCACGCTGGGTGGGGTCCGCGTCCGGGTCGGGGTCCAGGCTGGCGGCCAGGGTCTCCGCCCAGACGTGGAAGCGGGGTTCGTCCTCGCGGGGGATGCCGAGCAGCCGGCAGATGACCGAGACCGGGAAGGGGTACGCGAACTGGTCGACCAGGTCGATCCGGTCCAGCTGCCCGGTCTCCACGATGCCGTCGATGAGCCCGGTGACGAGGCCGCCGAGTTCGTCGCGCATGTCGTGCACCCGGTGGGGGGCGTGCGGCGGGCCGAACGGCCGGTTCGTCATCCGCCGCAACCGGTCGTGGTCGGGCGGGTCGAGCTTGAGGAAGGACGGGGGCAGCGTCGTGCCCTCCTCGTCGGACTGGTCGCCCAGCAGATCGTCCCCGGTCGCCTTCAGGTTCTTGGCGTCGGAGCTGATGCGAGGGTCGTGCAGCAGGCTGTGGATCTCGTAGTACGTACTGACCACGTACGGGCCGTCCCCGTCGTGGGACACCGGGGTCTTGCGGAGCTCCTCGTACAGCGGGTACGGATTCGCGCGGTTCGCGTAGTCGATGATCTCCCGCAGCAGGGCTTGGGTCATGACAGGTCCTCGTGATCCTCGGGGGAGGGCGCGGTGCGGCGCGGCCGGTGGCGCGGGGCGGAGGTGAACGTCATCTTCCGGGGGTGAAGGTCATCTTCCGGTCGGCCGGTGAATAGCCGCTCAGCGTGATCGTCGGCCCGTGGGTGGGGACGGACGGGTCCGGGAAGTCGGCCGGCAGCGGCTTGGCTCCGTCGGGCCTGCGGTCCACGGTGGAGAACTCCGGCGGGAACGGGGCCGTGGCCTCGATCTGCTGCTCGTAGAACGGCAGCCACCGGCAGTTGTCGAAGGTGACGGCGGCGATCAGACGCCCTTGGTACCCGTAGGCGGCCGCGAACCGGCGCTCGGCGAGCGAGCCCTGGGTGATGAGGATCTCGGTCCCCATCGGCGGTACCCCGACCGACTTGATGTTCACGCCGAACTGGGAGGACCAGAACGCCGGAACCCACAGGTGGGGGCGGCGGTCGGCGCTCTCGCTGAGCATGTTGTGCGCGGCGGTGTCGGCCTGGGCGACGGCGTTGCCCCAGTGCTCCAGCGACAGGAACTGGTAGCCGAACAGGGCGTGCGGGGAACGTGCCACGTCACCCGCCACATAGATGTCGTCGGTGACGATGCCTCGGATGTCGAAGGCCCGGCAGCCCGCGTCACAGGCGATGCCCCGAGGACCCGCGCCCAGCCCCGAGCCGGCGAGCCACTCGGTGTTGCGCTGTGCGCCGAGCGAGACGACCACCACCTCCGCCTCGATGGTCGACCCGTCGGAGAGGTGCGCGGCGCGGACCCGCCCGGAGGGGTCGCCCTCCAGCGAGGTGACCATGACCCCGGTCCGCAGGTCGACGCCGTTCTCGCGGTGCATCTCGGCGGCCACCGCGCCGATCACCCCGCCCAGCGCACCGACCAGCGGCGCGTCGCCCCGTTCGGCGACGGTGACGTCCAGACCGCGCTCCCGGCACGCGGAGGCGATCTCGGACCCGGTGAACCCGGCCCCGATGACCAGCACCCGGCGGGGACCGGCGGCCAGAGCCCGTTGCAGCCCCTCGGCGTCGTCGCGGGTGCGTAGGACGAAGACACCCTTGAGGGCGCCCTCCTCCGGGTTGGGCCACGGCCGGGCGCGTACGCCGGTGGCGATCAGCAGCCGGTCGTACTCGACCTCGTCGCCGTTGCCGAGCTTGACCCGACGGGCGGCCATGTCCAGGCCGGTGGCCGGGACCCCGAGCCGCCAGTCGGCGTCGATCGCCCGGCGGCGGGGGAGCGCCGTGTGGTCGGCGACCGCGTTGCCCAGCAGGACCTGCTTGGACAGCGGCGGCCGGTCGTACGGCTCGTACGGTTCGTCGCCGATCAGCGTGAGCGAACCGGCGAAGCCCTTCTCGCGCATGGTCTCGGCGGCCCGCAGACCGGCCAGAGAGGCGCCGACGACGACGATGCGGCCTTCGCGCTTGAGGCGCTCCAGGGCTCCGTCGTGTGTTCCTGCAGCGGTCACCGGGCGCCTCCGGAACGGGATCCGGCGCCGGCCACGGCATCCGGGGTGACCATGTTCGCCATGTCCTCGTCCGTGATCTCCAGGAGGATGGCCTGCACCGGGCAGGCGGCCACGGCACGCAGGACGTCCTCGCGCTGCGCCGGATCCGCCTCCGGGTTGTAGAGCAGCGACTCGTCGCCGTGCATGGCGAAGACATCGGGAGCGAGGAATGCGCACTGGGCGTATCCCTGACAGCGGTTGAGGTCGACGACAAGCCTCATGACGGTTCTGCCTTTCCCTCGGCCGTTCCTCCCCGTCACCCCCTGGAGTCCCCCGGTTCCTCCCCTTCCCACCAGCATGCACGCGGCACTCGCGGGCCGCCTGCCGGAGTAAGGCCCCCCAGGTCAGGGCGGTTCCGTGGGCGTCGGAGGCCGGTGGGCGGTGCCGCGCCGGACGCGCAGGACGTACAGGCTGACGATCAGTGCCCAGGCCGGGAACACCAGCTCGGACCAAGGCACTCCGGAACCGACCACGAGCAGGACCAGGCCGACGACCGTGCCCAGCAGGGCCAGCGGCCGCGGGAAGACGCCGAGCATCCGCCCGATCGTCGAGGTCGCGAGGACGAAGACGGCCGCCATCCGCATCGCGTACGTCGCGAGCAGGGTGTAGGCGTAGTGGCGGCCGAAATCGGAGGGCGTGCCCTCGGCCAACACCGTGCCGGCCGCCGCGGCGGAGGCGAACAAGGTGGCCACGAAGACGAATCCGCTGCCGAGGAACACGGTGGCGACGAAGCGGTCCTCCGCGGAACCGGTGTGCGCGCGCAGGGCGCCCATGAACCAGAGGAAGAAGATGCCCGCGAAGGGCACGATCTCCAATGACACTTGGACCGCCCAGCGCTTGTCCGGGTCGACGGGCACGTCGGCGGCGTTGCCCGACGGGACGGCGATCCGCATCAGGACGATCGCGGCCCCGAGCAGCAGGGCGAAGGCGATTCCGGCCATCCCGGCCGCGCGTGGCGTGTCGAGCCGATCGGTCGTGGGACTCACGGACCCTCACTCTCTCCCCCGATCCAGCAAGCGGCAGACACCGCCGCGCCACCACCGGGGGGCGGCCGACCGGGTGAGGCAACCCGGCCGGCCGGTGGGTCAGCCGACAGGCTCCGGCACCGGGGTGACGGCTCCCTCGTCGGCCCCCTCGTGCTTGCCGTACCAGGCGACCGCCACCGCTCCGGCGACGGCCATGACGAAGCCGAGGACCGCGAGCCAGGCCAGGCCGGGGCGGGAGGCGTCGCCGAGCCACAGGACGCCGATGGCACCCGGCAGGACCGTCTCGCCGACGACCAGAGCCGCCGTGGCGCCGTTCACCGAGCCGATCTGGAGGGCGACCGTGTGCAGGTACATGCCGCCGATACCGGCCACCAGGATGGCGTAGAGGGCAGGGTCGGTGAGGAGGGTGGTGAGGTCGAACGGGTCCACGCCGTTCAGGATCCGGACGCCGACGCCGAGCGCGCCGAAGCCGAGTCCCGACAGCAGACCCGCCAGGATCGCGGCGCCGCCACCGAGGAGGCGTACGGCCACGGTGCCGCCCACCATCAGCAGCAGGGTGATCCCCAGCAGCCACCAGTGGGTGGACATCGGAGCGTGGTGGCCGCCCTCGTGGCCCGCGGCCGTGGCCAGCAGCACCAGCGCGGTGCAGACGACCCCGATCGAGGTCCACTCCTTGCGGCTCAGCCGGATGCCGAGCATCTTCACGCTCAGCACGGCCGTGATCACCAGGTTGGCGCTGATGACCGTCTGGGAGAGGAAGAGGGGCAACAGGCGGGCGGCCAGGGCCCCGAGTCCGAAGCCCACGAAGTCCAGGATGGTGCCGACGATGAATTCCCAGGTCATCGCTGCTTTCGCGGTGGATGACAGGTTGGGTCCGCCGTGGGCGGTCACTCCGGCGGCGGTCGGGGACATGCGTGCGGCGCGGCGGGAGCCGACGGCTTGCAGCACGGATCCCGTGCCGTAGCAGATGGACGCCGCGACAGCGGTCAGCAGGCCTATGAGCACCAAGGGCTCCGTTCACGTCTGGCAGGTTTTGCGGTACCTCTGCCAGACGTGAGAACGGCCCGGAAAGTTGCTTCCGAAGCTCAGTTCATCGAGGCGAGGACGTCCGGGACCTCGTCCACCGAGTCGACGAGCGCGATCCGGGACTCCATCGCCCGGCCGCGCGCCAGTGCCTGGAGCAGGGGCCAGGCCGGGAGGTGCTCGGTCCAGTGGGCGCGGCCGACCAGGATCATCGGCGCCGGCTCGCCCCGGGACTCGTAGTAGTTCGGCGTGGCGTTGTCGAAGATCTCCTGGAGCGTGCCCGCCGCGCCGGGCAGGTAGACCACGCCCGCGTTGGAGCGGGCCAGCAGACCGTCCTCACGGGTGGCGTTCGCGAAGTACTTCGCGATGTGTCCCGCGAAGGCGTTCGGCGGCTCGTGCCCGTAGAACCAGGTCGGGATGCCCACCGAGTCCCCACCGGCGGGGAAGCGCTCGCGGACGGCGAAGGCCGCGCCCGCCCACTCGGACACCGACGGTTCGAAGGAGGGGGCCTTGGCCAGCACCTCCAAGGCCTCCGTGAGCGCCTCGTCCGGGGCCGGTGCCAGGTAGGCGCCGAGGTTGGCGGCCTCCATCGCGCCGGGGCCGCCACCGGTGGCCACGATCAGCCCGGACCGGGTCAGTGCCCTGCCCAGCTCGGCGGCGCCGCGGTAGTGCGTACCGCCGCGGGCCATCGCGTGGCCGCCCATCACGCCCACGACCCGGGCACCGGCGAGGTGCTCGTCGAGGGCGTCGGAGATGGCGTCGTCGTGGACGGAGCGGAGCATCGAGGCGAAGACGTCGCCGTCGGACCTGGTCTCCTGGAACCAGGCGTACGCCTCGGCGTCCGGGGTGGCCTCGTACCCGTCGGGCAGCCCGGTGAAGAGCTCCTCCGGCGTGTAGAGCAGACCCCGGTACGGGTCGAACGGCAGGTCCGGTACGGGCGGGAAGACCAGCGCGCCGTCGGCGCGGACCTTCGCCGCCGCGTCGGGCTCCATCGCGCAGCCCAGGAACACCGCCGTCGAGGTGTCGGCGGCGAGCAGCGCGAAGGTCCGATCCAGCAGGTTGACCGACTGGATCCGGTAGCCGCTGAGCGAGCCGCGCGCCACGACCTGGTCGAATTCGGCGAGCGTCTCGATCTCGATGTCTGGGTTGACCATTCGGCCCACCCTAAGGGCTGCTCGCGTCAGCGGGTCAACGCCAGCGACGTCAGCTGCGCCACACCCCAGCTGAGCGGTACGCACACGGCCAGGAGCGCGGTGGCCCGCAGACTCGCGGCGGTGCGCAGCACGTTGGACGGGGCGCCCAGGTCGAGCAGGGCCCTGCGTCCGGGCTCCCGGCCGCGGCGGGCCTCCACCACGGATGTGAGAAGGGTCGCGGCGGCGCACAGGGCCACCAGGGCGACGGCCGGCCAGGTCAGCGGGCCCAGTGGGACGGGCAGCCCACCTCGGTCGCGCAGGGCGAACGCGGTCAGGGTGCCCGCGGCCACCGAGCAGAGCACGCCCAGCGGAGGGCCGATCCGGGATGCCTCCTCCTGGAGGGTCCGTCCCGCCAGCAACCGCAGCGCTCCCGGGCGCACGGCCTGGACGAGGCTCCCGCAGGCGTAGGCAAGCCCCGGTCCGGCGAGGGCGAGCCCGACCGCGGTCAGGGACCAGCCGATGAGCATCCCCCCGTCGCCCCGGCCGGCATAGGCCGAGGCCGCGAGCCCGCAGGCGGTCAGCGCGATGCCCCAGGGCAGCCCGGTCCGGGGGGCCAGCGGCGGGTGCGGGCGCAGCGCGAGGGCGGTGGCGGCCGAGGCGGTCAGCGGGATCAGGGCCAGCAGGGTGAGGGCGGCGGCCACCGGCAGCGGCTGGTCCGCGTGGAGCAGCGCCGCCCCGGTCCCGTCGAACGGGAGCCCGGCCAGTTCCCCGCGCAGGTGGAGGAAGACGGCCAGGGCCAGGGCGCTGCCCAGGGCGCAGGCGACGGCGGTGGAGATCGCGGCGGCCAGCTTGAGCCGAACGGGTCCCAGCCCGGCGGCGTCGAGTCCCTCGCGGGGCTGGGTGGCGGGGTCGGCCCGGGCCACGACGACGGCGAAGTGGACGGTGACGGCCAGCGGGATCAGGGCCCACAGCAGGCGAGGGAACGATCCGGCGGGCTGGGCCACGGCCCCGGCGAGTACATAGAGGAGCAGGAAACCGGTTCCGGCCGAGGCCGCGGCGACGAGGAGCCGCCGCAGCTGGACGAGCGGCCGGGAACCGCGGGCTAGGCGGAGAGCGAGCACGCGGCCTGGTCCTCCGTGGTGTCGGCGACGGGGGAGGCGGCGGCCGCGGCCCCCGCGAGGCGACCGTCGAGCAGGGCGATCCGGCGGTCCGCGACGGCAGCGGTGGCCTCGTCGTGGGTGGCCACCAGCACGGTGATGTCGTGGGAGCGGGCCGCGGTGGTGAGCGTACGCAGCAACAGGGCCCGCTCGGTGCGGTGCAGCGGGGCGGTGGGCTCGTCGGCGAAGATCACCGCGGGCTCGTTGACCAGGGCCCGGGCGAGCGCGACCCGCTGCGCCTCGGCACGGGTCAGCGCGGCGGGGCGCTTGCGGGCGAGACCTGCGATGTCGAGCCGGTCCAGCCATTCGCAGGCGGCGTTGCGGGCGGCGCGGTGGGAGGCCCCGGCGAGCAGCAGGGGCAGGGCCGCGTTCTCCCAGGCCTTCAGCTCGGGCAGCAGCTGGGGCTCGTGGCCGATCCAGCCGAACCGGTCGCGGCGCAGCCGTTCGCGGATGAGAGCGCCCATGGTGTGCACGGGGACGCTGTTGAACCAGACCTCACCCTGTTGGGGCCGCAGCTGCCCGGACAGGCAGCGGAGCAGGGTGGTCTTGCCACAGCCGCGGGGACCGGTCAGGGCGAGGATCTCACCCTGGCGGACCCCGACGGAGACATCGACGAGGGCGGGGGAGCCGTCGTGGGAGTAGTGAAGGGACCGAGCCCACAGGACGTCATTGTCAGGCGGGGCATTGTCCGGTGGAGCCACCATGGCGTACACCTCCGTCCGAGGGAACGAAGCGGAGCCGGTCGAAGTCACTGGCGCCGCAATGAGATGTAAAGAGATGAACGTCTTGGATGGTGACAGCACACGGCCCGGACCCCCACGTTCTCACTCGAACGGAGGATCCGGGCCGTGTGGTCGGACCAGTGGAGCCGGGCGGCCTGGCGCCTGGTTACAGCTTGGTCCACGCCTCGGTGAGCACCGAGCGCAGGATGCCTTCGATCTCGTCGAAGGTGCCCTGGTCGGCGATCAGCGGCGGCGCGAGCTGGATGACCGGGTCACCGCGGTCGTCGGCCCGGCAGTAGAGGCCGTTCTCGAAGAGCGCCTTGGAGAGGAAGCCGTAGAGCACGCGCTCCGTCTCCTCGTCCGTGAAGGACTCCTTCGTGACCTTGTCCTTGACGAGCTCGATGCCGTAGAAGTAGCCGTTGCCGCGGACGTCGCCGACGATCGGCAGGTCATGCAGCTTCTTCAGCGTCGAGAAGAAGGCGCCCTCGTTGTCCAGCACGTGCTGGTTGAGGCCTTCCTTGTCGAAGATGTCGAGGTTGGCCAGCGCGACGGCCGAGGAGACCGGGTGGCCGCCGAAGGTGTAGCCGTGCAGGAAGGTGTTGTCACCCTTGTAGAACGGCTCCGCGAGGCGGTCCGAGATGATGCAGGCGCCGATCGGGGAGTAGCCCGAGGTCATGCCCTTGGCGCAGGTGATCATGTCCGGCACGTAGTCGAACTTGTCGCAGGCGAACATCGTGCCCAGACGGCCGAACGCGCAGATCGTCTCGTCGGAGACGAGCAGGACGTCGTACTCGTCGCAGATCTCGCGGACCCGCTGGAAGTACCCGGGCGGCGGCGGGAAGCAGCCACCGGCGTTCTGCACCGGCTCCAGGAAGACGGCGGCGACGGTGTCGGCGCCCTCGAAGAGGATCTCCTGCTCGATCTGGTCGGCGCACCAGCGGCCGTAGGCCTCGGGGTCGTCGCCGTAGATCGGGGCGCGGTAGATGTTGGTGTTCGGCACCTTGTGCGCGCCGGGGACCAGCGGCTCGAAGGGCGCCTTCAGGGCCGGCAGGCCGGTGATCGACAGGGCGCCCTGCGGGGTGCCGTGGTAGGCGACCGCACGCGAGATGACCTTGTACTTGGTGTGCTTGCCCTGGAGCTTGAAGTACTGCTTGGCGAGCTTCCACGCGGTCTCGACGGCCTCGCCGCCACCGGTGGTGAAGAAGACCTTGTTCAGGTCGCCCGGAGCGTAGTGGGCGAGGCGCTCGGCGAGCTCGACGGCCTTGGGGTGCGCGTACGACCAGATCGGGAAGAACGCGAGTTCCTGGGCCTGCTTGTAGGCGACCTCGGCCAGTTCCTTGCGGCCGTGACCGGCGTTGACCACGAAGAGGCCGGCGAGCCCGTCGAGGTAACGCTTGCCCTTGTCGTCCCAGATGTAGGTGCCCTCACCACGCACGATGGTGGGGACGGGGGAGTTCTCGTACGACGACATGCGGGTGAAGTGCATCCACAGGTGGTCGTACGCGGTCTTGGAGAGGTCCTGGCTCACGGGCTATCGAGTTCCCCACATGTAGGTCTGCTTCTTCAGCTTCAGATAAACGAAGCTTTCGGTTGATCGCACGCCGGGGAGCGTGCGGATCTTCTTGTTGATCGTTTCGAGCAGGTGGTCGTCGTCCTCGCAGACGATCTCCACCATCAGGTCGAACGACCCTGCGGTCATGACCACGTATTCGCACTCGGCCATGGAGGTCAGCGCGTCGGCCACCGGGTCGAGGTCGCCCTCGACGTTGATGCCGACCATGGCCTGGCGTCGCAGGCCCACGGTGAGCGGGTCGGTGACGGCGACGATCTGCATGACGCCCTGGTCGAGCAGTTTCTGCACCCGCTGGCGCACGGCCGCCTCGGAGAGGCCCACGGCCTTGCCGATCGACGCATAGGGACGGCGACCGTCCTCCTGCAGTTGCTCGATGATCGCCAGGGACACAGCATCGACCGAAGGGGACGGTTGTCTGTTCCTGGAATCTGCGCTTCGACTGACCACGACCTCACTGTGCACGAGGGTCGTCTGTTCCGCAAGACGGAATCGATGAAATCCGTTGTTTGACGACTCAGATCTCACTGATTTCGTAGGTGGTGGCGTCCGGGTCTGTCGAAAGCCTCCGCCGAGGGGCTAGGCTTTGGTAAACGTCTCAATCGTTGGACATGTGATCAGGAGTGTGGCTGTAGTGACCACCGAACTGCGTCGTCTGCGCAACTACATCGGCGGGGAGTTCAAGGACGCCGCCGACGGGCGGACCACCGAGGTGGTCAACCCGGCCACCGGCGAGGTGTACGCCACCGCCCCGCTGTCGGGCCAGGCCGATGTGGATGCCGCCATGGCCGCTGCCGCGGCCGCCTTCCCGGGCTGGCGCGACACCACCCCCGCGGAGCGCCAGAAGGCCCTGCTGAAGATCGCGGACGCCTTCGAGGCGCGCGCGGACGAGCTCGTCGCCGCCGAATCGGAGAACACCGGCAAGCCGCTGGCCCTCACGGCCAGCGAGGAGCTGCCCCCGATGGTGGACCAGATCCGCTTCTTCGCGGGTGCCGCACGGCTCCTGGAGGGCCGCTCGGCCGGCGAGTACATGGAGGGGATGACCTCGATCATCCGCCGTGAGCCGGTCGGCGTCTGTGCCCAGGTCGCGCCGTGGAACTACCCGATGATGATGGCCGTGTGGAAGTTCGCCCCGGCCATCGCGGCGGGCAACACCGTCGTGCTCAAGCCCTCGGACACCACCCCGGCCTCCACCGTGCTGATGGCGGAGATCATCGACTCGGTGCTGCCCAAGGGCGTCTTCAACGTCATCTGCGGTGACCGCGAGACCGGCAAGGCCATGGTCGAGCACTCCACCCCGGCGATGGCCTCCATCACCGGCTCGGTGCGCGCGGGCATGCAGGTCGCCGAGAGCGCCTCCAAGGACGTCAAGCGCGTCCACCTGGAGCTCGGCGGCAAGGCCCCGGTCGTGGTCTTCGAGGACGCCGACATCGCCAAGGCCGTCGAGGACATCGCGGTCGCCGGCTACTTCAACGCCGGCCAGGACTGCACCGCCGCCACCCGCGTGCTCGTGCACGAGTCGATCCACGACGAGTTCGTGGCCGCGCTCGCCAAGGCCGCCACGGACACGAAGACCGGTCAGCCGGACGACGAGGACGTGCTGTACGGCCCGCTGAACAACCCGAACCAGCTCAAGCAGGTCGCGGGCTTCATCGAGCGCCTCCCCGCCCACGCCAAGGTCGAGGCGGGTGGCCACCAGGTCGGCGAAAAGGGCTACTTCTACGCCCCGACCGTGGTCTCCGGCCTCAAGCAGGACGACGAGATCATCCAGAACGAGGTCTTCGGCCCCGTCATCACCGTCCAGTCCTTCACGAACGAGGGTCAGGCCCTGGAGTACGCGAACGGCGTCGAGTTCGCCCTCGCCTCCTCCGTGTGGACCAAGGACCACGGCCGCGCGATGCGGATGTCCAAGAACCTCGACTTCGGCTGCGTGTGGATCAACACCCACATCCCGCTCGTCGCCGAGATGCCGCACGGTGGCTTCAAGAAGTCCGGCTACGGCAAGGACCTCTCCGCCTACGGCTTCGAGGACTACACGCGCATCAAGCACGTGATGACCTCGCTCGACGGCTGATCGGCCGCATCGATCACAGCACAGCGTTGACGGGGCGGGCAGTAGACAACATGTCTATTGCCCGCCCCCTCGCGTTCGCCGAGGCTGTGCCCATGCCTGAACTCGCCTTCTCCCGCCGTTCTGCGCTGTACGGCCTCGGTGCCGCGGGCCTGTCGGCCGCCCTCGCCGGCTGCGGCGTGCCCGCCGCCTACGTCCCCGAGGAAGGTCGCCAGGGTCAGGACCGTTCCGAGCGGGACCGCAGCGTCGTCTTCTCCAACTGGCCGCTGTACATCGACACCGACGAGGAGGACGAGGAGCGCCGCCCGACGCTGGAGGCCTTCTCGGAGCGGACCGGCATCGAGGTCCGCTACACCGAGGAGATCAACGACAACGACGAGTTCTTCGGCAAGGTCAGTCCGGCCCTGATGAACCGGCAGGAGACCGGCCACGACCTGATCGTGGTCAGCGACTGGATGGCCGCCCGCTTCGTCCACCTGGGCTGGGCCCAGAAGTTGGACCGGTCGGCCCAGCCCAACGTGACCCGCCACCTCGATCCGCAGCTGCGTTCCCCCGCCTTCGACGAGGGCCGGCTGCACACCGTCCCCTGGCAGTCGGGCATCACCGGGATCGCCTACAACCGCAAGGCCCTGGGGCGGGAGATCAAGTCGGTCAAGGATCTGTGGCAGCCCGATCTGGCGGGCAAGGTCACCCTCTTTTCCGGCCTCGACGAGTCCTTCGCCCTGCTGATGCAGGGCAACGGCGTGGACGTCACCCGCTGGACCGAGTCCGACTTCCACCGGATGTGCGACCAGGTCGAGAACATGGTGAAGAAGAAGCACATCCGCCGCTTCACCGGCAACGACTACACCTCCGATCTGAGCAAGGGCGATGTCCTCGCCTGCCAGGCCTACTCCGGTGACGCCATCCAGCTCCAGGCCGACAACCCGGACATCGAGTTCGTCGTCCCCGAGGAAGGGGCCGAACTCTGGGCGGAGAGCCTGCTCGTCCCCAACCTGGCCCGGCACAAGGCCAATGCCGAAGCCCTCATCGACCACTACTACGCCCCCGAGGTGGCCGCCTCCCTCGCCGCCTCCGTCAACTACGTGTGCCCCGTCCCCGCCGCCCGCGAGGTCCTGGCGGCCTCCGACGACCAGGAGACCGCCGAACTCGCCGAGAACCCGCTGATCTTCCCGGACGACGACATGCGCAAGCGGCTGGTCGTGGCCCGGGACATCTCCTCGGCCGAGCGCCGGTCCCTCGCCAAGCGGTGGAACGCGATCGTCGGCCTCTGACCCGGCGTCGGACGGTGGTATTGAACACGTTCAGCAATTTGGCTGAACGTGTTCAGAAACAGGCGTAGGCTTCCTTCCATGAGCGAGAGAAGCGCCCTTCAGCGGCGGATCCGTGCCTGGTTGACCCTGTTCCTGATCTGCCTGGTGCTCAGCGGCCTCACCGCCTTCCCCCTGGTCAGTGAGCTCCGCTGGGCCAACGCCCTGATCGACCACGAGTGGCTGCGACGGGTGGGCGACGGACTGGAGCGGGCCGACGCCGACTACCCCTTCCTCCTCTACGGAACCGACTGGCTCGCCTTCGCCCACCTCGTCATCGCCGTCTTCTTCTACGGGGTCCACCGCGACCCGGTACGCAACATCTGGATCGTCGAAGCCGGCATGATCGCCTGCGCCGGGGTGATACCGCTGGCCCTGATATGCGGCCCGATCCGGGGCATCCCCTTCTGGTGGAGCGTCATCGACATGTCGTTCGGCGTCTTCGGGGTGATCCCCCTGCTGGTGCTCCGCCGCATGATCAAGCGCCTTGAGGCCATGCCCGCTTGACGCCTACCGGGCGAAGGCCGCCATCACGATGCCCATGACCACCGGGTTCAACTCCTCGCCCTTGGCGTTCGTGGAGTTGACCGAGTAGACCAAGGTGCGGGAGAGGTCCCGGCTCGCGCCCATGGCGGTGTTGTAGCCGTGCCGGCCACCGGTCTTGCCCCACAGCACCGTGCCGTCCGGCAGGGTCATCCTGGACATCCCCGCGGACATCGTGGCGGCCTCCCCCTTGCCGAAGGTCTGCACCGCGGGCACCGTGAACATCTCCTCCAGCTGGGCCGCCGGCACGACCCGCCCGCCGAACAGGGCCTTGGTGAAACGCTCCAGATCCGCCGTGGTCGAGATGATGTCCCCCGCCGCCCAGCGGTCCGAGGAGTTCCACTCGGTCACGTCCCGCAGCTCCCGGGAGCCGTCCGCCCGGGCTATCGCCTGGTACCCCCGGTTGTGAGGACCGTGGATCCTCGTCTGCGTCCGGGACGGGAACGAGGTCTGACGCAGACCGAGCGGCCGCAGGATCCGCCGGCCGACCGCCTCCTCGTACGAGGTGCCCGTCACCTTCTCGACGAGCACGCCCAGCACGGTGTAGTTGATGTTCAGATAGTGCTGAGCCGTGCCCGGAGCGAACTCCCGCGGCTTCGCCAGCGCATCGGCGATCTGGTCGTGCGGGTCGGTCACGTCGAAGCGGTGCTCCCACTGCGCCTCGAACGAGTCGCCCGGGCCGTCCGCCGCCGGTATCCCGCTGGTGTGGTTGAGCAACTGCCGGACGGTGACCGCACCGTAGGAATCGGGCACGGTCACGGGCAGGTACCGCCGGACCGGCCGGTCCAGGTCCACCCGGCCCTCGGCCGCCAGCTGGAGCACCACCGCCGCGGTGAAGGTCTTGGTCACCGACCCGGCCCGGAACCTCCCCTCCTCGACGGCGGCCCGACCCGTGACGACGTCCGCGACACCGGAACTGCCCCGCCAACTCCCGCTCGTACCCCCGACGCGGACCAGCGCGGCGGTCGCGTCCCTGTGCTCCGCCCCCAGACCGGCGATCGCCCGCTCCAGCACCGCGGCATTCGGCGGGGCGGAGACGAGGGGCGCCGGGACCCCCGCCGTGACCCCCGCCGGGACGGGAGCCGGAGCCGCGTGCGCGACCACCGGTCCGGACGCGATGCCCAGAACCAGAGCGGCGGCGATCCATGTGCGCGTGCGAGCCTTCATGACGCAATCCCCCTGTGAGTTCACCGGGCCACCGCGGCCCGGACAACTCAATGCTCCAGCTCACAGGGGTCGTCGCGGATCACCCATGGGAGGGGTCTTCACCGGTACGACAACTCACCGGCGCGAGGGATACGACACGCCGTCCCCTCACTCCCCGGAGGGAGCGCCCGCCGCGATCAGGCCCGTCTCGTACGCGCAGATCACCGCCTGGATCCGGTCCCGCAGCCCCAGCTTCGCCAGCACGTTGCCCACATGCGACTTCACCGTGTGCTCGCTCACCACCAGCGCCGCCGCGATCTCCGCGTTCGACAGCCCCCGCCCCAGATGAAGCAGGGTCTCCCGTTCCCGCGCCGTCAGCACCTCCAGTCGGTCCGCCGGCAGCTCGCTCCGCGCCGAGCCCCCCGTCACCGCCGTGTACTCCTCGATCAGCCGCCGCGCCACCGAGGGGGCCAGCAGCGACTCGCCCGCCGCCACCACCCGCACCGCGTGCACCAGGTCGTCCCGCCGCACGTCCTTCAGCAGGAACCCGCTCGCCCCCGCGTGCAACGCCTCGTACACGTACTCGTCCGAGTCGAAGGTCGTCAGCATCACCGTGCGGCACGCGCTCCCGGCGGAGATCGCCCGGCACGCCTCGATCCCGTCCAGCACCGGCATCCGGATGTCCAGCAGCGCCACCTCCGGCGCGAGCCGATCCACCGCGGCGACCGCCGCTGCCCCGTCCCCGACCTCCGCCACGACCTCGATGTCCTCCTGCGCGTCCAGGATCATCGAGAACCCGCTGCGCACCAGCTCCTGGTCGTCGGCCACCACCACACGGATCGTCAATTCCCCACCTCCAACGGCGACGTTACAAGGGACACCCGCACCGCATACCCGACCCCGCCCGGCCCCGGACCGCACTCGGCCGTTCCGCCGTGCGCCGCCGCCCGCTCGCGGATGCCGATCAGCCCGTGCCCGCCCGAGGCGCCGCCGGGCCCCCGACCGTCGTCCGTGACCGTCACCGTGAGCGTCCCCGGCCCGTACGCCAGCGTCACGTCCGCCGCCGCGGCCCCGGCGTGCCGCACCACGTTGGTCAGGGCCTCCTGCACCACCCGGTGCACGGTCGCCTCCAGAGCGGCCGGCAGCTTGCGCACCGCGCCCGTCCGCTCGTAGGACACCCGCAGCCCACCGGCCCGCACCCGGTCCACCAACTCCGTCAGCCCGGCGATCCCCGGCTGCGGGTTCCGGGGCGGGCCCCCGTCGGTGCGCAGCACACCCAGCATCGCGCGCAGCTGCGCCATCGCGTCCCGACCCGTCTCCGCGATCGCCTCGAAGGCGGCCTCGGCCCGTTCCGGCGCCCTGCGTACGGCCACCGGGCCGGCCTCCGCCTGCACGATCATGATGCTGACCGCGTGCGAGAGGATGTCGTGCATCTCCCGCGCGATCCTGGCCCGTTCGCGTGCGGCGGCCTGCTCCGCCTCGATCCGGTTGGCCCGCTCCAGTTCGGCGGCGCGCGCCTCCACCGCCGCCGTGTAGGCCTGCCGCGTGTACTGGAGCCGGCCCAGGGCGTAGGCCGCCGCCGAGACGAAGAGCGTGAACAGCAGCTCCCGCGCCGTCCCCGTCTCCCAACCCACCGACAGGGCGACCACCACCGCACTGGCCAGGCCCGCGGCCGCCCGGACCCGTGGGGTGCACCGCAGGGCGACCGTGTAGAAGGCGATGAGGCCCGCGTACGGCATCGGCTGACCCGGCCCGTCGAGCGTGACCTTGTAGATCCCCCCGAGGACCAGGATCGCCACCAGGACGCTCACCGGCGCCCGGCGCCGCCAGATCAAGGGCAGCACGGCGGCCGTGGTCATCGCGTACGAGGCCCAGGTCACGGGAGGGAGTTCGGGCGATCGGGGCACGACGAACGGCATCGTGACGGCCGCCTGCACCAGCAGCGTCAGCCCCAGGTCCTGCCGACGGGCATCCGCGTTCCGGACCCGCTCGCCGAGGGCCCGTATCACCGCCCGAGCCCGGCCCGTACGGCCGTCAGCGCGTCCAGCCGGTTCGTGGTGATCGAGTCGACCCCCGCCGCGACGAGGCCCTTCATCGTCCGCCGGGTGTCGGCGGTCCAGGCCGACACCAGCAGGCCGTCCCGGTGGAGAGCGTCCACCAGCTCCCGGCTCACCAGCCCGAAGCGGTAGTTGAGCCAGCGCGGCGCCATGGCGTCGATCAGCGGCCGCCGCGGCGGCGAGAGCGAGGTCCAGGTCAGCGCGATCTCCGCGCCCGGATCGGCGGCGCGGACCGCCAACATGGTGTTCGCGCCCCCGCAGTAGTACGTGCGCTCGCGCGCCCCGCACTCGCGGACCTCGCCCACGACGATGCGTACCGCTTCGGGTGTGGCGCCGGGCAGGTCGAGCATCAGCCGGCCCGACCCGGCGGACGTCAGGGCGTCGCGCAGCGTGGGGACCCCGCCCAGCGTCAGCCCCTTCAGCTGTGGGGCCGTGACGTCGTCGAGGCGTACGTCGTGGCCCCACAGCCGCTGGAGCGTGTCGTCGTGGAGCAGGACCGGCACCCCGTCCCGGGTCAGCCGTACGTCGATCTCGACGGCGTCCGCCCCGCGCGCGAACGCGGACCGGATCGAGGCCAGGGTGTTCTCACGGACACGGTAGGGATCGCCGCGGTGGCCGACGGCAGTCAGAGTGCTCATGTCCCCATTCTCAGGGGCGCAGTTGTCGGACAGGCGTCAGCGCGCGAGCCATTCGGCGGTGTACGTGTCGATCTCCGCGGTCAGCTTCGCCTTGCCGGCGGGGTCCAGGAAGGAGGCCTCGACGGCGTTCTTGGCGAGCTGCGCGAGCCCGCGCTCGTCGAGGTCGAGGAGGCGGGCGGCCACCGCGTACTCGTTGTTGAGGTCGGAGCCGAACATCGGCGGGTCGTCGCTGTTGATGGTGACGAGCACGCCCGCCGCGACCATCTCCTTGACCGGGTGCAGGTCGAGGTCGGTCACCGCGCGGGTGGCGATGTTGGAGGTCGGGCAGACCTCCAGCGCGATCCGGTGCTCGGCGAGGTAAGCGAGCAGCTCCGGGTCCTGGGTGGCGCTGGTGCCGTGGCCGATGCGCTCGGCGCCGAGCTCGCGGATGGCGTCCCAGATCGTCTCCGGGCCGGTGGTCTCGCCGGCGTGCGGGACGCTGCGCAGACCGGCGGCGCGGGCGGCGTCGAAGTACGGCTTGAACTGCGGGCGCGGGACACCGATCTCGGGGCCGCCGAGGCCGAAGGAGACCAGGCCCTCGGGGCGCAGGTCGACGGCGAGCCGGGCGGTCTCGGCGGCGGCCTCCAGGCCGGCCTCGCCGGGGATGTCGAAGCACCAGCGCAGGATGACGCCGAGTTCGGTCTCGGCCGCCCGACGGGCGTCCTCGATGGCCTCCATGAAGGCCTTCTCGTCGATGCCACGGCGGGTCGAGGAGTACGGGGTGATGGTCAGCTCGGCGTAGCGGATGTTCTGCCGGGCCATGTCGCGGGCGACTTCGAAGGTGAGGGTGCGCACGTCGTCCGGGGTGCGGACCAGGTCGACCACCGACAGGTAGACCTCGATGAAGTGCGCGAAGTCGGTGAAGGTGAAGTAGTCGGCGATGGCCTCGGGGTCGGTGGGGACCTTCGAGTCGGGGTGCCGGGAGGCGAGCTCGGCCACGATGCGCGGGGATGCCGAGCCGACGTGGTGGACGTGGAGTTCGGCCTTCGGCAGCCCCGCGATGAAGGGGTGCAGGTCGGTCATGGGGGTGCCTCCGGGAGGGACGCTGGTGCGGGTGGGTCGGGATTCATCGTAGGCACGCCCGTGACTGTCGGTGGCAGCGCTTAGCATGGCTGTACGAGAGGGGGGCGCCGTATGACCGACAGCAGTCCCGAGCCGCGAGACCTGTGGGCGCCGTTGGAGCGGCCGCCGGTCGAGCTGGGCAAGTCGCAGGGCGGGCAGGGCACGCCGGGCGTGTCGGGCCCGCCGTCCGTGCACGACCAGCCGACGCTCGCCGGGATGCCGGGCGACCCATTCCCCCAGCCCGCCCAGACCCCGGCTCAGATATCGACGCCGACGCCGACCCAGCACCCGATGACCGGTCCGCCCGCGTCCGCGGCGTACGGGTATCCGGCCCAGCCCGGCTACGGGTTCCCGGGCGACGCGGGATACCCCGCGCACCCCGGACAGCAGGGCTACCCCGGACAGCAGGGCTACCCCGGACAGCAGGGCTACCCCGGACAGCAGGGCTATCCCGGATATCCGGGACACCAGGGGTACCCCGGCCAGGGTGCGTACCCGCCCTACGGGGCGCAGCGCAGCAACGGTTTCGGCGTCACGGCGCTCGTCCTCGGGATCCTCGCGGTCGTCGGCTGCATCACGAGCTTCTTCGCGCTGGCGCTCGGGATAGCGGCCGTCGTCTTCGGCGTCCTGGGCCGCGGCAAGGCGAGCCGTGGCGAGGCGGACAACGGCGGGATGGCGCTCGCCGGGATCATCCTGGGCGCGATCGGCATCGTGCTGGGCGCCGTGATGATCGCGATCGTGTTCGCGGGCTTCATGGAGCGGGGATCGGGCGGCGACTCGCCCTACGACAGCCCCTACGACAACTCCCAGGTCCGCGAGAAGGTCTGACCGAGCCGCCTCAGGAGGCCCACGGCCAGTCGGCGTCACGACCGGACTCGATCAGGGACACCATGCGGAAGGCCCCGTCGGTGAGCCCGCCGAAGGCGTGCCGGTTCGCGGTACCGGAAGGCGCGTGCCCGACCCGGTAGCCGGCCAGGTTCCAGGTGTAGACCGGGACCGTGGGCGGTACCTCGACCGTCGGATCGCCGCCGTAGCCGTACGAGGCGGCCTGCTCGTCGGTGACGATCAACACCCGGTCGTGACCGTCGTAGTGCTCCTTCACCGCCTTGGCCGTATAGGTCCCGCCGAGGTCCCCGAACCGCTCCAGCACCTTGAGCACGGATTCGCCGCGGCCGTACCGGACCGCCTCGCTGGTCGTACCGAACTGCACCAGGTCGGCCTGCTCGGCCCGCAGCGCCAGCGCCGTTGCGAAGACGGCCGCGGCGTCCGCCCGGTTGAGTTCGGAGCGGTCCGACAGCGGGGACCACATCGACCCGGAGCGGTCGACGAGGACCAGCGTCCGGCCGGGCAGCGCCGGTACTTCGGCCAGCGAGTGGCCGAGCGCCTGCTCCAGCGGGTACGCCCAGCGCAGCGAGGACGCGTGCTGATAGGCGGCCAGGTAGCGGAAGGGGAACTGCCGGGACCGGGCGACGACCTCAGGGTCGGAGATCCTCGCCGCGACCTGTGCGGCCACCGCGTCCGATACCCCGGCCCGGTCGAAGTTGCGCAGGTTGCGCAGCAGCGCCATCGCACCCATGGACGGGATGACCGCCTCCCAGGCGACCGCGTCCATCGGCCCCTGCAGCCAACCGGCCAGCGACTCCCAGGTCATGCCCGCCGCCGTGAGCCGCTCGGCCCCGTCCGGGGCGAGGATCACGGCCCGCCGTTCGGCGACCGGCAGCTCCATCAACGCCCGGTGGGCGACCAGGGTGCGGTTGCCCGCCGGGACCCGGGCCTCCTCCGGGTTGTGCCTGCGGTCGAGGGCGTGGCGGAACAGCTCTCCCTGCCACGGCTTGGCCGGGTCGGGGGAGGCGTGCACGAGGTTGAGGACGTCACCGAAGCGGTAGGCCTTGGAGTCGGTGTCGTACTTCAGGAGCGAGGTGGCGGAGTAGAGCCGCCGTACCGCGTCGGCGATACCGCGCTTGACGGGCTTGGGCACATTGCGTCCGTACGTCGCCGTCCAGTAGGCCAGCAACTCACCGGGCTCGTCCGCGCGCCGCAGCACGGAGTCGATCACCTGACGGTTCGAAGGGCCCTCGGTGGCGCCCGCCTCCAACCGCGCCTTCACGTACTCGGCGGCGCCGACCAGTGAGGCGGTCCGCATGTTCGCGTCCTGGCGGAGCCAGCCCAGCAGACCGGCCGTCCACGCGGGATCATCGACGGCGAGGGTGCGCACGAGCGCCGCGAACCGGTCGTCGCGCGCCTCGCCGCTCTCGTACGCGGTCCGCTGCGTCACGAAGTTGGCGACGGCGAGCAGGAACAGCTCGGAGCGCGGGTCCCGCAGGTGGCCGGGACCGCCCTGAGCGGTGCGGGCGGGTCCGGCCGAACGGACCGGCGAAGTGGGCCGGCCGGGCGCCGACGCGGCCGCGCGCAGGTTGAAGCGAGACATGGGAATCCCCCCGAATTCGACGGAAGCGGGGAGGCATTGCGTGAGGGATGCCCGAGATCGGAAGTCGGCGGCGGATTTTGTGCCCGACGAGCTACCTGGCTGCTCCACCGGCCCGTTCCCTCGCGGGTGACGAGCTGGGTGGGATTCGAACCCACGACCTCCGGGTTCCCAGAAGTAACCGTCGCCTGCGCACCGGGCATCCCCCACGCGTGCCTCCCGAGATCAAGGTGGCGGCGGCCTGATTTCTTCGGAGTGGAAGGAGCCGCGGCCCGCGCACCGGGAGGTGCGTGACGTAGGTGTCCAGAGATCGGAGTCGACGAAACCATGCGGTGCTCTACCAGCTGAGCTACACCGGCCGGAGCCGGCGGCGGGATTCGAACCCGCGGCAGTCGAAGTAGGTCTCGCCTTCGCACCTGGACGGGCATCACGGTAGGGCACCGCCCGCGGCGCCCGCCACGCATTACTTCCCGTACGGGCCCGCGCCCCGGACCTCCGCCGCCGACAGCGGTGTCGCCGTCCTGACCCGGCCCTCGACGGTGGCGGCCCGGCGCCGCCCGGTCACGCCGGAGCCTGTCGGAGCTGTTCCCGGGCCTCCATCAGCGCGAAGCCCAGCAGGTTCAGCCCGCGCCAGCGCGCCGGGTCCAGTGCGCGCTCGTCGTCGGCCGCCAACCCGATGCCCCAGATACGGTCCATGGGGCTCGCCTCCACCAGCACCCGCTTCCCGGTGCCCAGCAGGTATCCGCTCAGCGCCGGGTCGGAGCCGAACTTGTGCACGCTGCCCTCCACCACCAGGGCGAACCGCTCGCGCTCCCATATCGCGTTGTCGAAGCCGCGTACGAGGCGTCCGACCTTCTTGGCCTGGGCCGGGCTCTTCGCCTCCACCGCGGCCCGCTCCGCCTCGGCGTCGCCGAAGAGCCGGGCCTTGCCGGCCATCATCCAGTGCTCCGCAGTCGCATATCGGACGTCACCGACAGTGAAAGAAGCGGGCCACCACTGGCTCAGGCAGCTGGGACCGAGCCTGCCGTCCGGCTGCGGGCGGTGCCCCCAGAACGGCAGGTACTTCACCCGTTCACCACGGCTGACCTGCTTGATCAGTTCGTCGATCATCTCCATGCACGCGAGTCTGGCAGTCGCCACTGACACTTCGTACGGGATTTTCGGTGTGCCTCGACACATGGTCGACCGATTCCGTCGCGTAATCAAAGAGCAACAACGGAATCACTTGGCCGAGGGCATCACCTCTGCCAGGATCGGCACTCAATTCGAGCTGTAGCTCGAACTGTAGCTACGGAGAGCGTGAGAGCGTTATGGGCAACCGCTTCCAGGTCAAAGACCGCTTCGCGGACGGCGCACAGTACATCGACGGGCACCTGAGGCCCGGCACCTCCGGACAGTCACACACCGTGATCGACCCGGCGACCGGCGACGAGGTCCTGACCTACGAGCTCGCGAGCACCGCGGACGTCGACGAGGCCGTCGCCGCCGCCAAGAGGGCCTTCCCGGGCTGGTCCGGCGCCACCCCCGGCGAGCGTTCGGACGCCCTGCACAAGCTGGCCGCCGTACTGGCCGAGCAGGCGGAGGACTTCGCGTACGCCGAGTCCCTGCAGTGCGGAAAGCCGATCAAGCTGTCCACGGAGTTCGACGTACCGGGGACCATCGACAACACCGCCTTCTTCGCGGGCGCGGCCCGCCACCTCCAGGGGCAGGCGGCCGCCGAGTACTCCGGCGACCACACCTCCTACGTACGCCGTGAGGCCATCGGGGTCGTCGGCTCGATCGCGCCCTGGAACTATCCGCTCCAGATGGCCGCCTGGAAGATCCTTCCGGCGATCGCCGCGGGCAACACGATCGTCCTCAAGCCCGCCGAGCTGACCCCGCTCACCTCCCTGATGTTCGCGCAGGCGGCCAAGGACGCGGGCCTGCCCGACGGCGTGATCAACATCGTCACCGGCGCCGGACGCGAAGCCGGAGAGCACCTGGTGGGCCACCCCGACGTCGTGATGACCTCCTTTACCGGCTCCACCGCCGTCGGCAAGCGGGTCGCCGAGATCGCCACCGCCACCGTCAAGCGGCTCCACCTGGAGCTCGGCGGCAAGGCCCCCTTCCTCGTCTTCGACGACGCCGACCTGGAGGCCGCCGCGCACGGCGCCGTCGCCGCCTCCCTCATCAACACCGGCCAGGACTGCACGGCCGCCACCCGTGCCTACGTCCAGCGCCCCCTGCACGACGCCTTCGTCGCCCGGGTGGCCGAGCTGATGGAGAGCGTCCGCCTCGGCGACCCCTTCGCGCCCACCACCGACCTCGGCCCGCTGGTCTCGCACGCCCAGCGCGACCGGGTCGCCGGCTTCGTCGACCGGGCCCGCGGCTACGCCACCGTCGTCACCGGCGGCGAGATCCCGGCCGGAGACCTGGCCGAGGGCGCGTACTACCGGCCCACCCTCATCGCCGGCGCGGCCCAGGACAGCGAGGTCGTCCAGTCCGAGATCTTCGGTCCGGTCCTCGTCGTCCTGCCCTTCGACACCGACGACGAGGGCATCGCGCTGGCCAACGACACCCCGTACGGACTCGCGGCCTCCGCCTGGAGCCGTGACCTCTACCGGGCGAACCGGGCCACCCGCGAGATCAAGGCGGGCTGCGTCTGGATCAACGACCACATTCCGATCATCAGCGAGATGCCCCACGGGGGCTACAAGGCCAGCGGCTTCGGAAAGGACATGTCGGCCTACTCCTTCGAGGAGTACACGCAGGTCAAGCACGTGATGTACGACAACACCGCGGTGGCCGAGAAGGACTGGCACCGCACGATCTTCGGGGACCGTCCGTAACCACCCGCGGCCGACGCCGCATGGGCCCACCGCCTGACCAGCGGTACACCTCCCGAAAGGGCACAGCGCATGGAGCAGTTCGAGCCCGACCGCCTCTCGGCGGCGCAACTCGCCGCGATGCGGCGCAGCCTCACCGACGGGCGCGGCGCCCTCACCCGCCGCTCGTTGCTGCGCGCCTCCGGAGTCGGAGCGCTCACCCTGGGAGGGCTGGCCGCCCTCACCGGGTGCGGGATCCCGCCCGCCAAACGTGAGGGCGACGCCGCCGTGGCCTCCGACGACCACTCGGCTCAGGAGAAGGAGATCAACTTCTCCAACTGGACCGAGTACATGGACACCAGCGAGGACGAGAAGAGCCGTCCCACGCTGGAGGAGTTCACCAAGCGGACCGGCATCAAGGTCAAGTACACCGAGGACATCAACGACAACGTCGAGTTCTTCGGCAAGATCCGCCCCCAGCTCGCGGCCGGCCAGGACACCGGCCGCGACCTGATCGTCGTCACCGACTGGCTCGCCGCCCGCATCATCCGCCTCGGCTGGGCGCAGAAGCTGGACCCCGCGCACCTCCCGCACGCCTACGCCAACCTGATCCCGCAGTTCCGCACCCCCGACTGGGACCCGGGACGGTCCTACAGCTACCCCTGGACCGGCATCGACACGGTCATCGCCTACAACGAGAAGGCGACCGGCGGCAAGAAGGTCGACTCCGTCACCCAGCTGCTCGACGACCCCTCCCTCAAGGGCCGCGTCGGCTTCCTCACCGAGATGCGCGACAGCGTCGGCATGACCCTGCTCGACCAGGGCAAGGACCCGGCGAAATTCACCACCGCCGACTTCGACGAGGCCATCGGCCGGCTCCAGAAGGGCGTGGACAAGAACCAGATCCGCCGCTTCACCGGCAACGACTACACGTCCGACCTGGACAAGGGCGACATCGCCGCCTGCCTCGCCTGGGCCGGGGACATCATCCAGCTCCAGGCCGGCAACCCGGACATCAAGTACGCCATCCCCGCCCCCGGATACATCACCTCCAGCGACAACCTGCTGGTCCCCGCCAAGGCCCGGCACAAGGCCAACGCGGAGAAGCTCATCGACTTCTACTACGAACCCGAGATCGCCGCCCAGCTGGCCGCGTACATCAGCTACGTCTGCCCGGTCGAGGGCGTCAAGGACGAACTGGCCAAGATCGATCCCGAGCTCGCGGACAACCCCCTGATCGTCCCGGACAAGGCGATGGCCGCCAAGGCCCACGCCTTCCGCTCCCTCACCAGCGAGGAAGAGACGGCGTACGAGGAGAAGTTCGCCAAGCTCATCGGCGCCTGACGCACGCCTCGCGGCGAGCCGGTCCCGCCGGACCGCGACCCCGACCGCCGGACCCCTCCGGCGGCGGCGCGGACCGACCGACCGGCTCCGCCGAGCCTTCGCCCCCTTGCCCCACCCAACCCCGGGACCATCCATGACTGACAAGACCGCGGGCGGCGACGTCCGCCTCTCCGGGATCAGCAAGCACTACGGCACCTTCACCGCCGTGCACCCGCTGGATCTCACCATTCCCCAGGGCTCCTTCTTCGCCCTGCTCGGCGCCTCCGGCTGCGGGAAGACCACCACCCTGCGCATGATCGCCGGCCTGGAGGAGCCCTCCACCGGCACCGTGCACCTCGGCGACCGCGACGTCACCGACCTGCAGCCGTACAAGCGCCCGGTCAACACGGTCTTCCAGAGCTACGCGCTCTTCCCGCACCTGAGCATCTTCGAGAACGTCGCCTTCGGGCTGCGCCGCCGCGGCGTGAAGTCGGTCAAGAAGCAGGTGGACGACATGCTGGAGCTGGTCCAGCTCGGCCAGTTCGCCCAGCGCAAGCCGCACCAGCTCTCCGGCGGTCAGCAGCAGCGCGTCGCCGTCGCCCGCGCCCTGATCAACCACCCGCAGGTGCTGCTCCTCGACGAGCCGCTCGGCGCCCTCGACCTCAAGCTGCGCCGCCAGATGCAGCTGGAGCTCAAGCGGATCCAGACCGAGGTCGGCATCACCTTCGTGCACGTCACGCACGACCAGGAGGAGGCCATGACCATGGCCGACACGGTCGCCGTGATGAACGGCGGCCGCGTCGAGCAGCTGGGCGCCCCCGCCGAGCTGTACGAGAACCCGGGCACCACCTTCGTCGCCAACTTCCTCGGCACCTCGAACCTGATCGAGGCCTCGGTGGAGTCCGCCGGCTCCGATGTCGTCGTCTCGGCTTCCGGTACCACCCTGCGGCTGCCCGCCGCACGATGTTCGACCACGCCCCGCACCGGCGGAAAGCTGCTGGTCGGTGTGCGCCCGGAGAAGGTGTCCCTGGTCCCGGCCGAGGAAGCGGACACCATCGCGACGGGCCGGAACAAGATCACCGGCCGGATAGCCGCCTCCTCCTTCATCGGAGTCTCCACCCAGTTCGTCGTCGACAGCCCCGTCTGTCCCGAGCTCGAGGTCTACGTCCAGAACATCGAGCGGGACTCCCGCCTGGTGCCGGGCGCCGAGGTGATCCTGCACTGGAACCCGGAGCACACCTTCGGTCTCGACGCCGCCCAGGACATCGACGCGGGTATCGAGACGGTGGAGGAGAGCGCATGACGACCACCGCGGCGCCGCCCCAGGCGCCCGCCCCCACCGAGCCCCCGGTGCACAAGGCGTCCCTGCGCAAGCGGCTGATCCCGTACTGGCTGCTGCTCCCCGGCATCCTGTGGCTGCTGGTGTTCTTCGTACTGCCGATGATCTACCAGGCCTCCACCTCGGTGCAGACCGGCTCCCTCGAAGAGGGCTTCCAGGTCACCTGGCACTTCGGGACCTACTGGGACGCCTTCACCGAGTACTACCCGCAGTTCCTGCGCTCCCTGCTCTACGCCGGCACCGCGACCGCGCTGTGTCTGCTGCTCGGGTACCCGCTGGCCTACCTGATCGCCTTCAAGGCGGGCCGCTGGCGCAACCTGCTGCTGGTCCTGGTCATCGCCCCGTTCTTCACCAGCTTCCTGATCCGCACCCTCGCCTGGAAGACGATCCTGGCCGACGGCGGCCCGGTGGTCGGCGTCCTCAACAGCGTCGGCTTCCTCGACGTCACCAGCTGGCTCGGCATGACCGAGGGGGACCGGGTACTGGCCACGCCGCTCGCGGTGGTCTGCGGTCTGACCTACAACTTCCTCCCCTTCATGATCCTGCCGCTGTACTCCTCGCTGGAGCGCATCGACACCCGCCTCCACGAGGCGGCCGGGGACCTGTACGCCCGCCCCGCCACGGTCTTCCGGAAGGTGACCTTCCCGCTCTCGATGCCGGGCGTGGTCTCCGGAACCCTGCTCACCTTCATCCCGGCGAGCGGCGACTACGTGAACGCCGAACTGCTCGGCTCCACGGACACCCGGATGATCGGCAACGTCATCCAGTCGCAGTACCTGCGGATCCTCGACTACCCGACGGCGGCCGCGCTGTCCTTCATTCTCATGGCGATCGTGCTGATCATGGTCACCATCTACATCCGCCGAGCGGGGACGGAGGACCTGGTCTGATGCGCAATCCCCTCACCTGGCTCCGGCGCAACCTGGTCGTCATCGCGGGCCTCGGCACGCTCGCGTACATGATCCTTCCGAACGTCGTCGTCACCGTCTTCTCCTTCAACAACCCCACCGGGCGGTTCAACTACGCCTGGCAGGAGTTCTCCCTCGACGCGTGGAAGGACCCCTGCGGGGTCGCCGACATGTGCGGGTCGCTCTCCCTCTCGCTCCAGATCGCACTGTGGTCCACCCTCGTCGCGACCGCCCTGGGCACCGCGATCGCCTTCGCGCTCGTGCGCTACCGCTTCCGGGCGCGCGGCGCGGTCAACTCGCTGATCTTCCTGCCCATGGCCATGCCCGAGATCGTGATGGCGGCCTCGCTGCTCGCGCTCTTCCTCAACATGGGCATCCAGCTGGGCTTCTGGACGATCCTGATAGCCCACATCATGTTCTGCCTCAGCTTCGTCGTCGCCGCCGTCAAGGCGCGTGTCCTGTCCATGGACCCGCGGCTGGAGGAGGCCGCCCGCGACCTCTACGCCGGCCCGGTGCAGACCTTCGTACGGGTCACGCTGCCGATCGCGGCGCCCGGTATCGCGGCGGGCGCGCTGCTCTCCTTCGCGCTCTCCTTCGACGACTTCATCATCACCAACTTCAACTCGGGCAACACCGTCACCTTCCCCATGTTCGTGTGGGGCTCGGCCCAGCGCGGTACCCCCGTGCAGATCAACGTCATCGGTACGGCGATGTTCGTCATCGCGGTGCTGGTGGTCCTCGCCGGCCAGATGGTCGGCAACCGCCGCAAGAAGGCACAACCGAAGTAATTCGGGAAAGCACGTCATCAGTTCCGTAGGGAGTTGGAAGACATGGCCCCAGTCGCCATGCGTAGTGTTGCGAAATCCCTTTCCGAAGCGAAGCCGGTCTCGTACTGGCTGGACGACCCCGGCAAGCCGGCCCCCGAGCCGGCGCTGACCTCCGACGAGCGCTGCGACCTGCTGGTCATCGGCGCCGGCTACAGCGGACTGTGGACCGCGCTGATCGCCAAGGAGCGCGACCCGGGGCGGGACGTCGTACTGATCGAGAGCAAGGAGGCGGGCTGGGCCGCCTCCGGCCGCAACGGCGGATTCTGCGCCGCCTCCCTCACCCACGGCCTCGGCAACGGCATGGCCCGCTGGCCAGGCGAGCTGGCGAAGCTGGAGGAGATGGGCGCCCGCAACCTCGACGCCATCGAGGAAGCCGTCACCCGCTACGACATCGACTGCGACTTCGAGCGGACCGGCGAGATCGACGTCGCCACCGAACCGCACCAGGTCGAGGAGCTGCGCGAACTGCACGAGGAGGCGCTGCGCCTGGGACTGGCCGACGGCTCCGAGTGGTTGGACGGCGAGGCGGTGCGCGCCGAGGTCGACTCGCCGACCTTCCTCGCGGGCCTCTGGGACCGCGACGGCGTCGCCATGCTCAACCCGGCGAAGCTGGCCTGGGGCCTCAAGCGGGCCTGCCTGGAGCTCGGGGTGCGGATCTACGAGAACACCCGCGGCCTGAAGCTGGCCCAGGCCGGCTCCGGGATGACCGTGACGACCCCCTACGGCACGATCCTCGCCCGCCGGGTCGCCCTCGGCACGAACATCTTCCCCTCGCTGGTCCGTCGGGTCCGTCCGTTCACCGTCCCGGTCTACGACTACGCGCTGATGAGCGAGCCGCTCGACGAGGCCCAGCTGGCCGCGATCGGCTGGAAGCGGCGGCAGGGTCTCGGCGACAGCGCCAACCAGTTCCACTACTTCCGGATCACCCGCGACAACCGGATCCTGTGGGGCGGCTACGACGCGATCTACCCCTACCGGGGCAAGCTCGACTCCGAGTACGACCACCGCCCCGAGACCTACCTCAAGCTCGCGGAGCACTTCTTCACCGCCTTCCCGCAGCTGGAGGGCCTGAAGTTCAGCCACGCCTGGGGCGGTGCGATCGACACCTGCTCGCGCTTCTCCGCCTTCTTCGGCACCGCGCACTCGGGGAAGGTGGCCTACGCGGCCGGCTACACCGGGCTCGGCGTGGGGGCCACCCGGTTCGGGGCGGAGGTGATGCTCGACCTCCTGGACGGGCTCTCCACCGAACGCACGCGGCTGGAGATGGTGAAGTCCAAGCCGATGCCGTTCCCGCCCGAGCCGTTCGCCTGGACCGGGATCGCGCTCACCAAGTGGTCGCTGGCCCGCGCGGACGCCCGCGGCGGACACCGGAACCTGTGGCTCAAGGCGATGGACAAGCTCGGCCTCGGCTTCGACAGCTAGTCCGTCCAGTCCGACTTGTGGCGACCTCGCCGGGCGCGCCCGGCAAGATCCGCCCGTCACCGTGTGACCTGATTCACTACCATGGAGTAACGAAACCCGCGTCATACCCGCGCCCGGCCCCGCTCTCTCCAGGTGAGAACCCCTCACCTACAGGGAACGGAGGCCGGGCGATGACGATTCCGGGGGCCAAGACGGCGGTGGAATGGCTGGTATCGGTGGCGCCGGATCCGGACGCCTGCCGGTGGGAGTGGGAGCGCAACCCCCTCGGGGTCGCCCTGCTGCCCGCCGGCCACCGCTGGGACGTACTGATCCTGCCCGGGGAGCTGGGGCGGCCCACCCTCGACGTGCTCCGCCTGATCCTCGACCGGCCCGGCCCGGTGCTCGCCGATTTCGGGGCCACGTGGCGGAGCCACGCATCGATGCCGAGGCTGGGCTTCTTCGTGCCCGCGGGCACGTCGTCGCGATGGCTCGGCACCGGTGTACGGGGTGCCGGGCGCGGGAGCTGGATCGTGGTCCCGTATCCCGGTCGGGCCACGGGCGGGTTCCGCTGGCTGGAACTCCCGGACGGCGAGGGGACGCTCACCGACCCGGCGGTGCTGGAGCTCGCGATGCACGAGGCGGCCGCGTGCGTGCTGACGCATGGAGGCCGGAAGTCTTGACAAGGGTATTGGTCTGGACCATCTTGGGCGCCGCTGACCCCCTCCATCCCCCCATGCCCCGGAGGCAGTTGTGCGCAGAGCCCTACCCCTTCTTACGGCCGCCGCCCTCGCCGTGGCCGGCTTCCTCGCCGCGGGCCCGCCCGCCGCGGCGGCCGACGCCGACCTCGTACGCAACGGCGGATTCGAAGCCGGACTCGACGGCTGGAGCTGCTCCGGCGGCAGCGGAACCGTCGTCACCACACCCGTCCACGGCGGAAGTTCCGCCCTGCGGGCCACCCCGGCCGGCCAGGACAACGCCCGCTGCTCCCAGACCGTCACCGTCGCGCCCGACTCGACGTACACGCTCGGCGCGTGGGTGCAGGGCGCGTACGTCTACCTCGGCGCGAGCGGCACCGGCACCACCGACGTGTCGACCTGGACGCAGACGCCCGGAGCGTGGAAGCAGTTGACCACCACCTTCCGCACGGGCCCGTCCACCACCTCGGTGACCGTCCACACCCACGGTTGGTACGGCCAACCCGCCCACCTCACCGACGACCTCACCCTGGTGGGCCCGGACCCCGGCGGTCCCGGCGGGCCCCAGCTCCCGGCCGCCCCCACCGGCCTGACCGCCTCCGCGACCTCGTCCACCTCGGTCGCGCTGACCTGGTCGGCGGTGCCGGGTGCCACCTCGTACACCGTCCACCGGGACGGCGCCGCGCCGCTGTCCGTCACCTCGGCCTCGGCGGCCGTGACCGGCCTCACCGCGGCCACCACCTACACCTTCCGGGTCAGCGCGGCGAACGCGGCGGGCACCTCGCCGCAGAGCGCGCCCGCCACCGCGACCACACCCGGTGGCGGTGGAGGCGGCGGCGGTGGCCTGCCCGCGCACGCGCTCGTCGGCTACCTGCACGCGAGCTTCGCCAACGGCTCCGGCTACGTCCGGATGGCCGACGTGCCCGCCTCCTGGGACGTCATCAACCTGGCCTTCGGCGAACCCACCTCGGTGACCTCGGGCGACATCCGCTTCCGGCTCTGCCCGGTCGCGGAATGCCCGAACGTCGAATCCGAGGCCGAGTTCAAGGCGGCCGTCAAGGCCAAGCAGGCCAACGGCAAGAAGGTGCTGATCTCGATCGGCGGCCAGAACGGCCAGGTCCAGCTCGCGAGCGCGGCCGCCCGGGACACCTTCGTCTCCTCCGTCAGCAAGATCATCGACGAGTACGGCCTCGACGGCCTGGACATCGACTTCGAGGGCCACTCCCTGTCCCTGGCCACCGGGGACACCGACTTCCGGGCGCCCACCACCCCGGTGATCGTGAACCTCGTCTCGGCCGTGAAGACCCTGAAGGCCAAGTACGGCCCGGGCTTCGTCCTGACCATGGCCCCGGAGACCTTCTTCGTCCAACTGGGCTACCAGTACTACGGCTCCGGCCCCTGGGGCGGCCAGGACCCGCGCGCCGGCGCGTACCTCCCGGTCATCCACGCGCTGCGCGACGACCTCACCCTGCTCCACGTCCAGGACTACAACTCGGGCTCGATCATGGGCCTCGACAACCAGTACCACTCGATGGGCGGCGCCGACTTCCACATCGCCATGACCGACATGCTGCTCACCGGCTTCCCGGTCGCCGGGAACACCGCGCGGGTCTTCCCGGCCCTACGCCCGGACCAGGTCGCCATCGGCCTCCCGGCCACGACCGACGCGGGCAACGGGCACACCTCGCCCACGGAGGTGACCAAGGCGCTGAACTGCCTGACGAAGAAGACCGACTGCGGGACCTATCAGACCCACGGCACCTGGCCGGGGCTGCGCGGCCTGATGACCTGGTCGATCAACTGGGACCGCTTCGGCGGCTGGGAGTTCAGCCGGAACTTCGACGCCTACTTCGGCGGCTGAGCCGATCGGTCCGGCCGGCTCTTCCTGACCCGGCCGGATCGGCCGTGCCCGTCGGCCCAGGCCACGCCCAGCAGCAGGGGCGTGCACATCAGCAGGCTGGCCAGGACGTCCAGCGGCCAGTGCCAGCCCCGCAGGATCAGGCCGACGGCCGTCGCCCCCGTGAGGACCAGGGCGACGGCCGTCGGCCAGGCCCGGCGGGTGTACGGGCGCAGGAGCAGCGCCGCGCCGAGGTAGGCGACGGCCGCGGTGGCCGTGTGGCCCGAGGGGAAGTAGCCAGCGGCCCAGGGTTCCAGCGGGCCGGGCCGGGCGGTCCACTCCTTGAACGGGATGACCAGCGCCGGCACCAAGGCCATCGCCAGGCCGGCGGCCCCGGCGGCCAGGGCCCGCCCGCGCCGGGTTGCGTAGGCCATGGCCAGGACGAGGACGGGGACGGCGACCGGGACGTTGCCGAGGTCGGAGAGGCGCTCGGTGACCGGGTCCGGGACGGTGCGCACCAGGGCGCGGCTCAGCGCGTGATCCGGGGTCAGCAACGGGCCGGAGACCAGCACCTGCCAGGTGACCAGGGAGAAGAGGAGGCCGCAGACGGCGGCGATCAGGAGAGGAGTGGCCGGCCGTCCCGGAACAGGGGGGATGGTTCCGGGACGGCCGCCCGGACCGGGTTGCCGGGCGCCCCGGGGGGTTTGGGGCGAACGGCTGTCCGATCGGTGAGGAGTGTGCGCGAACGCATGCCCGGTACGGTGCTGGGGAAGCCCAGTACTGGTGTCGCCCCCGGTTTCCCTGGAGCGGGGTGTCTCACTCATCTGCAGAAACCGTACGGCAGCGAAAGGGGGACCGACAGCAGGATCGCGCTCCCGCCATCGGCCCCCCACAGCTTCTTCACAGCGTCCGCCCGTTACCGCCGGTAGCTACCGGTTGCGGCGTGCGCACGTTCTAGCCGTTCGATCAGATGGCCGTGCCGATGGCCGCGAACGCGGCCTCGATGAGGTCCAGGCCCTCGTTCAGCAGGTCCTCGCCGATGACGATCGGCGGGAGGAAGCGGAGCACGTTGCCGTAGGTGCCGCAGGTGAGGACGAGCAGGCCCTCGGCGTGGCAGGCCTTGGCGAGGGCGCCGGCCGCCTCCGGGAACGGGGTCTTGGACACCGGGTCCTTGACCAGCTCGATCGCGATCATGGCGCCGCGGCCGCGGATGTCGCCGATGATGTCGTACTTCTCCTGCATGGCCGTCAGGCGGGCCTTCATGACCGACTCGATCTTCTTCGCCGCGGCGTTGAGGTCGAGCTCCTTCATGGTCTCGATGGAGCCGAGCGCGCCGGCGCAGGCCACCGGGTTACCGCCGTAGGTGCCACCCAGGCCACCCGCGTGCGCGGCGTCCATGATCTCGGCGCGGCCGGTCACGGCGGCGAGCGGCAGACCGCCCGCGATGCCCTTGGCGGTGGTGATCAGGTCCGGGACGATGCCCTCGTCCTCACACGCGAACCACTGGCCGGTGCGGCAGAAGCCGGACTGGATCTCGTCGGCCACGAAGACGATGCCGTTGTCGTTGGCGAACTTCACGATCGCGGGCAGGAAGCCCTTGGCCGGCTCGATGAAGCCGCCCTCGCCGAGGACCGGCTCGATGATGATCGCGGCGACGTTCTCGGCGCCGATCTGCTTGGTGATCTGGTCGATCGCCTGGGCGGCGGCCTCGGGGCCGCAGTTCTCGGCGCCGGTGGGCCAGCGGTAGCCGTAGGCGACCGGCACGCGGTACACCTCGGGGGCGAACGGACCGAAGCCCTGCTTGTACGGCATGTTCTTCGCCGTCAGCGCCATGGTGAGGTTCGTACGGCCGTGGTAGCCGTGGTCGAAGACGACGACGGCCTGGCGCTTGGTGTACGAACGGGCGATCTTGACGGCGTTCTCGACGGCCTCGGCGCCGGAGTTGAACAGGGCCGACTTCTTGGCGTGGGTGCCCGGGGTCAGCTCGGCGAGGGCCTCGCAGACCTCGACGTAGCCCTCGTACGGGGTGACCATGAAACAGGTGTGGGTGAAGTCGGCGAGCTGCGCGGAGGCGCGACGCACGACGGCCTCGGCGGAGGCGCCGACCGAGGTCACGGCGATGCCGGAACCGAAGTCGATCAGGCGGTTGCCGTCGACGTCCTCGATGATGCCGCCGCCCGCGCGGGCCGTGAAGACGGGCAGCACGGAACCCACGCCACCGGCCACGGTCTGCAGGCGACGGGCCTGCAGCTCCTGCGACTTCGGGCCGGGGATCGCGGTGACGATCTTGCGCTCCTGCGGAACAGCGGTCATGGAGGGCTCCTGGGGGGTGTTTTCGGACGCACTTGTCTCTTTGTCCGCAGGCTAGGCCCGGGAGCGGGGGTCCTGCATGCTCCGTTCGGTAGTGATCACCGCGTGTCCTTGTCCGTGACGGCCATAGGAAGGACCCGGGCACGCGTCTTGTGGACGGCACGGCGAACCGGAGCACGCGTACGGACCCACGGCCGGCGTCGGGCAACTACATTGAGCGACGCAGCGCAGGCACGGGCAGGGGGCAGGGGTTTCATGGACACCGACGGCACGTACGACGGCCACGCGATGCAACGAGGCCACGTTCCCGGACCAGCCACCCCCACCCCCGTTACCGCGTACGTCCCCCCACCCCTGGCCCCGCCGAAGCCGGCCCATGCACCGGCTGCGGTCCCCTCCCTCGCGGACTGGGCCGGTGTCCCTCGGCCGCAGTCGGAACCGGGCGTCTGGCGGTTCGGGCACGAACCCCGGAAGGAGGAGGCGGCGGAGGCCGCCACCGACCGGTCGCTGCTGATCGGAGCGGTCATCTCGTTCCTGGCGTGCGTACTGCTCTGGTCCCTGCTGACCAACAACTACATTCCCTACGCCGACGTCCCCGTGAAGCTCTTCACCCCCCGGGACTGGTGGGAGTTCGGCGGCGGAGCCGCCGACCACCGGGGCACGGCGGCACTGCAGGCCTACGAGCTGCTGCTGACGGGAGCGCTGGTCTTCTGGTTCAGCCGGCTGGGCTCCTGGAGCCTGGCCTTCGAAAGGCTCGTCGCGGCCCGCGGTCCCGGTGCTCGTGTCGCGGGCGCGGCGGCCGTAGCCCTGTTCGTCGCGATGCTCATCGCGACGAGGACCCTGCCGGCGGACGACCTCGTCTTCAGCCACCTTCCCTATCCCGAACTGGGGAGGGCGGTCACGCTCGCCGTCAACCTGCTGTTCGTGGTGCTGTACGGACCCGTCCTCTACCTCTTCCTTCGATTGGCGGGGTGGCGGGGTCCGCGCGGCCGCTCCACATCGCCGGCGACCGCTGCTGCGGCCACCCCCGCCCGCCCTGAGACTGGCGGCCCCGACGACCCTGCCCGGTGGCCTCAGTTGCGGGCCGCCGGGCTCGGGGACCTGGCCGAGCGGTTGGAGGCGGAGGCCGGGCGTGGGCTGATGAACGATGTGGACTACACCCGGATCCGGCGCGCGTGGGACTCCGTGCGCGTCGACCCCTCGCGCATGCGGGCCTTCGCCGACGCCGTGCGCGACAAGGGCGCCGGCGCCTGTGCGCACCCGTCCGGGGCGCGGGACCTGCCCGTGCGGGCCGCCCGGCACGATCTGCTCGCCCGGCAGGTCCTGCTCGGCACCGTGGAGGACGGCACGCGCAACCCCTACCCCCGCCGCGGCACCGCCCTCGCCCTCGACCCCGACGTGCTCGGTACCTCCCTGCTCGCCGTCGGGCCCTCCGGCACCGGCAAGACCCGGCACCTGGTCCGGCCCGTCGTCGAGTCGCTCTCGCTCCAGGCCCTCGCCGGCCAGGCCGCCGTCGTCGCCGTCGGAGCCGCCGGCGCCCAGCTCGGCCCGGACGCCGCCTTCGACGTCGTGGTCCGCGTCGGCGACCCCGCCTCCGTCTACGACCTCGACCTCTACGGCGGCGCCACCGACCCCGACGAGGCCGCCACCCTGCTCGCCGAAGCCTTCGTCGGGGACGTCCCCGGGATCGACGTGCGCCGGGCCGCGACCGCCCTCGCCCAGCTCCTCGGGCCGTTCCGGGCGGCGTACGAGCGCTTCCCGGCCGTGCCCGAGCTGCGCGAGCTGCTCGACGGACTGCCCACCGCCCTCGACACCCTGCGCCGCGACCTCGCCGGGCAGCACGCCATGCTGCGCGAGCTCGACGCCCGGGCCCGCCAACACGGCGCCCCCGCCGACCCCGGCCCGGCCCTCGCCGACCGGGTGGCCCTGCTGGACCGGCCCGTCTTCGCCGGCTTCTTCGACACCACCGGCCAGGGCCGGCCGTTCTCGCTGCGCGCCCTGGAGCACCCGATCCGCGTCCGCGTCGACCTGCCCGAGCGCGGACACGCCGACGCCTCCCGGATGCTGGCCCGGCTGCTGCTCGCCCAGTTCAACGCCGCCGCGGCCGCCCGCACCGACCGCTCCCTCTTCGCCTTCCTCGCCTTCGACGACGCCTCCCACACCCTGACCGCCGGCACCGTGCGGGGTGTCCAGCGGTTGCGCTCGGCGCACGCGGGCGTCCTGCTCACGCTGCGCACGTTGGACGACGTACCGGAGGAGCTGCGGACACCGCTGCTCGGGTCCGTCGGCTGCCGGATGGCCTTCTCCGGGGTCACCACCTGGGACGGCAAGCGGTTCGCCGAGGCCTGGGGTACGGAGTGGGTGGAGACGCGGGACGTCACCCACCGCACCGTCTTCGCCGACCAGCCGCTCACCCGGCTGATGCACTCCTTCCGCAAGCTCGTCACCGGCAAGGCCGTCACCACGGACGCGGTGACCGTGCGCCAGGTGGAGCGCGAGCGGTGGTCCGCCTCGGACCTGGCGCACGCCGTGCCGCCGGGGCACGCGGTGCTGTCGCTGACCTCGGTACGCGGGGAACGCGCGGCTCCGCTGCTGGTCCGCCTGGCCGGAACGTCCTGACCCGCACCTCGACCCGTACGAGGTGGCAGAATCGAGGGGAGTCGTTCGTACGACACGGCGAAAACCGTCGGCGGTCTGCCTCCTGACCCTCCCCCCTCGCCCCCTCCGCTAAGGCCACTGGTAACCGATGCCGCTCACCCTCGCCTCACTCGTCCAGCACTCGGCGCTCAAGCTCGGCGTCCGGGCGGGGGAGGGGCGCCTCGACACCCCGGTGCGCTGGGCCCACGTCAGTGAGCTCGCCGATCCCGTCCCCTACATGGAGGGCGGGGAGCTGCTCCTGATCACCGCGATGAAGCTGGACGCGGGGGACCCGGAAGAGATGCGGGCCTACGTACGCCGCCTCGCCGCCGCCGGGGTCGTCGGCATCGGCTTCGCGATCGGGGTCAACTACGAGGAGATCCCCGAGGCGCTGGTCGAGGCCGCGCGGGCCGAGGACATGCCGTTGCTGGAGGTACCCCGGCGGACCCCCTTCCTGGCGATCAGCAAAGCGGTCTCCGCGGCCCTCGCGGCGGACCAGTACCGGGCCGTGACCGCCGGGTTCGAGGCCCAGCGGGAGCTGACGCGGGCCGCGCTCTCCGTCGACGGCCCCACCGAACTGCTGGTGAAACTGGCCGCGCACGTCCACGGATGGGCCGCCCTGTACGACACCTCGGGCGCGGTCGTCGCGGCCGCACCCGACTGGGCCGCGCGCCGCGCCGCCCGGCTGACCCCCGACGTGGAACGGCTGCGGGAGCGCCCGGCGCCCGCGAGCGCCGTGGTCGGCGGCTCCGAGGACCGCGTCGAACTCCAGTCCCTGGGCACGGGCCGGCGGGCCCGCGGCGCGCTCGCCGTCGGTACCGCGGCCCCGCTGGGCACCGCCGAGCGGTACGCCGTCCACTCCGCCGTCGCGCTGCTCACCCTCACCACCGAGCGCTCGCGCTCGCTGCACGACGCCGAGTCCCGGCTGGGGGCCGCGGTGCTGCGGATGCTGCTCGCGGGCGAGGCGGACCACGCGCGGTCCGTGGCCGGGGACCTGTACGGGGCCCTGCTGGAGGCGCCGTTCCGGATCGTCGTGGCCGAGCCGGCCCTCGCGGGGACCGCCCAGCCGGAAGGCCTGGCGCTGCTGACCGACGCCGTGGAGTCGGCCGCCGCCCGGACCGGGGAGGCACTGCTCGTCGTCCCCGAGGCGGGCCGGCTCGTGGTCCTGGCATCCGACGGGGGCTCGGCCGTCCAGGCGTGCGTGGACCACGCCGAGGTGCTGGAAGCGCGGCGCGGCCGGGACGCGTCCGGGCCGGAGCCGGACGAGCTGGTGGTCGGCCTGTCCGCGTCGGCCGGCCCGGGCAGTGTGGCGGCGGCCCTCAAACAGGCCGACCAGGCCTTGGCCGTGGCCCGGCGCCGTGGCCGGCCGATGGTGGAGCACGAGGACATGGCGGCGGGCTCGGTCCTGCCGCTGCTGGCCGACGACGCCGTACGGGCCTTCGCGGACGGCACCCTGCGCGCCCTGCGGGAGCACGACGCGACCGGGCGCGGCGATCTGGTGGCCTCGCTCCAGGCCTGGCTCTCCCGCCACGGGCAGTGGGACGCGGCCGCGGCCGACCTCGGCGTGCACCGGCACACCCTGCGCTACCGGATGAAGCGGGTCGAGGAGATCCTCGGCCGCTCCCTGGAGGACCCGGACGTCCGCATGGAACTGTGGCTCGCCCTCAAGGCCACCTCCGCGCCCTAGGGGGTGTCTTGCCGATCAGGGCGGGCTCGCGGCGCCCGGCACCGCGCCTCGCCGCGTTGTCCTCGGTCGGCGACGCTCCGCGTCGCCTCGCTCGTCCGCCTTGCGATACACGGCACCGACCACCGCTCCCTGTTCCGCCCCGATCGACAAGACACCCCCTAGGGGCCCCGCTCGGCGCGCAGGACAGTGACAAAGCGGCGAAGCGCGACGACCCGCCGCTCCATCAGGGACAAACGCCGAAACCCCGACGGAGTTCTACGGTGGAGGGGTCAGGACCCACCGCACACTCTCGAAGGGCCGGGATTCGCATGACTTCCACCCACGCCTTCTGGCTCGCCGGCCGCCAGGCCACCGGCGAGGACAGCTTCGACGTCCACTCCCCGTGGGACGGCCGACTGGTCGGCACGGTCAGCGTGCCCACCGACGAGCAGGTCGAAGAGGCCGTGGCCGCGGCGTACGCCGTGACGGCGGAGTTCTCCGCGACCCCCGCCCACGTCCGCGCCGCCGCCCTGGACCACGTCTCCAAGCGGCTCGCCGAGCGCACCGAGGAGATCGCCCAGCTGATCTCCGCCGAGAACGGCAAGCCCGTCAAGTGGGCCCGCGGCGAGGTCGGCCGTGCGGTGTCCGTGTTCCGCTTCGCCGCCGAAGAGGCCCGCCGCTTCAACGGTGGAGAGGCCCAGCGCCTGGACACCGACGCCGGTGGTGTCGGCCGTCTCGCGCTGACCCGCCGCTTCGTCAAGGGCCCGGTCCTCGGCATCGCGCCGTTCAACTTCCCGCTGAACCTGTGCGCCCACAAGGTGGCCCCGGCCATCGCCGTCGGCGCGCCGATCATCCTCAAGCCGGCCCCGGCCACGCCGCTGTCCGGTCTGATCCTGGGCGAGCTGCTCGCCGAGACCGACCTCCCGGCCGGCTCCTGGTCGGTCCTGCCGGTCGCGAACGACAAGATGCCGGCCCTGGTCAAGGACGAGCGTCTGCCCGTCATCTCCTTCACCGGTTCCGACACCGTCGGCTACGCCATCCAGCAGTCGGTGCCCCACAAGCACTGCACTCTGGAGCTCGGCGGCAACGCCGCGGCCGTCGTCCTGGACGACTGGTCCTCCGAGGCCGACCTCGACTGGGCCGCGACCCGTATCGCGACCTTCTCGAACTACCAGGCCGGCCAGTCCTGCATCTCCGTGCAGCGCGTGATCGCCGACGCCTCCGTCTACGACCGCCTCGTCGAGAAGGTCGTCGAGAAGGTCCAGGCCCAGGTCACCGGTGACCCGTCCGACTCCGCCACCGACGTCGGCCCCCTCGTCTCCGAGGCCGCCGCCCAGCGTGTCGAGTCCTGGGTCGACGAGGCCGTGGCCGGCGGAGCCAAGCTGCTCACCGGCGGCAAGCGCGCGGGTGCCTCGTACGAGCCCACCGTCCTGGCCCACGTGCCGGACGGCGTCAAGCTCGCCACCGAGGAGGTCTTCGGGCCGGTCCTGACGCTGAAGAAGGTCGAGAACACCGACGAGGCCTTCGCCGCCGTCAACGACTCGAAGTTCGGTCTGCAGACCGGCGTCTTCACCCGCAACGTGCAGACCGCGTTCCGCGCCCACCGTGAGCTCGAGGTCGGCGGTGTGATCATCGGCGACGCGCCGTCCTACCGCGCCGACCAGATGCCGTACGGCGGCGTCAAGCAGTCCGGTGTGGGCCGCGAGGGCGTCCGCTACGCGATGGACGACTACACGTACGAGCGGGTCCTGGTCCTGACCGGCCTCGACATCTGATCTCGTACGGCCAAGAGCCGGCGGCCGGAGCCTACTGTGCGGGGGCTCCGGCCGTCCCCTTTTTCCTCCCGGGCTCGGTTCGCCTCCGGGGCGGCCGCGCCGCCTCCAGGACGCCGTGCGTCCTCGCGCTCGGCGTCCTTCGCCGGCGCGCCCCTTCGGCTCACTCGCCTGGGCCAAGCCGCGCGGCCGGGCCGGATTTCCCTCGCTCGGACGGCCCGGCTTTTCCCGGCGGGCCGGAGAGGGTACGACTCACAGGTAGCACCGGCCAGTAGGCCGGTACCACCGACTCCGGCGGCGAGGTGAGTCCCCTCATGTCCGCAACACAGCCCAAGGTGACCGAGCGCGAGGCACGGCAGGTCGCGGAGGCGGCCCGGGAACAGGACTGGCGCAAACCCAGTTTCGCCAAGGAACTGTTCCTCGGACGCTTCCGGCTCGACCTGATCCACCCCCATCCGCTCCCCGCCGACGAGGACGTCCGGCGGGGCGAGGCCTTCCTGGCCCGGCTGCGGGAGTTCTGCGAGACCCGCATCGACGGGGCCCTCATCGAGCGCGAGGCGAAGATCCCCGACGAGACCGTGCGCGGCCTCAAGGAGCTCGGCGCCCTGGGCATGAAGATCGACCCCAAGTACGGCGGTCTCGGTCTCACCCAGGTCTACTACAACAAGGCGCTGGCCCTCGTCGGCTCGGTCAGCCCGGCCATCGGGGCCCTGCTCTCCGCCCACCAGTCGATCGGCGTCCCCCAGCCGCTGAAGATGTTCGGCACGCAGGAGCAGAAGGACGCCTACCTGCCCCGCTGCGCCACCACCGCCATCAGCGCCTTCCTGCTCACCGAGCCCGACGTCGGCTCCGACCCGGCGCGCCTGGCCACCACGGCGGTCCCCGACGGCGACGACTACGTGCTCGACGGCGTGAAGCTGTGGACGACCAACGGGGTCGTCGCGGACCTCCTCGTCGTGATGGCCCGCGTACCTAAGTCCGAGAACCACCGGGGCGGGATCACCGCCTTCGTCGTCGAGGCGGACTCGCCGGGGATCACCGTCGAGCACCGCAACGCCTTCATGGGCCTGCGCGGCCTGGAGAACGGCGTCACCCGCTTCCACCAGGTCCGGGTCCCCGCCGCCCAGCGCATCGGCGCCGAGGGCGCCGGGCTCAAGATCGCCCTGACCACGCTCAACACCGGCCGGCTGTCCCTGCCCGCCATGTGCGTCGGCGCCGGCAAGTGGTGCCTGAAGATCGCCCGCGAGTGGTCCGGCGTACGCGAACAATGGGGCCGACCGGTCGCGCGCCACGAGGCGGTCGGCGCGAAGATCTCCTTCATCGCCGCCACCACCTTCGCCCTCGAAGCGGTGGTCGACCTCGCCTCCCAGATGGCCGACGAGGACCGCAACGACATCCGCATCGAGGCCGCCCTCGCCAAGCTCTACGGCTCCGAGATGGCCTGCCTGATGGCCGACGAACTCGTCCAGATCCGCGGCGGGCGCGGCTTCGAGACCGCCGAGTCCCTCGCCGCCCGCGGCGAACGCGCCGTCCCCGCCGAGCAGATGCTCCGCGACCTGCGCATCAACCGGATCTTCGAGGGCTCCACCGAGATCATGCACCTGCTGATCGCCCGCGAGGCCGTCGACGCCCACCTGTCGGTGGCGGGCGACCTCATCGACCCGGACAAGGCACTCGGCGACAAGGCCAAGGCCGGAGCCCGCGCCGCCGGGTTCTACGCCCGCTGGCTGCCCAAGCTCGCCACCGGCCCCGGCCAGGTACCCGGCACCTACCGTGCCTTCCACCCCGGCGGCCACCCCGACCTGTCCACCCACCTGCGCTACGTGGAACGCAGCGCCCGCAAACTCGCCCGCTCCACCTTCTACGCCATGTCCCGCTGGCAGGGCCGGATGGAGACCAAGCAGGGCTTCCTCGGCCGGATCGTCGACATCGGCGCCGAGCTCTTCGCGATGAGCGCGGCCTGCGTCCGCGCCGAGCACCTGCGCGCCACCGGCGCCCACGGCCGCGAGGCCTACCAGCTCGCCGACGCCTTCTGCGAGCAGTCCCGGCTGCGCGTCGAGGAGCTCTTCGGCCGGCTCTGGTCCAACACCGACGACCTCGACCGCAAGGTGGTCGCGGGCGTACTGTCCGGCACCTACGCCTGGCTGGAGGAGGGCGTCCTCGACCCCTCCGGCGACGGCCCCTGGATCGCGGACGCGACGCCCGGACCCTCGACCCGCAAAAACGTGCACCGCCCGATCCGCTGACCTGCGATCATCGCCGGACGTCGGACAGACGTACGAGGATGAGTACGAGTACTGGTACGCGTACGAGCACAGCGCGAGGCGGACGAGAACGATGTCGACGGCCGAGGAAGACCGCACCAGCCGACGGCTGGCCTGGTGCGTGGCGCACCTGCTACGCCACGCACCGGACCACGTCGTCACCGACATGATCGGCAGGCTGGACGAGCCCACCCGCAAGTACCTGTGCCGGGACGAGTGGCTGTCGGCCTCGACCGTCACGCTGCTCCTGCGCCACGGCGGCGCCACCGACCGGACCTTCATCGCGCGCAACCCCCGGGTCGTCGGCCGGCCGCTCCCCGGCCTGCCCGGACCCGCCCGCTACGCCCGCCGCCGCACACCCCCCGAACTCCTGCCGGTGCTCCGCGCCGAGCTCGGCAGGGACCCCGCCGAGGAACCGTTGACCACGACCGAGCTCGTCGGCCTGCTGCGCCGGCACGGCCGGCGCGGACCGCGGGTCCCGCTGGACATCCTGGCGCTGCGGCACCGACCGGACCCGGGAGCGCTGCTCGCCGAGCACCTGCGCGAGCCGCTGCCGACCGGCGCGGTCGAGGCCCTGCTGCTCGCCCTGGACCTGCCCCTGGAGACCGTCCACGCCTTCCTGGCCGCCCCGCAGGGGCCGTCGGACGGGCGCTCCTGGCACCGGCCCGCCGTCCGCGCCGTGCGGATGGGCCGGGTCACGCACGAGGAACTCGTCACCCACGTCGCCCCCGCGCACCGGACCCTGCTGCTCGCCCGCCTCCCCGACACCGCCGGTCTGCGCTGGACCCTGCCCGAACAGGCCGGCATGCAGACGGCCGTCCTGCGGGCGCTGCGCCCGCTGGGGGACGACCCGCGCCTGTGGGCGGAACTGCTGCGGCACGCCCCCGGACACCAGGGCCCGCTGCCCGCCCTGGTCGCCGCCCTGACCGACGGCACCGTGCCCGAGGCGGCCGACGCGGGTGAGCCCGGCCCCGACCTCGTCCGCGCCGTACGCCACCTGACGCCGACGGCCGGCGAGCCCTACGGGGGCGTGGAACGCGAGCTGGCCCTGACGAGCCTCGCTGTACCGATGGACAGCGTCGCGGAGGACATCCGCTGGGTGCGCGACTGCCTCGACCGCGGCCTGCTCACCGGCCAGGACGTGATCCGGCACAAGCTGCCCGCCTGCTGGGCCCTCGATCAGGACCACTGGCTGGGCGACGTGGACCATCCCGACCGGCACAACCGCCCCGCGGCCGTCCTTGCCTCCCACGCCGAGGCCGACCGGCTGCTGGCCCTCGCCCTCGACGAGGACCCCGAAGCCTGGTGGACCGTGGCCCGTACGCTCCCGGAGTTCGCCGGAACCCTCCCGCACCTGCTCCTGCGGGTAACGGAAGGGGGCTCCGTGTCCGGCCGCTCGTGACTTGCGGCAACAATGGGGGGCATGAGCGACCGCCCAGCCCCCCTCGCCGACCCGCACCTCCTCTTCGACCCCGCGGCCGGCCTCCGGGACATCGTCATCCTCGGGTCCACCGGGTCCATCGGAACCCAGGCCATCGATCTCGCCCTGCGCAACCCCGACCGGTTCAGGGTCACCGCGCTGTCCGCCGCCGGCGGGCGGGTGGAGCTGCTGGCCGATCAGGCCCGGCAGCTGCGGGTCCAGACCGTGGCCGTGGCCCGCGAGGACGTCGTACCGGCCCTGAAAGAGGCGCTGAGCGCCCGGTACGGGCCGTCCGAGCCGCTGCCCGAGATCCTGGCCGGTCCGGACGCCGCGGCCGAACTCGCCGCCTCCGAGTGCCACACCGTCCTCAACGGCATCACCGGTTCCATCGGCCTCGCGCCGACCCTCGCCGCTCTGCGGGCGGGCCGGACCCTGGCCCTGGCCAACAAGGAGTCGCTGATCGTCGGCGGTCCGCTGGTCAAGGCCCTCGCGAAGCCCGGCCAGATCATCCCCGTGGACTCCGAGCACGCCGCGCTCTTCCAGGCGCTGGCCGCCGGCACCCGCGCCGACGTCCGCAAGCTCGTGGTGACCGCCTCCGGCGGCCCCTTCCGCGGCCGTACCCGCGCCGAGCTGGGACGCGTCACCGTCGAGGACGCGCTCGCCCACCCCACCTGGGCCATGGGCCCGGTGATCACCGTCAACTCGGCGACCCTGGTCAACAAGGGGCTGGAGGTCATCGAGGCGCACCTGCTCTACGACATCCCCTTCGAGCAGATCGAGGTCGTGGTCCACCCGCAGTCCTACGTGCACTCGATGGTGGAGTTCACCGACGGTTCCACGCTCGCCCAGGCCACCCCGCCGGACATGCGCGGCCCCATCGCGATCGGCCTCGGCTGGCCCCAGCGGATCCCGGACGCGGCCCCCGCCTTCGACTGGACCAAGGCATCCACCTGGGAGTTCTTCCCGCTGGACACCGACGCCTTCCCCTCGGTGGGCCTCGCCCGGCACGTGGGCACCCTCGGCGGCACCGCCCCGGCCGTGTTCAACGCGGCCAACGAGGAGTGCGTGGAAGCATTCCTGGCAGGTCGGCTGCCGTTCACAGCAATCATGGATACGGTCTCTGCCGTGGTCGATGAGCACGGGACACCTGAGTCGGGAACCTCCCTGACGGTCCAGGACGTCCTAGAAGCGGAGGCCTGGGCCAGGGCCCGGGCGCGGGAGATGGCGGCTCGGGCCGCCGCGGAGGCGCGCGCATGACACTACTGATGACGGTGCTCGGGGTCGTGGTCTTCGCGGTCGGCCTGCTGGTCTCGATCGCCTGGCACGAGCTGGGGCACCTCTCCACGGCCAAGATCTTCGGCATTCGCGTGCCGCAGTACATGGTGGGCTTCGGCCCGACCATCTGGTCGCGGAGGAAGGGCGAGACCGAGTACGGGATCAAGGCCATCCCGATGGGCGGCTACATCCGCATGATCGGGATGTTCCCGCCCGGCGAGGACGGCAAGGTCACCGCCCGCTCCACCTCTCCGTTCCGGTCGATGATCGAGGACGCGCGCTCGGCCGCGTACGAGGAGCTCCAGCCCGGGGACGACACCCGGCTCTTCTACACGCGCAAGCCGTGGAAGCGCGTGATCGTGATGTTCGCCGGGCCGTTCATGAACCTCGTCCTGGCCGTGGCGATCTTCCTCACGACCCTGATGACCTTCGGGCTCAACACCCAGACCACCTCGGTCGCCACCGTCTCGGACTGCGTCATCCAGCAGAGCGAGAAGCGCGACAAGTGCGTCCCCGGCGACCCGGCCGCCCCCGCCAAGGCCGCGGGCCTGAAGGCCGGCGACAAGATCGTCGCCTTCGACGGTCGACCGGTCGGCGACTGGTCCGCCCTGCAGAAGGACATCCGCGCCACCGTCGGACCCGCCACGATCACGGTGGAGCGGGCCGGGCAGCGGGTGGACCTCAAGGCGAACCTGATCGAGAACAAGGTCGCCAAGACGGACGGTAGCGGCCGCTACGTCAAGGACGAGTACGTCACCGCGGGCTTCCTCGGCTTCGCCCCCGCCTCCGGCTACGTACCGCAGTCCTTCGGCCAGTCCGTCGACCGCATGGGCGAGATGATGCAGGCCGGCGTGGAGTCGCTGGTCGCCCTTCCCTCCAAGGTCCCGGACCTGTGGAACGCGGCCTTCAACGGGGCCGAGCGCAAGCAGGACAGCCCCATGGGCGTCGTCGGTGCCGCGCGGGTCAGCGGTGAGATCTTCACCCTCGACATCCCCGCCCAGCACCAGCTGGTCTTCTTCCTCAACCTGCTGGCCGGCTTCAACCTCTCGCTGTTCCTGTTCAACATGCTGCCCCTGCTCCCGCTCGACGGCGGGCACATCGCCGGCGCCCTGTGGGAATCGTTCCGGCGCACCGTCGCCCGGATCTTCCGACGCCCCGACCCGGGCCCGTTCGACGTGGCGAAGCTGATGCCCGTCGCGTACGTGGTCGCGGGCCTGTTCATCTGCTTCACCCTGCTGGTGATGGTCGCGGACGTGGTGAACCCGATCAAGATCACCTAGTTTGTGGGGGCTCTACCCCAGCACCACCGGAGCCGGGCACGGATCGTGCCCGGCTCCCTACGTTCGGGTGGCGGACCCCTCGGATGCACGGGCCGCGCCGTGGTTGGCGTAATCTCGAAGCCTGGAGCCCGCCGATCTCGGGACCTTGATCCACACCTTGGGGTTGCACAGCAGATGACTGCCATCTCTCTCGGAATGCCGGCCGTACCGACGAAGCTTGCCGACCGCAGGGTCAGCCGCAAGATCCAGGTCGGCAAGGTGGCCGTCGGCGGCGACGCACAGATCTCCGTGCAGTCGATGACCACGACCAGGACCTCCGACATCGGGGCGACGCTCCAGCAGATCGCCGAGCTCACCGCCTCCGGCTGCGACATCGTCCGCGTGGCCTGCCCCACCCAGGACGACGCCGACGCCCTCGCCGTGATCGCCAAGAAGTCGCAGATCCCGGTCATCGCCGACATCCACTTCCAGCCCAAGTACGTGTTCGCCGCGATCGACGCCGGCTGCGCCGCGGTCCGGGTGAACCCGGGCAACATCAAGCAGTTCGACGACAAGGTCAAGGAGATCGCGAAGGCCGCGAACGAGACGCGCACGCCGATCCGCATCGGTGTGAACGCCGGCTCCCTCGACGCCCGCCTGCTGAAGAAGTACGGCAAGGCCACCCCCGAGGCGCTGGTCGAGTCCGCGCTCTGGGAGGCCTCCCTCTTCGAGGAGCACGGCTTCGGCGACATCAAGATCTCGGTCAAGCACAACGACCCGGTCGTCATGGTCAACGCCTACCGCCAGCTCGCCGCCGCCTGCGACTACCCGCTGCACCTGGGCGTCACCGAGGCCGGTCCCGCCTTCCAGGGCACCATCAAGTCCGCCGTCGCCTTCGGCGCGCTGCTCTCCGAGGGCATCGGCGACACCATCCGCGTCTCCCTCTCCGCCCCGCCGGCGGAGGAGGTCAAGGTCGGCATCCAGATCCTGGAGTCCCTGAACCTCAAGCCGCGCCGCCTGGAGATCGTCTCCTGCCCGTCCTGCGGCCGCGCCCAGGTCGACGTCTACAAGCTGGCCGAGGAGGTCACGGCGGGCCTGGAGGGCATGGAGGTCCCGCTGCGCGTCGCGGTCATGGGCTGCGTCGTCAACGGCCCGGGCGAGGCCCGCGAGGCCGACCTCGGTGTCGCCTCCGGCAACGGCAAGGGCCAGATCTTCGTGAAGGGCGAGGTCATCAAGACCGTCCCCGAGTCGAAGATCGTGGAGACCCTCATCGAAGAGGCCATGAAGATCGCCGAGCAGATGGAGAAGGACGGCGTCATGAGCGGCGAGCCCACCGTCGCCATCGGCGTCTGATCTCTCCGAGCGATTCCGCGTCGTCAGTGGCCCCGGTACCGTTCCCGCAGTTCGGGGGCGTGCCGGGGCTCTTTCGTGACCTCGGACGCGGCATCCCCGGGCGCCGCCGGGTACAGTGCGGAGATCAGCAGACTTGCATGGTGAGGCCCCAGTGTTGACGCAGACCACCACCCGGGTCCTTGAGCCCAGTGATCTCGACGCCGCGATGGAAATCCTCGGACGCGAGCCGGTCGAGAACGCCTTCGTCACCTCCCGGGTCCAGGTCGCCGGACTCGACCCCTGGCGCCTGGGCGGCGAGATGTGGGGCTGGTACGCCGACGGCGAGCTCCGCTCGCTCTGCTACGCGGGCGCCAATCTGGTCCCCGTCTGCGCCGGCCCCGACGCCGTACGCGCCTTCGCCGACCGGGCCCGCCGCACCGGTCGCCGCTGCTCCTCCATCGTGGGCCCCGCCGAGGCCACCCGACTGCTGTGGCAGCTCCTGGAGCCCAGCTGGGGCCCGGCCCGCGAGGTCCGCTCCCACCAGCCGCTCATGGTCATCGAGCGCCCGTCCACCACGGTCGAGGCCGACCCGCAGGTCCGCCGGATCCGCAAGGACGAGATGGAACTGATCATGCCCGCCTGCGTGGCCATGTTCACCGAGGAGGTCGGCATCTCCCCGATGGCCGGTGACGGCGGGCTGCTCTACCAGGCCCGCGTCGCCGAGCTCGTCGCCAGTGGCCGCTCCTTCGCCCGCGTCGACGACGGCAAGGTCGTCTTCAAGGCCGAGATCGGCGCCGCCACCACCCGCGCCTGCCAGATCCAGGGCGTGTGGGTCGACCCCGAGTTCCGCGGCCTCGGCCACTCGGAGAGCGGCATGGCCGCCGTCGTCGCCTACGCGCTGCGCGACGTCGCCCCCGTGGTCAGCCTCTACGTGAACGACTTCAACACCGCCGCCCGGGCGGCCTACCACCGCGTCGGCTTCCGCGAGGTCGGCGCGTTCATGAGCGTCCTCTTCTGACACCCGCTTCCGACACCGGCCGCACCTGATCGCAGCCGCGGGCCACGGACCTCGGCTGCGGCATTCCGGCAGCCCCGTACCGCGAAGTAAGGTCGCCGCATGCTGCCTTCCGGAGTCCGAATCGCTCCCCTCGACCTCGCCGCCCGCGTGGACGAGGCCCTGCGCGTACAGGCCGTCGCCTTCGGCCTCAGCGAGGAGGAGGTCGGCATCCGGCGCTACATCGTCCAGCGCCACATGACCTGCCGCGGCGCCCGCGCCCTCGGGGCGTTCGCCGAGGACGGGGCGCTCACCGGATTCGTGTACGGGATGCCGAACGACCGCACCCACTGGTGGTCCACCATCGTCGAGCCGTACCTGCGCGCCGGCGGCCACGAGGACTGGCTCGACGGCTCCTTCGTGATCACCGAGCTGCACGTCCACCCCGGCTTCCAGGGCCACGGCGTCGGCCGCGCCCTGATCACCGGCATCACCGACGACGCCGCCGAGCCCCGCTCGATCCTCTCCGCCATCGACACCGAGAGCCCCGCCCGCGGCCTCTACCGGGCCCTCGGCTACACCGACCTCGCCCGCCAGGTCCACTTCCCGAGCGCGAGCCTGCCGTACGCGGTCATGGGCGCCACCCTGCCGCTGATCAGGCGCTGACCAGGCGCTGAAACCGGTACCGCGGGCCGCCGGGCCCCCGGTAATCTCCCGACATGTCTACGCAACACGTGCAGCGCATGTCCCGCCTCATGGCCAAGACCCTCCGCGAGGACCCGGCCGACGCCGAAACCCTCAGCCACCGGCTCCTGGTCCGCGCCGGCTACGTCCGACGCAGCTCCGCCGGGGTGTGGACGTGGCTGCCGCTCGGCAAGCGGGTCCTCGACAACGTCTCGCGGGTCGTCCGCGAGGAGATGGACGCGATCGGGGCCCAGGAGGTACTGCTCCCGGCCCTGCTGCCGAAGGAGCCGTACGAGGTCAGCGGACGCTGGTCGGAGTACGGGGACCTGCTGTTCCGGCTGAAGGACCGCAAGGGCGTGGACTACCTGCTCGGGCCCACGCACGAGGAGATCTTCACCCTCGTGGTGAAGGACCAGTGCAGCTCCTACAAGGACCTGCCGGTCATGCTGTACCAGATCCAGACCAAGTACCGCGACGAGGCGCGGCCCCGGTCCGGGGTGCTGCGCGGTCGCGAGTTCCAGATGAAGGACTCCTACTCCTTCGACGTGTCCGACGAGGGGCTGGAGGAGTCCTACCGGCTCCACCGCGAGGCGTACGTCCGCATCTTCGAGCGGCTCGGCCTGGACCACCGGATCGTGTCGGCCGTCTCGGGCGCCATGGGAGGTTCGGCGTCGGAGGAGTTCCTCGCCCCGGCCGAGGCGGGCGAGGACACCTTCGTGGACTGCCCGTCGTGCGACTACGCGGCGAACACGGAGGCCGTGACCTTCGCCCTGGCCCCCGTCTCCGCGGAACACCCGGCACTGGAGGAGGTGGACACCCCGGACACCCCGACGATCGAGACCCTCGCCGCGCACCTGGGCGTACCCGCCTCCGCGACGCTGAAGAACCTCCTGGTCAAGGTGGACGGCGAGATCACGGCCGTGGGCGTGCCGGGGGACCGGGAGGTGGATCTCGGCAAGCTGGGTGAGCACCTGGCCCCGGCGGTCGTGGAGTTGGTGACGGCCGAGGACTTCGAGGGCCGCCCGGACCTGGTACGCGGCTATGTGGGCCCGCAGGGCCTGGACAAGGTCCGCTACCTGGCCGACCCCCGCGTGGCGCCCGGCACTTCCTGGGTGACGGGCGCCAACCGGGCGGACACGCACGCCCGGAACGTCGTCTGCGGGCGGGACTTCGAGGTGGACCGGTACCTGGACGTGGTGGTCGTGGAGCCGGGCGACCCCTGCCCGTCCTGCGGGGCGGGGCTGAAGCTGGACCGGGCGATCGAGATCGGGCACATCTTCCAGTTGGGCCGCAAGTACGCGGACGCCTTCGGCCTGGACGTCCTCGGCCGCGAGGGCAAGCCGGTCCGGGTCACGATGGGCTCCTACGGCATCGGCGTCTCCCGCGCGGTGGCGGCGCTGGCCGAGCAGACGGCGGACGAGCGCGGTCTGTGCTGGCCCGCGGCGGTGGCCCCGGCCGACGTCCACGTGGTGGCGGCGGGCAAGGCGGTGCCGCTCGCGCTCGCGGAGGAGGCGGCGACGACCCTGGCCGCGGCGGGACGGCGGGTGCTGCTGGACGACCGGCCCGGCCTGTCGCCCGGCGTGAAGCTCACGGACGCGGAACTGATCGGCGTGCCGTGGATCCTGGTCGCGGGCCGCCGCTCCGCCGACGGGGTGGTCGAACTCCAGCACCGCGCCACGGGCACCCGCGAGGAACTCCCCCTGACGGAGGCCCTGTCCCGCCTGACGTCGTAGCCCTGCCGAGCCCCGGCTTGGGAGACGGCTCCGCGCAGCGGCTACTCGCGCAGCCCCTCCCGCTCCTCCTCCGGTGGGGGCGCGTCGAGCATCAGCCCGTCCACCGGCCCGCCGAGCGCGTCCGGCACCGGCGCTCCGTCGAGCGCGTCGGCAGCCGCGTCGGCGACCTCGGCCGGCCCGGGGCCTTCGGAAGCCGGGCCGGCCGGGGCCGGTTCCTTCCGCGCGGGCGCCGCCGCCGGCGGAGGGGCCGAGCGCTCGAGGAAGCGCAGCAGCTCCACCGGGAAGGGCAGCACCAGCGTGGAGTTCTTCTCGGCGGCCACCGCCACGATCGTGTGCAGCAGGCGCAACTGCAGCGCCGCCGGCTGCTCCGACATGACCTCCGCCGCCTCGGCGAGCTTGTGCGAGGCCTGCAGCTCCGCGTCCGCGTTGATCACACGCGCCCGGCGCTCCCGGTCCGCCTCCGCCTGCCGGGCCATGGACCGTTTCATCGTCTCCGGCAGCGACACGTCCTTGATCTCGACCCGGTCGATCTGCACGCCCCAGCCCACCGCCGGGCTGTCGATCATCAGCTCCAGCCCCTGGTTGAGCATCTCCCGGTTCGACAGCAGATCGTCCAGGTCGGACTTGCCGATGATCGACCGCAGCGAGGTCTGGGCCATCTGCGAGACGGCGAAGCGGTAGTCCTCCACCGCCACGATCGCGCTCGCCGGGTCGACGACCTTGAAGTACACGACCGCGTCCACCCGCACCGTGACGTTGTCCCGGGTGATGCCCTCCTGCGCGGGCACCGGCAGCGTCACGATCTGCATGTTGACCTTGCGGAGCCGCTCCACCAACGGAACGATCGTCGTGAAGCCGGGCCCGCGGACCTCCTCGCGCAGCCTGCCGAAGCGGAAGACCAGGCCCCGCTCGTACTGCTTCACCACCCGGGCCGCGGCGCCCATGTAGACCGCGACGCCCACACCCGTGGCGATCGCCGCTGTCAGCAGTTCTTCGACCATGACGGCCCCCTGCCGGACATACCTTGATATCTACGGTATGCCCTACAACCAGGCGGCGAACTCCAGCAGCAGTTCCGCGTCCCTGCGCCGCCCCGCGGCCAGTGCGCGATTACCCGACTCCACCGCCCGGAACAGCGTCCAACCCCGCAGTCGCTCCCGGTCCACCTCCAGCGCGTCCGCCAGCTTGTTCACCCGGCGCCGGGCGCCCGCCGCCCCCGCCGAGGAGGCCACCTGGTCCTCCAGACGGTCCCGGACCAGCCGCGCCAGGTCGTACGCCCGCTCGCCGACCAGCGGATCGGGGCCCACCGTCAGCCACGGGGCCCGCTCGCCCGCGAGCACCTTGCCCTGCCGGAAGTTCCCGTGCAGCAGCAGCTCCTCCGGCGGGCCCGCCACCAGCTCCGCCCGCATCGCCAGCGCCGCGTCCGCCAGCGCCCGGGTCTCCGCCGGAGCCGACCGCAGGGCCGCCGACTGCCACTCGGTGCGCTCCGCCACCGTCTCCCACCCGTGCCCGGCCGGCGGCGCCACCCACAGCCTGCGCAGGGTGCCGCTCGCCTCCAGCAGGGCCTTGGCCTCCGGCAGCGACCGCAGCGACACCTCCGGGTGCAGCCGCTCCAGCAGCAGCGCCCCGTCGTCGTCGTGATGCCGCGTGTCGAGGACCCGTACGGCCCCGAAACCGCCCCAGTGGGCCAGAGCGGCCAGCTCCCGGTCGGGCCGGGCGTGCGGGGGCGCCAGTTTCAGTGCGGCCGGGGTCCCGTCGGCGTACGTGACGAGGACCACCAGGCTGCTGCGGCCACCCGGGGCCTGCACCCGACGGGCCGCCACCCCGCGCCGGGACAGCGCGGCCTCGGTGAGTCGGGGCAACTGCCCCAGCCAGTCCGTGTCCTGCGCCGTCTCCGGCATCTCGCCGAGCGCCCGTACAAGCCGCTGCGGCGGTTCGAAAGCCATGCGTGCGTGGTCCCTTTCAGCTGTGCTGGGCCCGTTGCGCCTCGTCAGCGCGTTCCGTGAGCCCAGGGAAGGCTACGCCGACACCACGCCAGCGTGCCGCGCGCACTGCCGCCGCGTTCAGCGCGTCGGCCGCCTCGCGGCGCAGCGGACCCTCCGCGGCACGCACCAGATCGGAGTACGCGCCGGCCACGCGGTCCTCGATCTCGGCGGCCAGCCGCTCGGCGTCGGCCGGGGTGCGGACCTCGAACGGCAGGGCGTACGCGGCCTCCGCGGGCCGGGGCGCGCCGCCCAGCTCCCGTACGGTCCGGGCCAGCGCGTCACGCCGCGCGAGGTGGACACCGTACGACTCGCGGGCCTGCGCCGCACGGGCGCCGCCGGACCGGGCACCGATCACCCCGTAGCCGTACGCGGCCGCGTGCTCGGCGGCGAGCGCGGCCTGGGCGGCCTCCAGGGCCCGGCCGGCGGGGGAGGGTTCGGGCTTCACGAGGTGGCTCCGGGGTTCGAGGTCAGCAGGTACGCGTGTACGGCGCCGCAGGCGGCGACCGAGGCCAGCAGCCGGGCCAGCTCGCCGGGGGCCCCGGCCAGGTCGATGGTCCGCGACTCGGACAGGCCGCGCTCGGCGTCCGCGAGCGCGCTCAGCGCCTCCTCGGGCTTCGGCGGCACCGGCTCGCCGCTCGCCGCGGGCGCGGCGGCACCCGTACCGCCGGACCGGGACGGGGAGGGGGACGGCGCGGCCGAAGGAGTGAGGGACAGGGCCGCGGTGTGGGCGGCGACGGCGGCCCGCAGCGGGGCGAGCCGCGCGGCCAGGGCCGGATGGGCGGCCGTGGTGGCGTCGTAACGTTCCAGCAGTCGCGTACTGTCACGAACGGCGCTCTCCCGCATCCGCCGTTCGAGTGGAATCGTGACGTCGGCGTCGGAAGCGCCGCCGTCCGAGCACCCGGTCAGCAGCGCGGCGCCTGCCACGCCGGCCGCACCGGCGAGCAGGCTCCTGCGCGAGGGTCTCGAAGGCTGGGTCCAGGACACGGCGACGTCCTCCGGGTGATGACGGGACAGATGGCGGGACTGCCGGCGGGCAGGGTGTGATCACGGTACCCGGGGCCCTGTCCACAGGGCGGACGGCAACACCCTCCGACACCGGATACCCTTTGACCTGACACACGACGGAAACCACAACAGCACACGCGGCCGAGGAGTCACCCGGATGAGCACCACCCAGAGCGACAGGCTGCGCGGACTGCTGGAGCCGCTCGTTGCCGCCAAGGGCCTGGACCTCGAAGAGATCGAGATGTCCCGGGCGGGCAAGCGCCGGATGCTGCGGATCATCGTGGACTCCGACGAGGGCGTGGAGCTGGACGCGTGTGCCGAGCTGAGTCGCGAGGTCTCCGACAAGCTCGACGAAACCGATGTGATGGGTGAGGACGAGTACGTCCTCGAAGTGAGCTCGCCGGGCGCCGACCGCCCGCTGACCGAGCACCGTCACTACGTACGGGCGATCGGCCGTCTCGTGAAGTTCCAGCTCGCCGAGGGCGGGGAACTGATCGCCCGCATTCTCGAAGTCGACGACGAGGGCCTGGACCTCGAAGTCCCGGGCGTGAAGGGCCGCAAGGCGACCGCCCGGCGTATCGCATTCACCGACATCGCCAAGGCGCGTGTCGAGATCGAGTTCAACCGCAAGGACAAGAAGGAAGAGGAGGCGTAGCCGTGGACATCGACATGAGTGCCCTGCGGGGTCTGGTCCGGGAGAAGGAGATCTCCTTCGACCTGCTCGTCGAGGCGATCGAGTCGGCCCTCCTCATCGCGTACCACCGGACCGAGGGGAGCTTCCGCCGCGCTCGCGTCGTGCTGGACCGCACCAACGGTCACGTGGTCGTGTGGGCGACGGAAGACCCGAGGGATCTCGAAGAGGGCCAGGAGCCCAAGGAGTTCGACGACACGCCGTCGGACTTCGGCCGGATCGCCGCGACGACCGCCAAGCAGGTGATCCTGCAGCGTCTGCGCGACGCCGAGGACGACCTGACCTTCGGCGAGTTCGCCGGCCGTGAGGGCGACGTCATCACCGGCGTCGTCCAGCAGGGCAAGGACCCCAAGAACGTCCTCGTCGACATCGGCAAGCTGGAAGCCATCCTGCCGGTGCAGGAGCAGGTCCCCGGCGAGGAGTACACGCACGGCCTGCGCCTGAAGGCGTACGTCGTACGGGTGGCGAAGGGCGTCCGCGGTCCGTCCGTGACCCTCTCGCGCACCCACCCCAACCTGGTGAAGAAGCTCTTCTCGCTGGAGGTCCCGGAGATCGCCGACGGCAGCGTCGAGATCTCGGCGATCGCCCGTGAGGCCGGTCACCGCACCAAGATCGCCGTGCGGTCCACCCGCTCGGGCCTCAACCCGAAGGGCGCCTGCATCGGCCCGATGGGCAGCCGCGTGCGCAATGTGATGGCCGAACTGCACGGCGAGAAGATCGACATCGTCGACTGGTCCGACGACCCGGCGGAGATGGTCGCGAACGCGCTGTCACCCGCGCGGGTGAGCAAGGTCGAGGTCGTCGACTGGGACTCCCGGTCCGCCCGGGTGACCGTGCCGGACTACCAGCTGTCGCTGGCCATCGGCAAGGAGGGCCAGAACGCCCGCCTCGCCGCGCGGCTCACCGGCTGGCGCATCGACATCCGTCCCGACACCGAGGTCTCCCCGGACGCCGACCGCGACCGGGACCGGGGCGGGGAATAAACCGGTACCGTCCGGGCTTGCCCGGACGGTAGACAGGGTGCACGGCCGCCGCCGAGGCGGCGGATACAAGACAACACAACAGCCGTTCGATCTTTCCCCCGCGACTTGTCGGGAGAGAGGTCGGTGCGGGGAGGTAGACTTAGGCGTGTCTGGCCGGACGCAAGCCCGCGCATGCCCCGAACGCACCTGTGTGGGGTGTCGGGAGCGAGCGGCCAAGAACGATCTGCTGCGCGTCGTGGCGGACGGGGACGCATGCGTCCCTGATCCACGCGGCACGAGGCCGGGCCGGGGTGCGTACGTGCACCCCGCCGTGGTCTGCCTCGACCAGGCGATTCGCCGCCGTGCGTTCCCCCGGGCCCTTCGGTCCGCCGGAGCGCTCGACACGGAGAACCTGCGCAAAGCCGTGGCCGATGAGGCCGGGCACACCGTAAAGAAGTAGTACGGCACGGATAACCGTGCGGTCAGGTACCTCGCGAGTTGGAAGTAGGTCGAGATTGCGATGAGCACTCGATGAGTACGCGATGAGTACGCCCATGAAGTAGCGACGGTCCGGCGTAACCCGGACCTAAAAGGAGCGAAGTGGCTAAGGTCCGGGTATACGAACTCGCCAAGGAGTTCGGAGTTGAGAGCAAGGTCGTCATGGCCAAGCTCCAGGAACTCGGTGAGTTCGTCCGTTCGGCGTCCTCGACGATCGAGGCGCCGGTTGTACGCAAGTTGACCGACGCGCTGCAGGGCCCCGGCGGTAGCGCCGGCAAGTCCGCCGCGAAGCCGGGTGCGCCTCGCAAGGCCGCCCCCGCCAAGCCCGGGGCTCCCACCCCGGGTGCCGCTGCACGTCCCGCTGCGCCGAAGCCCGGCGCACCGGCCCCCAAGCCGGTCGTCGCGGAGGCTCCGGCCACCGCAGCGCCCGCACCGGTGACTCCGGCCGCCTCCGGCCCGCGTCCCGGCCCGAAGGCTCCGGCCGCCCCGAAGCCCGCTCCGGCGGCGCCCGTGGCGACCGAGTTCTCCGCGCCTCCGGCGGCCCCGGCCGCCCCGGCGCGCACCGAGCGTCCCGCCGCGGCTCCCGGCCCCCGTCCGGCGCAGCAGCGTCCGGCACAGGGTCAGGGTGGCCAGGGCGGTGCCCGTCCCGGCGCCCCGCGCCCGGCCGGGGCCACTCCCGGTGCCCCGTCGCAGCGTCCCTCCGGAGCCCCCGGCTCCCAGGCGCCGCGTCCGCAGGGTGCCCGTCCGGCGGGTCCCCGTCCGGGCAACAACCCCTTCACCTCCGGCGGCTCCACCGGAATGGCGCGCCCCCAGGCGCCCCGTCCGGCCGGCGCGCCCCGTCCCGGTGCCCCCGGCGCCGGTGGCGGCCAGGGTGCTCCCCGCCCGCAGGGTGGTCCCGGCGGCGCTCCGCGTCCGCAGGGTCCCGGCGGCGCCCGTCCGACCCCGGGCGGCATGCCGCGTCCGCAGGGCGGCGCCCCGCGTCCCGGTGGTGCTCCCGGTGGTAACCGTCCGAACCCGGGCATGATGCCGCAGCGTCCCGCTGCCGGTGGTCCCGGTCCCCGTCCCGGTGGCGGCCCCGGTGGCCGTGGTCCCGGTGCGGGCGGCGCAGGTCGTCCCGGCGGTGCCGGTCGTCCCGCGGGCGGCGGCTTCGCCGGTCGTCCGGCCGGTCCGGGCTCGCGTCCCGGCGGCGGTGGCGGCTTCGGCGGCCCGCGTCCCGGTGGCGGCGGCTTCGGTGGCGGTCCGGCCGGTGCCGGTGGCGGCGGTCGTCCCGGCTTCGGTGGTCGTCCCGGTGGTCCCGGTGCCCGTGGTGGCACGCAGGGTGCCTTCGGTCGTCCCGGTGGTCCGGCCCGTCGTGGTCGCAAGTCCAAGCGTCAGAGGCGCCAGGAGTACGAGGCCATGCAGGCCCCGTCCGTCGGCGGCGTGATGCTGCCGCGCGGTGGCGGCGAGACCGTGCGCCTGTCGCGCGGTGCCTCCCTCACCGACTTCGCGGAGAAGATCAACGCCAACCCGGCGTCGCTCGTCGCCGTGATGATGAACCTCGGCGAGATGGTCACTGCCACGCAGTCCGTCTCCGACGAGACGCTCGAGATGCTGGCCGGCGAGATGAACTACGTCGTCCAGATCGTCAGCCCGGAGGAAGAGGACCGCGAGCTCCTCGAGGGCTTCGACATCGAGTTCGGCGAGGACGAGGGCGGCGAGGAATACCTCATGCCGCGTCCGCCGGTCGTGACCGTCATGGGTCACGTCGACCACGGTAAGACCCGACTGCTCGACGCCATCCGCAAGACGAATGTCGTCGCGGGCGAGGCCGGTGGCATCACGCAGCACATCGGTGCGTACCAGGTCTCCACCGAGGTCAACGACGAAGAGCGCAAGATCACCTTCATCGACACCCCGGGTCACGAGGCGTTCACCGCCATGCGTGCCCGTGGTGCGAAGTCGACCGACATCGCGATCCTCGTGGTCGCGGCCAACGACGGCGTCATGCCGCAGACGATCGAGGCGCTCAACCACGCCAAGGCCGCCGGCGTCCCGATCGTCGTCGCGGTCAACAAGATCGACGTCGAGGGTGCCGACCCGGTCAAGGTGCGCGGTCAGCTCACCGAGTTCGGTCTGGTCGCCGAGGAGTACGGCGGCGACACGATGTTCGTCGACATCTCCGCCAAGCAGGGTCTGCACATCGACTCCCTGCTCGAGGCCGTCGTCCTCACCGCCGACGCCTCGCTCGACCTCCGCGCCAACCCGGAGCAGGACGCTCAGGGTATTGCGATCGAGTCCCACCTCGACCGCGGCCGCGGTGCCGTCGCCACCGTCCTCGTCCAGCGCGGTACCCTCCGCGTCGGCGACACGATGGTCGTGGGCGACGCCTACGGTCGTGTGCGCGCCATGCTCGACGACAAGGGCAACAACGTCGAGGAAGCGGGTCCGTCGACCCCCGTCCTGGTCCTGGGTCTCACCAACGTCCCCGGCGCCGGCGACAACTTCCTCGTCGTCGACGAGGACCGTACGGCCCGTCAGATCGCCGAGAAGCGTGCTGCGCGTGAGCGCAACGCCAACTTCGCCAAGCGCGTCCGTCGCGTGTCCCTCGAGGACCTCGACTCCGTGCTCAAGGCCGGTCTGGTCCAGGAACTCAACCTCATCATCAAGGGCGACGCGTCCGGTGCGGTCGAGGCTCTCGAGTCCTCGCTGCTCCAGCTCGACGTCGGTGAAGAGGTCGACATCCGGGTCCTGCACCGCGGTGTGGGTGCGGTCACCGAGTCCGACATCTCGCTGGCGATGGGCTCCGACGCCATCGTCATCGGTTACAACGTCCGTGCGGCCGGCCGTGCCGCGCAGATGGCGGACCGCGAGGGCGTCGACGTTCGCTACTACTCGGTGATCTACCAGGCCATCGAGGAGATCGAGGCGGCCCTGAAGGGTCTCCTCAAGCCGGAGTACGAAGAGGTCGAGCTCGGTACGGCGGAGGTCCGCGAGATCTTCCGCTCGTCCAAGCTGGGCAACATCGCCGGTGTCCTCATCCGGTCCGGCGAGGTCAAGCGCAACACCAAGGCGCGGCTCCTGCGCGATGGCAAGGTCATCGCCGAGAACCTCAACATCTCGGGTCTGCGCCGCTTCAAGGACGACGTCACCGAGATCCGTGAGGGCTTCGAGGGTGGTATCAACCTCGGTTCCTACAACGACATCAAGATCGACGACGTCATCGCGACGTACGAGATGCGCGAGAAGCCGCGCGCGTAAGCGCGAGGCACATCGCACCGTGTCGTAGCTCGTCACACCGGGGCCGGTCGGCGGAATATCCGTCGATCGGCCCCGGCCGTTGCGTGTACGGTTCTGGTGACCCTGCCGAGCGACGGCCGGCAGGCCACCGAACCCGCACCGGCGGGATATCCGGAACTGCATGTACGTGGGGACTCTGTCCTTCGATCTGCTCCTCGGCGACGTCCACTCGCTGAAGGAGAAACGCTCCGTGGTCCGGCCCATCGTGGCCGAGCTCCAACGCAAGTTCTCCGTGAGCGCGGCTGAAGTGGGCGACCAGGACCTGCACCGCAGGGCCCGTATAGGGGTCGCCCTGGTGAGTGGGGACACGGGGTTCCTCTCGGACGTACTGGACCGCTGCGAGCGGCTGGTCGCGGCGCGTCCGGAAGTGGAGCTGCTGTCCGTACGACGGCGCCTCCACGGTGATGAAGACTGATAGCAAGACATAAGAAGGAGACGGACCAGTGGCCGACAATGCGCGGGCGAAGAAGCTGGCGGACCTCATCCGGGAGGTGGTGGCCGAGAAGCTGCTCCGCGGTGTCAAGGACCCCCGCCTCGGTACGCACGTGACCATCACGGACACCCGGGTCACCGGCGACCTGCGGGAGGCCACGGTCTTCTACACGGTCTACGGTGACGACGAGGACCGGGCCAGCGCGGCGGCGGGCCTGGAGAGCGCCAAGGGCGTACTGCGTTCCGCGGTCGGCCGGGCGGCGGGCACCAAGTTCACGCCCACCCTGACCTTCGTCGCGGACGCCCTCCCGGAGAACGCCAAGACCATCGAGGACCTCCTCGACAAGGCGCGCTCCTCCGACGCCCAGGTGCGCGAGGTGTCCTCCGGCGCCCAGTACGCCGGCGACGCCGACCCGTACAAGAAGCCGGGCGACGACGAGGACGCAGCCGCCGAATGAGCAACGCAGGGAAGACGCCGGACGGCCTTGTCATCGTCGACAAGCCGTCCGGCTTCACTTCGCACGACGTGGTCGCCAAGATGCGCGGGATCGCCAAGACCCGCCGCGTCGGCCACGCGGGAACACTGGACCCGATGGCGACGGGCGTCCTCGTCCTCGGCGTCGAGAAGGCCACCAAGCTCCTCGGCCACCTCGCGCTCACCGAGAAGGAGTACCTCGGCACGATCCGCCTGGGCCAGGACACCCTGACGGACGACGCCGAAGGCGAGATCACCTCGTCCGCGGACGCCTCCGGGGTCACCCGGGAAGCCGTGGACGCGGGTATCGCCAAGCTGACCGGCGAGATCATGCAGGTCCCGTCCAAGGTCAGCGCCATCAAGATCAAGGGTGTGCGTTCCTACAAGCGCGCCCGCGACGGCGAGGACTTCGAGATCCCGGCCCGCCCGGTCACGATCTCCTCCTTCCAGGTGTACGACATGCGCGAGGCGGAGGCCGAGGACGGCACCAAGGTCGTCGACCTCGTCGTCTCCGTCGTCTGCTCCAGCGGTACGTACATCCGCGCCCTCGCCCGTGACCTGGGCGCCGACCTCGGCGTCGGCGGACACCTGACCGCGCTGCGCCGCACGCGGGTGGGCCCCTACAAGCTCGACAAGGCGCGGACCCTGGACCAGCTCCAGGAGGAGCTGACCGTCATGCCCATCGGCGAGGCGGCCGCCGCGGCCTTCCCCCGCTGGGACCTGGACGCCCGGCGGGCCTCGCTGCTCGCCAACGGCGTGCGGATCGACATGCCGCAGGAGTACGAGTCCGGCCGCACGGTCGCGGTCTTCGGACCGGAGGGCCAACTGCTCGGTCTCGTCGAGAGCAAGAACGGAAAGGCGAAGTCCCTCGCGGTCTTCGTCTGACGATCGGATGTTGACGTGGAGCGGTGAGCGCACAAGGACTGCCGCTCACCGCTCCACGACCCCCCTCGGGTAGGTCTCTATCCACCCTGACCCCTGTATTCACCCGTCCGAGCAGGCGCTCGGAGTGAATGGAGGGAGCGTAAGGGGGCGCTTTCGCCTCGCGTGCTTTTCGTGCTGATCTTCACCTGCCTACCGTCGTGAGCACGGGGCGTTGCGGGGGAGTGGTGCGGCCATGGCGGAGCTCGTCAAAATCTGCGATCCGGCCGGGCGGGAGCGCGGCAGCGGGTTCGTCGCGGACGACCGCGGGACGGTCGTCACCAGTCACGAGGCCGTCGACGGCCTGCCCCGGGTCGTGCTGCACGCCCCCGGCCGGACCTGGCTGGCCGAGGCGGCCGACGTGACCGCGCTGCCGGCCCTCGCGCTGGCCCTCATCCGCACGGACGGGCTCGGGCTGCGGCCGCTTCCGGTGGCGCCGCGCGAGGTGATCGATCCCGGGACCTACGTACGGCTGCCCGCGCGGGGATGGCGGCAGGCGCGGGTACTGGGCGGTACGGAGGTCGACTACCCGGCGACGGACCGGTCCCACGCGGTGCCCTCGGGCGTGGCCGTGGAGCTGGCGATCGGCACCGACGGCCGGGACGCGCTACGGCTGGGCGGGGAGGCCTGCGGGGGCCCCGTCCTCGACGCCGATTCCGGAGCGGTGCTCGCCGTGGTGGGCACCGCCTTGCGGGCGGAGCACCGCTCCGGAGGCTTCGCGGTGGCCCTGCGGGCGGCGGCCGGGGCCGATCCGCACGGCCCGCTGGCCGCACTGCTGGAACGCAACGCCGCGACCGTGCCCGGCCACGGAGCCGACCTGAACCTCGCCGGGGCACTGGAACTGACCGCGACCACACTGGGCGCCTCCCTCCTCCCGGACGGCCCCGAACCCGTGGAACGCCCGGGCATCGCCGCCGAACTGGACGCCTTCACCACCGGGGACCGCCCGGTCCTCGGCCTCGTCGGGGACCCCGGCACGGGCCGCACCACGGAGCTCGCGGCCCTGGCCGTACGCCGCGCACGGGGCGCCTGCCCGGCCCCGACGCTGTGGCTGCGCGGCGCGGACCTGCGCGCCACCGACACCTCCCTGGCCGACGCGGCCACCCGCGCCCTCACGGCGGCGGCCCGCATCGTGGGGTCGGCCGTTTCCCCCGAGGACGGAGCAGACCGGAGCACCGGTTCCGACGGTCCCGAGCGCGACGCTGCGGGATCGGCCGGTTCCGACGGGGCCGGGGGCGTGTCGGGGCGCTCCCCACAGGGCGCCGAACGCAGTGCCGCCCGACGTTCCGACCCCGCGTCACGTTCGGCGCCCGAGGAGACGCCCCGGCGCGCACCCGGCCCCGGCGGGACCCCGCCCGACGCCCGGCCCGGCCGAACGCCGGCCACCCCCGGCGGAACCACCCCGGCCGACGGGTGCGGCCGACCGGTCCCGGCGGGAGCCGCAGCGCACCTCGCCGACGTCGTCGCCCGCGCCGGCCGCCGCCTCCTCGTCGTCCTCGACGCCCCGGAGGAGATGCCGCCGGAGCTCGCCCACCGACTCGCCCCCTGGACCACCGCCACCGCAGCATGGCTGCAAGCCACCGGCACCCGGCTGGTCGTCGCCGCCCGACCCGAGTACTGGGAGGGGGCCGGCGCCCTCTACCCGCCCGAGGCACTGCACACCCCGGCCCGCTCCGCCCGACGGCTGCCCCCCGCCCTTCCGCTCGCGGACCTCGACGCCGCCGAGGCCGAGACCGCCCGGGCCCGCCTCGGCATCCCCGCCGACGCCGTCCGGGAGGCCGACGCCCGGCATCCGCTCACCCTGCACCTGCTCGCCGGGATCCGGGCCGCAGAGGTCACCACCGGCCGGCCAGGCCGCGACGAGGTCTTCGCCGCGCACCTGGACCTGCTGTGCCTGCGCACCGCCGTCCGCATCGCCGCGGCCTGTGCCGACGCCGGGGGCGCCCGGGTCCACGGACCCGGCGTCAAGCGGCTCGCCGCACGCGTGGCCGGCCGCGTCCACGAGGCCGCGCGGCGCGCTCTGGGACCCGGTCAGGGGCAACTGGACCGGGCCTCCTTCGAGGAACTGTTCCCCTGGCGCACCGGCTGGGCCTCCGCCGTGCTCACCGAAGGACTGCTGGTGCCCGCCGGGCCCGGCTACCGCTTCGCCCACGAGGAGCTGTCCGACTGGATCCAGGCCGGTCACCTGGACGTGCCGACCGCCCTCGGCCTGCTCGTCCACGGCCCGGCCGAGCCCGGGCTGCCCGTGCCCCGACACCGGATCGGGCCCGTCCTGGAGGCCCTGCGCCGGCTCGCCCCCGACCGGCTGCGCGGCGAGCTCACCGGGCTGGTCCACCGGCTCAACCGCTTCACCGAGGAACCGGAGCGGGCCGGCCCGGACCGCGCCTGGTGGGCCGCCCGGCTGCTGCGCGAGACCCTGCTCCGGGCCCCCGACGCACGGCCCCACCTGCCCGTCCTGCACGCCCTCGCCGAGCACGTGGCCCGGGCCGGCCCGGGGGAGTTCGGCGGCTGGTTCTGGAACCGGCTCCGGCTGCCCGAGCCCGACCGCCTCGACCTGTTGCGCCGGCTGCTGCCCGCCGACCCCGCCGAGGCGGTTCCCGGAGACCGCTACCTCGATGCCGCCGCCCGCCGCCTCGCCCGGGACCCGCGGCGCGCCCAGCCGCTGCTCTGCGCCTGGTTCACCGACGGGCGCCGGCTGCGCGGCCGCCCCGGGGCCACCGTCGCCACCGCCGCCCAGGCCCTGCTGCACACCCACCGCGGCCTCGCCGTGGACGACCTCACCGAGGCGCTCGTCGCCGCCGCGCACCCGCGCGCCGACGAGCTGCTCGCCGTACTCGCCGAGGAGGAGCCCTCCGCCCTGTGCCGGGCCGTCGACCGCTGGGCGCACGACGAACGCCCCGGGCGGCGGGTCGCGGCCGCCACCTACGGGCAGGCCACCGCCCCGCACGTGCGCACCCCCGCCGACCGCGAGCTGCTGCGCCACGCCGCCCGGGCGCTGCTCGCCCGCCCCGCCGACGCCACCCTGCACGGCAGCGCCCTGGCGATCCTGCTCCGCGACCCGCAGGCGCGCGGCCGCTACCTGCCCGACGCCCTGGCCTGCTTCCGCGATCCCGCATCCGGCTCCCGGCTGCCCGCGGAGGCACTGGTCGCGGCCCTGCCCGTGCTGCCCGATCCGGACGAGGTGTTCGCCGCCCTGCGCGCCCGGGCCGACGGGGAGGTGGTGCGCGCCCTGGCCGCGCTGACCACGCCGGGGCTGGCCCGGCGCGCGGCCGAGCTCGTACGGGAGCACCTCGCGCGGTGTCCCGGGGACGCCCCGCACGCCGCCTTCTTCGTGGACCGGCGGCTCGACCAGGGTCCGGCCGCCGCGTCGGTGGTGCGGCCGCTGGTCCTGGACCTGCTCTTCGGCGCCCCGGCGGGGGTGCGCGCCGAGCTGGCCGTCGTCCTGGCGGCGCCCGGCGGGGCGGCCTCGCACCCGCTGCGCGGGGAGCTGGCCGACACCCTGCTGCGCGAGGAGGCCGATCCGGACGTGCTCGACGTGTTCCTCGGAGCCGTAGCGGCCGGGACCACCGGGCGCCCGCAGGACCGTACCCGCGAGCTGCTGCGGCGTACCGGGCGGCAGCTGCTGCGGGCTCCGGGTGGGCCGGCGGTCTTCGAGCGGAGGACCGTCGAGCTGGCCCGGACCGAGCCGGCCTTCGGGGCGCTGGTGGCCCGCTGGCTGGCGACGGCGGAAGCGGAGGCCGCGGCCCTGCTCGGGCCGAGTGCCCGGCGGACGGTGGAGACCCTGAGCAGGGCGGCCGTGGATGTGACGTGACGACAGACACGGTGGTGGATCGAGTCAGATGCCGATGCGGGGCACCGGCCACGGGCATGGCAGTCTTAGACCTGCAATCGGCAATCAGTTCAAGGACTAAACGGGTTCGGGCGAGGAGCGGTCACAGTGCAGCGCTGGCGTGGCTTGGAGGACATCCCCCAGGACTGGGGACGCAGCGTCGTCACCATCGGCTCCTACGACGGCGTGCACCGGGGACATCAGCTGATCATCGGGCGGGCGGTGGCCACGGCGCGTGAGCTCGGCGTCCCCTCCGTGGTGGTCACCTTCGACCCGCACCCGAGCGAGGTGGTCCGTCCCGGCAGCCACCCGCCGATCCTGGCCCCGTACGACCGGCGCGCCGAGCTGATGGCCGGGCTGGGCGTGGACGCGCTGCTGATCCTGCCGTTCACGGCGGAGTTCTCCCAGCTGTCCCCGGCCGACTTCATCGTGAAGGTCCTCGTCGACAAGCTGCACGCGCGCGCCGTCATCGAGGGCCCGAACTTCCGCTTCGGCCACCGGGCCGCCGGGAACGTCGACTTCCTGCGCGAGCTGGGCTCCACGTACGACTACGTGGTGGACGTCGTGGACCTGGTCGAGCGGGGCGAGGCGGGCGGCGGGGTGCCGTTCTCCTCGACGCTGGCGCGCCGGCTGGTGGCGGAGGGCGACATGGACGGTGCGGCCGAGATCCTGGGGCGTCCGCACCGGGTCGAGGGCGTGGTGGTGCGCGGTGCGCAGCGCGGGCGCGAGCTCGGCTACCCGACGGCGAACGTCGAGACGCAGCCGCACACCGCGATCCCGGCGGACGGGGTCTACGCGGGCTGGCTGACGGCGGACGGCGAGCGGATGCCCGCGGCGATCTCGGTGGGGACGAACGTGCAGTTCGACGCTACTGAGCGGACCGTGGAGGCGTACGCGATCGACCGCGTCGGCCTGGACCTGTACGGGATGCACGTCGCCGTCGACTTCCTCGCGTACGTGCGGGGGATGGCGAAGTTCGAGTCGCTGGACGGGCTGTTGGAAGCGATCGCGGACGATGTGAAGCGGGCGCGGGTCCTGACGGACTCGTACGACCTGAAGCGCTGACGGACGCAACGGAAGGGCCCGTACCACCCCCGGGGTGGTACGGGCCCTTCGTCGTGCCGTCGGTCAGCCGAGCCGCGGGTCGCGCGGGGGCTGTTGGGGCTGGGGCGGCTGCTGCTGCGGGGCCTGGGGCTGCTGCCAGGGCTGGCCGGGCTGCGGGTACGGCTGGCCGTAGGGCTGGGGCTGTTGGGGCTGCGGCGGCTGCTGGTACGGAGACGGGCCCGGGGGCTGTCCGTACGGCTTCGGCTGCTGAGGCGGCTGCTGCCCGTAGGGCTGCTGGGGAGCCTGGGGCTGCTGCGGCGCACCCCAGTGTCCTTGCGGGGCCTGTTGCTGGGCCCGTAGGAAGTCCTCGGCCACGAGCGCGGAGAGGTTGAAGTACGCCTCGCGCGTCTTGGGCCGCATCATGTCGAGGTCGACCTCGGCGCCGGCCGCGAGGTGTTCGTCGAACGGCACGACGACGACACCGCGGCAGCGGGTCTCGAAGTGCTGCACGATGTCCTCGATCTTGATCATCTTGCTGGTCTCGCGGACCCCCGAGATGACGGTCAGGGAGCGCGAGACGAGGTCGGCGTACCCGTGGGCGGAGAGCCAGTCGAGGGTGGTGCTGGCGCTGCTGGCGCCGTCCACGGACGGGGTGGAGATGATGATCAGCTGATCGGCCAGGTCCAGGACGCCGCGCATGGCGGAGTAGAGGAGGCCGGTGCCCGAGTCGGTGAGGATGATCGGGTACTGGCGGCCCAACGTCTCGATGACGCGGCGGTAGTCCTCGTCGTTGAAGGTCGTGGAGACGGCCGGGTCCACGTCGTTGGCGATGATCTCCAGGCCGGAGGGCGCCTGGGAGGTGAACCGGCGGATGTCCATGTACGAGTTCAGGTACGGGATCGCCTGGACCAGGTCCCGGATGGTGGCGCCGGTCTCGCGGCGGACCCGGCGGCCGAGGGTACCGGCGTCGGGGTTCGCGTCGATGGCCAGGATCTTGTCCTGGCGCTCGGTGGCGAGGGTGGCTCCGAGGGCGGTGGTGGTCGTGGTCTTGCCGACGCCGCCCTTGAGGCTGATGACGGCGATGCGGTAGCAGGACATGACCGGGGTGCGGATCAGCTCCAGCTTGCGCTGGCGCTCCGCTTCGGCCGCCTTGCCGCCGAAGCGGAACCGGCCGCCTACACCGTTGTTGTTGTTCTTGGGCTTCTGCTTGTTGCGCAGCAGGCGGTCGGAGGACAGCTCGACGGCGGCGGTGTAGCCGAGGGGCGCCCCGCCGCCGGTCTGGCCGGCCGAGTAGCGCGGGTCGTGCGGCTGCGGCTGAGGTGCCGGCTGGTGCTGGTGCTGCGGGGGCTGCTGCTGCCCGGGCCCGGCGGACCACTGACCGGCCGCACGGGGGTCGTAGGGCTGCGGCGGGGCCGGGGCCGGGGCCGGCTGCGGCTGCTGGGGCTGCGGCGGCGCGGGAACCGACGGCGGGAACGGGTAGCCCTCCGGGGTCCCGAACGCGGGCGGCGGCGACGGCAGTTCACCACCGGGTCCCCCGAACGGGGCCTCCGCGACGGGCGGCGGCGCGTCCACGGGGCCGGCCGGCGCGGGCGCCGACACCGCCACGGGCTGCTCGGCGGGCGGCAGTACGGGCGTTCCCTCGGCGGGAGTGTCCTGCGGTCCGGCCCAGGGCGCGGGCGGAACCTCCGCGACCGGGTCGGTGACCGGCTCCGCGACGGGGGCCGACGGCAGGTCCGGGTACGGGGTGACCGTGTCGACGGGCGGCAGCGCCGGGAACGGCGTCGCGGGCGGGGTCTCCACCGGAGCCGGCTCCGGAGCGACCTCCTCGGCCGCGGGCAGTGGTACGGGTACCTCGGCGACCGGGGTCGGGTCCGGGAAGACCGGGTCCGGGGACGGCGCGATCGGAGCCGGTGCCGGGATTTCGAGCGCGGGCGGAGCCTCCTCGACCGGAATCGGAGCCGGAGCCGCCACGGGAGCCTCGACCGGAGCCGGAGCCTCGATCGGCGCGGGAGTGGGGGTGGGAGCGGGAGCCGGAACCGGGGCGTGGTTCGCGTACGGCAGGCCCGACTCGACGGGGGCCGGAGCCACGATCGGAGCCGGAACCTCGGCCGGAGCCGGAGCCGGAGCCGGAGCCGGAACCGGAGCCGCGATCGGAGCCGGTGCCAGCACCTCGGCCGGAGCCGGACTCGGAGTCTCGATCGGGGCCGGGGCCGGAGCCGGGGTCGAGTACGGCAGGGCCGGCGCCTGGTACGGCGGGGTGGCCTCGACCGGGGCCGCGGGAGCGGGCGGGAACGGAGCGGGCAGCCCCGCTCCGTCGGACGGCGTCCGCGGGACCGGCGGAGCGATCGGCGCCGTCGAGGGCGACGCCGGTTCCGACGGGCGGTGGGGCTCGAAGCCACTGCCCTCGGGGAGCCCCGGCACCTGCGCGGCCGGGGTTCCACCCTGCATGTACCAGGCGGGCGGGGTGTAGTCGATGGTGAACTCGCCCGTCACATCGGGCTCCGCGTCGGACTGATCGTCCGTCGGGACGTCCCACGTCCCGCCGCGCCTCTCGTTCCGATCGCCGCTCACTGGTCCTCCTGGTCTGTCGAACACTGGTCCGGCGCCCACCTCGCCGCGCCCGGACCCAGCCTAATCGCGCCCCGACGCCACTGTCCGCCCCCCTCAGGGGGCCGGGTCAGTCGATGCGCCGGGCCCCGCCGAGCAGGCCCGTCTCGGCGTCCGTCCCCTGGGTCATCACGAACTGCCGGTCCCGCGGCGTGCACCACAGGGTCACCCCGTCGCCCAGCGTCGGCAGGGAGTCCACCGCCGGTCTGGGGAGCCGCATGAGACGCCCGATCTGCTCCGCTTCGTCCGGGGACACCCGCTGCACGCCCACCAGGGACGACTGCTGCAGCAGGCGCGGCGCCGTGGGACTCAGGTACGGCAGCAGGGTCAGCACCGACTGCCAGGGCCCGGCCACCACGCGCCCGCGCGGCGGCCGCATGCCGCAGTCGCGGATCACCAGCACCGGGCTGCCGGCCGAGGCGCCCTGCGGCGGGATCCGGCCCACCTCGTGCAGGGTCACGCACTGCTGCCCGCCGCCCGCGGCCTGGGCCAACCCGGACCACACCTGCCCGCGCCCGGTCTCCACCGCCACGCGCGCACCCGTGGCCGCCGCGCGCAGCGCCAGCACCTGGGCCGTCCACAGACCGCCGATCAGCGTCACCTCGTACGGCGTCGGCCGGTTGATGCCGAGCACCGCCGACCGGCCCTCGGCGTCCACACCGATGACGACCCCGTCGTCCCCGACGGGCAGCGCCAGCAGGTCCAGGTCCGCGGCGGGCACCACGTGCCGCTCCCGACGCGGGCCGACCAGCCCGAATCCGCCCCTCATCGCGCCCCTCCCAGCGGCAGCGAAGCCAGCAGCCCCGGCACCTGTTCACGGTCGAGCCGGACCAGTCCGGTCTTCACGCCCCGTGCCGTCCTCTCCAACTCCCGGCGGGCCGATACGAGTTCCTCGTCACTACGACCCGTCACCCGTACGTGTCCGGTCAGGGTGACGCCCTGTCGCTCAGCCGGGGCCATCGTCAGGCTGAAGTTGGTCGCGAGCGCGGGCAGCGAGGTGAGCAGCGCCACGAACTGCGGCAGCGCCGCACCGGCGCCACCCAGCTGCGGCCAGCGGCCTATCCAGTACGTCGTGTGCCGTCGGTCGTCGCAGCGCCAGGTCCGCGAGGTCTCCTCGGTCCGCCGCCCCGTGCTGTTGGAGCGCCCGGCCTGGGTGATCGCCATCGGGTTCGCGCACGAGGAGGTGGCCAGTGCCGCGGTCAGTTCCTGCTCGGTCAGTACGGTCGCCGTGAACCCGGCCCCGGCCAGCCGGCTCGCCAACTGGTCCGCCGCGCGCACCAGGCAGCGCTGCGCACCTTCCAGACCGCCGCCCCGCGCGGTGACCGCCTCCGGGCACAGTTCCGGGTCCAGCTTGAGCGCTATCCACGTCAGCCGGACCGCGGGGGTGCCCGTCCGGGCCTGCAGCGGCGCGTAGTTGCGCGTCGCCATCGACCGCTCGGGCAGGTGCGGGGCCGGCGCAGGCTGGGTGTGCTGCACGAGCTGCGCCGACTCCAGCCGGATGCCGTCCACTTCGAGGATGTCCCGGACGACGGCCAACGGCAGCGGCCGCGCCGCCCGGTCGGGCCGCAGCGCGGTGGCGTCCGTGTCCACCTGGACGACCGCGGTCAGGAAGGTCCCGTCGCCGACCATCCCGACCGGACGCCGGTCACGGTCGCTGAAGGTGAGGGTGCGCAGGGCCGGGTCGGCCTCGACCAGCGGGGCGAGCCCCGGCTCCGTGCCCGCGGGCACGGTGAAGGCGGCGGCCCGGCGCCGGCGGGAACGCAGCGCGAGCGCGCCACCGATCCATTCCGGCAGGGAGCGCTGGTGGCGGCGTACGACCGCGAGCACCACGAGGACGAGCGCCAGGACACCGGCGGGAACCAGCAGCAGCGGTTCGACCACCCAGGCCACCAGCAGGGCGGCTGCCGCGACTTGGAGCAGCACGAGCTGTTGCAGTCGGAACGGTCCGAAGCGGCCGGGGCTCGACTTCGGATGCGGCGTCACCCCGACACGTGCCGGTGCGGGCGCGCCGGTCTGCTGTTCCGTCGCGGTGGCCATCACTCGCGCACTTCCCCTTTCCGGGGCCGGACCCCGTGAGTCCGGGCGCTGCGCGGCACCAGCCGCACGTCCCCGGAATCTCCCCAATCCACCCCAACAAGCCCTGATTGACCCGGTGCGGAGGGGGCTGGGCGGCAGCCTCACCCTACCCGGCCCCTTCATACCGTCCGTCAAGAGGCATAGTAGGTGCCCGGTCCGACAATCGAGGCCCGGGGACCGTACTCACCGGCCGGGCCGTGCGGGGAGAAGCAGGCGGTCATGGCATCACGACGTGATGAGCTCAACGCGTACACCTTTGCGAAGCGGCGCACGGTGGCCGCGTTCCTCCAGCCATCCGCCACGGGAACCGAGGAAGGCGCGCCGCGTCCGCTGCGCGCGGTCCTTCCGGGGCTGATCGTCGGCGTGCTCGTGCTCGCCGGGTTCGGCGCCTGGGGCATGTTCAAGCCGACGGCCCCCAAGGGCTGGGCGGAGCCGGGGACCAGGGTCATCGTCGGCAAGGAGTCGACGACCCGCTACGTGGTCCTGACCACGAAGGTGGGCGGCAAGGACCAGACCCGGCTGCACCCGGTGCTGAACCTCGCCTCCGCCCGACTCCTGCTGGACCCGTCGAAGTTCAAGGTGATCCAGGTCGACGACAAGGTCCTGGACGCGGGCAAGCCGCCGCGCGGGCCCATCATCGGCATCCAGTACGCCCCCGACCGGCTCCCCTCCAAGGAGGAGGCCGGCAAGGCCAAGCGCTGGGCCGTCTGCCAGCAGCCCGGCGGCAACGGCCGTGGCGTGCAGACCGCCACCTTCGTGCTCGCCGACCGCGAGGCCGCCCGGACGGACGACGCACGCAAGCTCACCGACACCCAGTCGCTGTACGTGCAGAGCACGGCCCCGGGCCAGGAGCGCTACCTGGTCGACGCGGCCGGGACGAAGTACAAGTTCCCGGAGGGCACCCCGGCCGCCGGAACGATGACCAACGCGCTGGTCGGCACCGGCGCCACCCCGCAGCAGGTCAGCCCCGAATGGCTGGGGACCCTCAACTCCGGCGAGGACCTGTCCTTCCCGGCGCTGCCCGGCAAGGCCGGCACCGACGCCGGGGTGAAGGGTCTGGGCACCGCCGACAACAAGGTCGGAATGGTGCTCCAGGCGCAGACCGGCTCCGGCGCGCAGCACTACGTGGTGCTGCCCGGGAAGGTCGCCCCGGTCTCCGACTTCGTCGCCTGGCTGCTGATCTCGGCGCCCGCCACCGACGGCCTCAACATGCACGGCAAGCCCCGCGAGGTCGACCTCCAGTCGATCAACCCGGACCCCGCCCCGTTCGCGGGCGACGTCAAGTGGCCCCAGAAGAAGACCGAACGCATCAACCAGACGACGCCGCCCGCCGGTAACCAGTCCGGTGGGGCGAACAACCGCGACACGGTCTGCAGCGTCCTGCGCTCGGTCGACGGCCAGGGCAACCAGACCCTGAGCACCTGGGCCGGCACCGGCTTCCCGATCGACATCACCGCCAGCGGCACCAGCGCGTACGTCACCCCGGGCTCGGGCCTGCTCTACACCCAGGTCCAGGGCAAGCAGACCACGGCCGGTGGCTCCCTCTTCCTGGTCACCGACACCGGGCTGCGGTACGCCGTCCAGGCCAACGGCGACAGCGACAGCGAGCAGTCGAAGATCGGCGCGCCCGACCAGTCGAAGACGGGTGCGGACGGCCGCCCCGAGGCCAGCCAGGCACAGGTCCGGCTCGGCTACGGCAACGTCACCCCGGCCATGGTGCCCATCGCCTGGTCGGAGTTCCTCTCCAAGGGGCCGCGCCTGGACACCAACTCAGCCCGTCAGCCCCAGGGTTCGTGAGGAAGCCGCCGATGACCCAGACCCACGCGTCCCGGCGGGCCCTCCTGGTCGCCGCCTTCGCCCTCACCCTGGCCTCGGGCGGCACGGGCACGGCCGCCGCGGCCACGGGCGCCGCACCGCAGCCCCCGTACGCGCTGCGCCTCGACGGCGCGGGGGAGTGCACCTTCCCGATGAAGAAGCAGATCGAGGACCGGCCCTGGGCCCTCCAGCGACTGCTGCTCGACGAGCTCTGGGCGCAGACCAAGGGCAAGGACACGAGCGGCAAGAGCGTCCGCGTCGCCGTCATCGACACCGGCGTGGACCGGGCGAACCCGCAGCTCAGCGCGGCCATCGACACCGGCGCCGGCAAGGACTTCGTCGACCCGAAGGGCGGCGACGGCACCATCGACACCGTCGGCCACGGCACCAAGGTCGCCGGTCTGATCGCGGCCCGCCCCCAGCAGGGCACCGGCTTCGTCGGACTGGCCCCGGACGCCACCATCATTCCGATCCGGCAGAACGACGGGCAGGGCAAAGGCAACGCCGCGAACCTGAGCCAGGCCATCGACCACGCGGTGGCCAAGGGCGCCCAAGTGATCAACATCTCCCAGGACACCGACGCGCAGCTGTCCGCCGAATCCGACCTCGGCAAGTCGGTCCAGAAGGCCGTCGCCGCCAACGTCGTGGTCGTGGCCTCGGCGGGCAACGACGGCATGAGCGGCCAGAAGCGCAAGACCTACCCGGCCGCCTTCCCCGGCGTGCTCGCCGTGGGCGCCTCGGACCGCAACAACGAGCGGGCCCAGTTCTCCCAGCCCGGTGACTTCATCGGGGTGGCGGCGCCCGGCGTCGACATGGTCTCCACCGTCCCCGGCTTCGGCCAGTGCATCGACAACGGCACCAGTTTCTCCGCACCGTACGTCGCCGGAGTCGCCGCCCTGCTGCGCGCCGAGCACACGGACTGGTCCGCGCAGCAGATCGTCTGGCAGATCCAGAACACCGCCGAACGCACGATCAAGGGCCGTGACGACTACGTGGGTTGGGGCGTCATCGACCCGGTGCGCGCGCTCTCCCACGACCAGGAGGCGCCGAAGGCCCCGGTGCCCGACCCCGGCCCGCCCCCGGCGGCCGCCCCGGAGGCGGCGCCGCTGCGACTGACGGAGACGGCCCAGGAGCGCCAGGAGCGATTCGGCACGTACGCTCTCGGCATCGGGGCGATCCTGATCGCCGTCATCGCCGGAACGGCGACGGTCGTCCGCGACGCCCGTCGCCGCAAGGGCCGTTTGCAGTGAACGGTCACAGTTCATCTACGGAAGCGCCCCACCGGTGTTGGGGCTGTCAGATGAACTGGCTAGAGTGACACCAGGCTTCACGAGTGTGATCGGGGGATCGCGTGGAGCGGAGGGGGACGCCCGAGGGCGCGTGGCTCGAAGCCGCGCCGGGTGCGTGTCCGCTCCGCTGCGCAATCCGCCGGTTCTGCCGGCGAATTGAGAAATGAGGAGCTTCGATGAGCACGAACACCTTCGGACTTGCAGACGATCCGGTCATCAAGGCGAAGACCAAGATCGAAGAGACGGGAACGGCCGTCTCCAAGCAGGCCCGCGAGCTGGCTGACATCCTCGCCACCGTGAGCGCCGGCTGGACCGGTGTCGGTGCCGAGGGCTTCAAGCGGGCCCAGGTGATGCTGAACGAGGACCACGACGAGATCCGTCGTCTGCTCCGCGTCCTGCACCACGCGGTGTCCGAGACCAAGAACCTGACCAACGCCCAGGACGACGAGGTGCAGGCGGCGTTCCGGCAGGGGATCCAGTCCATCTCCGGCCTCAACAGCATCTGACCCACGTCGTTTTCAGGTAACGCGCTCAGCGAGAAGGAGAAGCACATGGCTGCCGACGACGGCCACACAAAGGTCCGGTATGACAGCGTCCAGCAGATGGCCACCCGCATCCGCCAGGTCTCGAAGCACATCATCGACGACCTGGAAGCGATGGAGCGGGCGGTGAAGGTCGTCACGGACACCTGGGACGGTGAGGCGCACGGCCAGTACGTCCAGCTCCAGACCAAGTACCGCACCAAGGCCGACCACATGAAGGACATGCTGGAGAAGGTCGCCCAGCTCGTCGAGCGCGGCAAGGACGACTACCGCGCCACCGACAAGAAGGCCTCGCAGCTGTTCACCGAGGCCTTCTGAGCCCGGTCGCCGACAGGCCCGCACACGCCGAAGGGGCGCGCCCGCACCGGGCGCGCCCCTTCGGCATGCTCCTGCGCCCCCTTCAGGGACGGTGCCGGTCGAGGTCGAACTCCCCGTCCCTGGCACCCAGCACGAAGGCCTCCCACTCGGCGGCCGTGTAGCGCAGCACCGTGTCCCGGTCCAGCGAGGACCGCATCGCCACCGCGCCCTCGGGAAGCCGGGCGATCTCGACCCGCTCCTCGTCCGGGCTGGTCCCGGGCGGCCCCTCCCACTCCACGCCGCTGATGTCGAGCGCGTACAGCTCGTCCTTCTCCTGCTGAGTGCCCATGGGCGGCCTCTCCCTCGGTGGCGCGTGTTCACCGCCGATTATCGGTGCTGCGCCACCGACCGGGAGAGGTTTCCGCCCGATCCTTCCCGGTCGCCGGCCCCTGACAGGTGTCCGGCCACCGGGAAGGCGATCACATGTGACCCGGCATCCGCCCGAGCTGCACCAGCGAGGTCCCCCGCCGGCGCGAGGCGAAGTACGCCCGGCCCGGCGGCATCGGACGCGGCCGCACGGTGCCGACGAGGTCGCCCTCGGACGGGTCGCCGGACAGCACGATGCCCTGCGCGCCCAGCTCCTTGATCCGCTGCATGAACGGCTCGTACATCGAACGCGAGGCACCCGCCGAGTTGCGGGCGATGATGAAGCGGACGCCCGTGTCCCGTGCGAACGGGAGGAACTCCACCAGCGGCGCCAGCGGATTGCCCTGACTGGTGGCCACCAGGTCGAAGTCGTCGATCACGATGTACACGTCCGGACCCGTCCACCAGCTGCGGTCACGCAGCTGCTGCGGGGTGACGTCGGTCGGCGGCTGCCGGCGCGAGAACACCCCGCCCAGCGCCTCCATGTGCATCTGCAGGGAGCTCGCCATCGGCGCGTACTCCAGCAGGTGCTCCTCCGGCAGTGCCCCGAGCAGGCTCCGCCGGTAGTCGCCGACGACCAGGCGCGCCTGGTCCGGCGTGTAGCGCTCGGAGATCTGCTTGGCGATGAGCCGCAGCAGGTTCGTCTTGCCCGACTCGCTCTCGCCGAAGACGAGGAGGAAGGGGTCGGTCTCGAAGTCGACGAACACCGGCTCCAGGTTCGTCTCGTCGATACCGATCGCGATCCCGCGGTCGGGGTGCTCCCCGCCCTTGGGCAGCTGGTCGGAGTGGAGCAGCCGCGGCAGCAGCCGCACGCCCGGAGCCGCCTGCCCCGACCAGTTCTGCTTCACCGCTTCCACGAAGGCGGCCGTGGCCTCCGACAGGTCCCCCGCGTCGTGCGAGCCGTCGATCCGCGGCAGCGCGCCCAGGAAGTGCAGCTTCTCCGCCACCTGACCGCGGCCCGGCATCCCGGGCGGGACGTTCGCCGCGACCTTCCGGTCGAACTCGGAGTCCATGGTGTCGCCGAGCCGCAGCTCCAGCCGGCTGAGCATCTGGTCCTTGAGCGCGGCCCGGACCTCCATGTAGCGCGCCGCCGTGATCACCACGTGGATGCCGTAGCCCAGACCGCGGGAGGCGATGTCGGTGACGATCTGCTCCAGGCCGTCGTACTCGCCCTTGAAGTTGCCCCAGCCGTCGACGATCAGGAACACGTCGCCCCACGGCTCACCGGGCAGGTCGCCCGCCGCCCGGCGGCGCCGATAGGTGCCGATCGAGTCGATGTTGTTCGCGCGGAAGAACTCCTCACGACGGTTGAGGATGCCCCCCACCTCCGCGACCGTACGCCGGACCCGCTCCGGGTCCAGGCGCGAGGCGATCCCGCCCACGTGCGGCAGCTCGGAGACCGCCGACAGACTGCCACCGCCGAAGTCCAGCCCGTAGAACTGCACCTCGCGCGGGGTGTGCGTGAGCGCGAACGAGGAGATCAGCGTCCTCATCAGCGTCGACTTGCCCGACTGCGGACCACCGACCACCATCAGGTGGCCCGCCGCACCCGAGAAGTCCCGGTACAGCACCTCGCGCCGCTGCTCGAACGGCTTGTCGATGAGGCCGAGCGGTACGACGAGCCCACCGGGCCGCGTGTACCCGTCCGCGTGCAGCCCGCGCTCCGCGCTCGGCGCCAGCGCCGGCAGCAACTGGTCCAGCGGCGGAGCCTGGTCGAGCGGCGGCAGCCACACCTGGTGCGCCGGCACCCCCTGACCCTCCAGCCGGCTCACGATCACGTCCAGCACCGTGTCCGCCAGCGCGTCGTCCTCGCGCACCGACTGCGCCGCCAGGTACGCCGGGTCCGGGGCCGCGTACACCACCGGCACCGGGGCCGCCGTGAACAGCGCGGGCCGCCGCTCCACCGGGAACTGCCCCACCGACAGGTCGGGCCCGCCCGAGCGGTAGGTGCCCGAGACGTACGCCGCCTTGAAGCGGGTCATCTCGTCCGTGCCGAACTTCAGGTAGCCCGAACCGGGCACCGACGGCAGGTGGTAGGCGTCCGGCACACCGATCGCGGTCCGCGACTCCGCCGCCGAGAAGGTCCGCAGACCGATCCGGTACGACAGGTACGTGTCCAGGCCGCGCAGCTTGCCCTCCTCCAGGCGCTGCGAGGCCAGCAGCAGGTGCACACCCAGCGATCGGCCGATGCGGCCGATCTGGATGAACATGTCGATGAAGTCCGGCTTCGCCGTCAGCAGCTCGCTGAACTCGTCGATGACCAGCACCAGCGAGGCCAGCGGCTCCAGCGGGGCACCGGCCGCGCGGGCCTTCTCGTAGTCGTGGATGTTGGCGTAGTTGCCCGCCGAACGCAGCAGCTCCTGGCGGCGCTGCAGCTCACCGCGGATCGAGTCGCCCATGCGGTCCACGAGCGTGAGGTCGTCCGCCAGGTTGGTGATCACCGCCGCCACGTGCGGCATCTGCCCCATGCCCGTGAAGGTCGCACCACCCTTGAAGTCGGCGAGCACGAAGTTCAGCGTCTCCGAGGTGTGCGTGACCGCCAGACCCAGCACCAGCGTGCGCAGCAGCTCCGACTTGCCGGAACCGGTCGCGCCCACGCACAGACCGTGCGGACCCATGCCCTCCTGCGCGGCCTCCTTCAGGTCCAGCATGACCGGAGAGCCGTCCTCACCGACACCGATCGGCACGCGCAGCCGCTCACCGGCCGACCTCGGCCGCCAGGTCCGCGCCACGTCGACCGCCGCCGCGTCACCCAGGTTCAGCAGGTCGGTGAAGTCCAGATTGGCCAGCAGCGGCTCGTCGTCGTCCCCGCCGCCCGTGCGCATCGGCGCCAGCTGCCGGGCCAAGGCCTCCGCCGCGGGCAGCGACAGGGTGTCCGGCACGCCCTCGTACGCGACCCCCGCACCCGACTCCAGCCGCAGCCGACCCGGCCGCACCACGACCGACAGCCCACCGCGCTGCTCGTCCAGCTCGCCCGCGACCACCTCGACGATGGTGACGCCCTGCAGTCCCTCGGCCGCCGCGAACACCGAGTCCGGCGGCACCATGCCCCCGTCCAGCACGACCACCAGGTGCGGCTGGTCCAGCACCGGGGACACCTCGCGGCTGAACCGCGGCCGGCTTTCCAGCCGCGAGGCCAGCAGCCCCTCCAGCTCGGCGAGGTCATCACCGAACAGCCGCTTCGTACCGGCCCCGTCGACCTGACCGGGGACCTGCGTGTGCGGCAGCCACTTCGTCCAGTCCCACGACGGCACCGCACCCGGCGCGGCCACCACGGCCACCATCAGGTCCTCGGGGGAGTGCAGCGTCGCCAACTGCGCCACCATCGCCCGCGCGGTACTGCGCGCGGACTCCGGCTCCCCGGACACCGTCACGTGGTAGAAGGCGCGTATCGACAGCGCCATCGGCAGCCCGTCCAACGAGGAGTGCACCTTCAGGAACCGCTGCATCGCGCCCGCGGTCAGCGGCTCCAGCTCGTCCACCGGCGCGGTGTCCGGCGCCACCAGCGGCGTCGCCAGGCGCTGCGCGCCCAACCCGAGCCGGGCCTGCCCGAAGTCCCGGTCACCGACCCGTCGCTCCCACAGCCGCGAGCCCTCCGCCACCACCGACCACAACTGCTCGGGGGCCGGGTGCAGATACAACTGCGCGTCGCGCTGCGCCCGCGCGGTCCGCCGTACCTGACGACGCGTCTGCGCGAGATATTTGAGGTAGTCCCGGCGCACATCGGCCATTTGCCCCTGCGTACCACGCCGGTGGCGCACCAACTGGGCGACCACCATGGCCACCGTCGACACCAGCATCAGCACACCCATGATGCGCATGAAGGGGGCCGCGCCCGGCATGAAGAAGAAGACGACGGAGGAGCCCATGCCGAGCATCGGCAGGAGCTGCATCAGCATGCCCTCCTGCTGCCCGCGCGGAAGTTCGGGCGGAGCTTCCAGCCGCAGCTCCTCCGCGGGAACCTCAGGCGGCAGGGACCGCGGCGGGCGTTTGACGACGATCTGGCTCACCGGAGCATCAATCCCTCGAAAACGGACGGGACGTCGCAACCGGCGCCCCCAAGTCCCGGGCGCGAAGGGGGTCTCCCCCACGCGACGGTGATCCTACTTGCCGACAGTCGGTCATAAGCCCGGTAGGGTGGCGCGCGCAGCATGCGCATCCGCGAATCGTCCGCCGGTGCGGGCACCAACCAGGGGGGTCTCACAGGTGAGTACGGCCGGGACGACGGGTTTCTGCAGGGTCACCGTCGTGGCCCCCGACAGTCGCATCGACGTCGCCCTCCCCGAGGACATCGCCGTCGCCGACGTCTACCCCGAGCTGCTGCGCCTCACCGGCCAGACCCAGCCCGTGGGCGCCCCGACCGGCTTCCACCTCGTACGCCGCTCCGGCACCGTCCTCGACGGCGCCCGGACCCTCGCCGGCCAGCAGGTGCTCGACGGCGAGGTGCTGAGCCTGCGCCCCTTCGCCGAATCCCTGCCGCCCGCCGTGTTCGACGACGTCTCCGACGCCGTCGCCTCCGCCGTCGTCCGCGACCGGCACCGCTGGAGCGACGACATGCTGCGCGGCGCGGGCCTGGCCGGCGCCGCCGTGCTGCTCGTCATGCTGGGCTTCGTCCTCTGGTACGCCGACCCGCTGCGCCACGACATGCACGGCCTGCCCGGGATCATCGCGGGCGCCGTCGGCATCCTCCTCACCGCCGTCGCCGGAGTGCGCGCCCGGGTCTACCGCGACCGGCTCTCCGCCGTCGCGCTCGGCCTCGGCGCCCTCCCGCACCTGATGATCGCCGGCTCCGGGATCATCGCTCCGGCCGTCGGCCAGGGCCCCGGCCGCCTCCAGTTCCTGCTCGGCTGCGTCTGCGCCCTGGTCGCCTCCGTCGCCCTGGTCGCGCTCACCCCCAGTGGCGACGCCCCCTTCGTCGCGGCCACCTTCGTCGCCGCCACCGGAACCCTCGCCACCTTCGTGGCCATCGCCACCGAGGCGTCCGCCACCGACACCGCCGCCGTCTGCGCACCCGTCGCCATCGGCCTCGTCGCCTTCCTCCCCGGCCTCTCCGCCCGCTTCGCCCGCCTGCCCATCGGTTACGCCGCCCCGCAGAGCGCCACGGACGAGTACGTCGACCACGCGGGGACCCCGGACCGCTACGAGACCGAGCCCTACGGCGAGCAGTCCGGCTCCGACCAGCACGAGGCGGCCGGTACCCCGCTCGACGCCGAGGCCATCGCCGCCCAGGCCCGCCGCGGCCACGAGATGCTGCTCGGCCTGGTCGGCGGCTGCGCCGCGGTCGCCGTCGGCGCCGCCGCGGTCCTCGGCTTCTCCGAGAACACCTGGGGCCGCCTGCTGGCGCTCGCCACCGGCCTCGCGATGCTGCTGCGCGCCCGCCTCTTCCGTTACACCTCCCAGGTGGTCTGCGCCCTGACCGCGGGCCTCGTCGCCATCGCGCTGCTGATCCTGGGCATGGCCCTGCACCCGCCGACCGAGCTGCTCGAAGCCCTCCTGCTCAAGCACGACAGCAGCGGCCTGGACCTCCGTACGATCTGGCTGACCGCCGCCGTCGCGGCCGGCGCCGCCCTCCTCGCCGGAATTGCGCTGGTCATTCCCCGCAAGGGTCTGTCACCCTTCTGGGGGCGGCTGCTCGACCTCACCGAGGCGGCGGTCCTGCTCAGCCTCGTACCCCTTACCCTGGCCGTGCTGGACGTCTACTCCCGCGCCAGGTCTCTCACCAGCTGAGACGCGGCGGAGCGGCAGCCTGGTACGCTGTGTGACGGCCGTTTGTGTACGCGTCCCCCGGACCCCTCGACAAGAGGATCTGTGGACTGCGCTCAGCGGACCCCGCCTCCCGAGTAACGGAAGCTCCCCAGAGACTCAGACCTGGGGCACTCGGTGGCAACGAAGACCTATCACGAGGAGTACGCGTGCCGCTCGACGCCGCTACGAAGAAGCAGATCATCACCGAGTTCGGTGCCAAGGAGGGCGACACCGGCTCCCCCGAGGTCCAGGTCGCGATGCTCTCGCGCCGCATCTCGGACCTCACCGAGCACCTCCGGACGCACAAGCACGACCACCACTCCCGTCGTGGTCTGCTGATCCTGGTCGGCCAGCGTCGCCGCCTGCTGCAGTACCTGGCCAAGAAGGACATCCAGCGCTTCCGTGCGCTGGTCGAGCGCCTCGGCATCCGCCGCGGTGCGGCCGGCGCCAAGTAAGACGCCGTGAAGGGAGCGGTTCCCACATCCGGGGGCCGCTCCCTTTGCTGTACGTGCGGGACGGACCGGACCCTTTGTAGTCTGGAACGGACGCACGTGTACGTCCGACGACGAGACGTGCACAACTGAAGAGGAGAAGCGCCCTCCCACGCCGCCGGTCCTCGGTAGTGGCACCCGGAATGCCCCCAAGGGCAACGAACCGGGTGCTTCGATCGAAGACCGGCCCGCACGCCAGGAGCGCTTCTCCGCAACCGTCCACCGCCACACGGGCGGCGGACGGAGACGACGAAAATGGAGAAAACGCTAGTGGAGAACGAGACCCACTACGCCGAGGCCGTCATTGACAACGGTTCCTTCGGCACCCGCACCATCCGCTTCGAGACGGGCCGTCTGGCCCGCCAGGCCGCCGGCTCCGCCGTTGCCTACCTGGACGACGACACGATGGTGCTGTCCGCCACCACCGCGTCGAAGAAGCCCAAGGACCAGCTCGACTTCTTCCCCCTGACGGTGGACGTCGAGGAGCGGCAGTACGCGGCCGGCAAGATCCCCGGCTCCTTCTTCCGCCGTGAGGGCCGCCCCTCCGAGGACGCGATCCTCACCTGCCGCCTGATCGACCGCCCGCTGCGCCCGTCCTTCAAGAAGGGCCTGCGCAACGAGATCCAGGTCGTCGCCACGATCATGGCGCTCAACCCCGACCACCTGTACGACGTCGTCGCGATCAACGCCGCGTCCGCGTCCACCCAGCTGGCCGGTCTGCCCTTCTCCGGCCCGATCGGCGGCGTCCGCGTCGCGCTGATCCGCGGCCAGTGGGTCGCGTTCCCGACGCACACCGAGCTCGAGGACGCCGTCTTCGACATGGTCGTCGCGGGTCGCGTCCTGGAGGACGGCGACGTCGCGATCATGATGGTCGAGGCCGAGGCCACCGAGAAGACCATCGCCCTCGTCAAGGGCGGCGCCGAGGCGCCGACCGAGGAGGTCGTCGCCGCCGGTCTGGACGCCGCGAAGCCCTTCATCAAGGTCCTCTGCAAGGCCCAGTCGGACCTGGCCGCCAAGGCCGCCAAGCCCGAGGGCGAGTTCCCGGTCTTCCTGGACTACCAGGACGACGTGTACGAGGCCCTCGCGGCCGCCGTCAAGGGCGAGCTCTCCCAGGCGCTGACCATCGCGGGCAAGCAGGACCGCGAGGCCGAGCTGGACCGCGTCAAGGAGATCGCCGCCGAGAAGCTCCTCCCGGCCTTCGAAGGCCGCGAGAAGGAGATCTCCGCCGCGTACCGCAGCCTGACCAAGGCCCTGGTCCGCGAGCGCGTCATCAAGGACAAGGTCCGCATCGACGGCCGCGGGATCACGGACATCCGTACCCTCGCCGCCGAGGTCGAGGCCATCCCGCGCGTGCACGGCTCGGCGCTGTTCGAGCGTGGCGAGACCCAGATCCTGGGCGTCACCACCCTCAACATGCTCCGCATGGAGCAGCAGCTGGACACCCTCTCCCCGGTGACCCGCAAGCGCTACATGCACAACTACAACTTCCCGCCGTACTCCGTCGGCGAGACCGGCCGCGTCGGTTCGCCGAAGCGCCGCGAGATCGGCCACGGCGCGCTCGCCGAGCGCGCGATCGTGCCGGTCCTCCCGACCCGCGAGGAGTTCCCCTACGCGATCCGTCAGGTGTCCGAGGCCCTCGGCTCCAACGGCTCGACGTCCATGGGCTCGGTCTGCGCCTCCACCATGTCGCTGCTGAACGCCGGTGTGCCCCTCAAGGCCCCCGTCGCCGGTATCGCCATGGGGCTGATCTCCCAGGAGATCGACGGCAAGACGCACTACGTCGCCCTCACCGACATCCTCGGTGCGGAGGACGCCTTCGGCGACATGGACTTCAAGGTCGCCGGCACCAAGGAGTTCGTCACCGCCCTCCAGCTGGACACCAAGCTGGACGGCATCCCGGCCTCCGTCCTGGCCGCGGCCCTCAAGCAGGCCCGCGACGCCCGCCTCCACATCCTCGACGTGATGATGGAAGCGATCGACACGCCGGACGCCATGTCCCCGTTCGCCCCCCGGATCATCACCGTCAAGATCCCGGTGGACAAGATCGGTGAGGTCATCGGGCCCAAGGGCAAGATGATCAACCAGATCCAGGAGGACACCGGCGCCGAGATCACGATCGAGGACGACGGCACCATCTACATCGGTGCCTCCGACGGCCCGGCCGCCGAGGCCGCCCGTGCCACGATCAACTCGATCGCCAACCCGACCATGCCGGAGGTCGGCGAGCGCTACCTGGGTACGGTCGTCAAGACCACCACCTTCGGTGCCTTCGTCTCCCTCATGCCCGGCAAGGACGGCCTGCTGCACATCTCGCAGATCCGCAAGCTCGCCGGTGGCAAGCGCGTGGAGAACGTCGAGGACGTGCTCGCGGTCGGTACCAAGGTCCAGGTCGAGATCGCCGAGATCGACCAGCGCGGCAAGCTCTCGCTGGTCCCCGTGATCGACGGCGAGACCGCCGGTGACGACGCTGACAAGGACGACTCCGACAAGTGATGTCGCGTAGTTCCCGTGTGACGGCCCGCCCCTCTTCGGAGGGGCGGGCCGTCGCCCGTACCCAAACCCTCCTCAAGGGCAGCAACGGCATCGGCACCGTCCGGCGCACGGTCCTGCCCGGCGGACTGCGCATCGTCACCGAGACGCTGCCCTCCGTCCGCTCCGCCACCTTCGGTATCTGGGCGCACGTCGGCTCCCGTGACGAGACGCCCACGCTGAACGGCGCCACGCACTACCTGGAGCACCTCCTCTTCAAGGGCACCCACCAGCGCAGTGCCCTCGACATCTCCTCCGCGATCGACGCGGTCGGTGGCGAGATGAACGCCTTCACGGCGAAGGAGTACACCTGCTACTACGCCCGGGTGCTCGACACCGACCTGCCGCTGGCCATCGACGTGGTCTGCGACATGCTCACCGGCTCGCTGATCCGCGAGGAGGACGTCGACGCCGAGCGCGGGGTCATCCTCGAAGAGATCGCGATGACCGAGGACGACCCGGGCGACGTGGTGCACGACCTGTTCGCGCAGACCATGTACGGGGACACCCCCCTGGGGCGCCCGGTCCTCGGTACCGTCGACACGATCAACGCGCTCGGCGCCGACCGGATCCGCCGCTTCTACAAGAAGCACTACGACCCGACGCACCTGGTCGTGGCCGCGGCCGGCAACGTCGACCACAACAAGGTCGTGCGCCAGGTCCGCGCCGCCTTCGAGAAGGCCGGCGCGCTGACCCGTACCGACGCCGAGCCGATCGGCCCGCGCACCGGCACCAAGCGCATCCGCACCGCCGGCCGCGTCGCCCTGGTGAACCGCAAGACCGAGCAGGCCCACGTGGTCCTCGGCATGCCGGGCCTCGCCCGTACCGACGAGCGGCGCTGGGCGCTGGGCGTACTGAACACCGCCCTCGGCGGCGGCATGTCCTCGCGCCTCTTCCAGGAGGTCCGCGAGAAGCGCGGCCTGGCCTACAGCGTGTACTCGTACACCTCGGGCTTCGCCGACACCGGTCTCTTCGGCGTGTACGCGGGCTGCCGCCCCAACCAGGTGCACGACGTGCTCCGGATCTGCCGCGACGAGCTCGACAAGGTCGCGACCGAGGGACTGGCCGACGACGAGATCAAGCGGGCCATCGGCCAGCTCTCCGGGTCCACCGTCCTCGGCCTGGAGGACACCGGCGCGATCATGAACCGGATCGGCAAGAGCGAGCTGTGCTGGGGCGACCAGATGTCGGTCGACGACATGCTGGCCCGGATCGCCGCCGTGACCCCGGACGACGTCCGCTCGGTCGCACAGGATGTACTGGCACAGCGGCCCTCGCTCGCGGTGATCGGCCCGCTGAAGGAGAAGCAGGCCGCCCGTCTCGACGAAGCGGTCGCCTAGTTCCGTACGGCAAGTAAGGAAGCGATATGAGCAAGCTGCGCGTGGCGGTCCTCGGAGCCCAGGGCCGGATCGGCGCCGAGGCCGTCAAGGCGGTCGAGGCCGCCGAGGACATGGAACTGGTGGCGGCGCTCGGCCGCGGCGACAAGCTGGAGACGCTGGCCGAGGCCGGCGCCCAGGTCGCGGTCGAGCTGACCACCCCGGCATCGGTGATGGGGAACCTCGACTTCCTCATCCGCCACAACATCCACGGAGTGGTCGGTACCACCGGCTGGACCGAGGATCGCCTCGCGCAGCTGGGCACCTGGCTCGACGGCGCACCGGAGACCGGTGTGCTCATCGCCCCGAACTTCTCCATCGGCGCCGTCCTCACCATGAAGTTCGCCGCCCAGGCCGCCCGGTACTTCGAGTCCGTCGAGGTCGTCGAGCTGCACCACCCCAACAAGGTCGACGCCCCCTCGGGCACGGCGACCCGTACGGCGCAGCTCATCGCGGCCGCCCGCGCCGAGGCCGGCCTCGGCGCCCAGCCGGACGCCACCGCCACCGCCCTCGACGGCGCGCGCGGCGCGGACGTCGACGGCGTTCCGGTGCACGCCATCCGCCTGCGCGGCCTGCTGGCCCACCAGGAGGTGCTGCTCGGTGGCGAGGGCGAGACCCTGACCATCCGTCACGATTCCCTGCACCACAGCAGCTTCATGCCGGGCATCCTGCTCGGTGTGCGCCGCGTGACGCAGACCCCGGGCCTCACTTTCGGCCTGGAACACTTCCTCGACCTGGGCTGACCGGACTGATTTCACGATGCGCGCGAAGATCACGTACTTCATCACGGCCGCCGTCCTGGTGGTCTACTTCGTCCTGGTCGGCAGCCGGGGCCTGATGCTCATCGAGCACGGGACCCTGCTCACGGTCACCTTCGGGGTGGCCGTGCTGATCCTGCCGGTCATCGGTGTCTGGTTCCTCTGGCAGAACACCCGGTTCGTCACGCGGGCCAACCTTCTCGCCACCGAGCTGGAGGCCGAGGGCGGCCTGCCCGTCGACGAGCTGGAGCGGGACAGGTACGGGCGGATCCTGCGGGATTCCGCCGACGAGGTCTTCGCGCGCCGCAAGGCCGATACCGAGGACGCGCCGGGGGACTGGCGCAGCTGGTTCCGCCTCGCCGTCGCCTACCACGACGCCCGGGACACCCCGCGGGCGCGCAAGGCGATGCAGCGGGCGATCGCCCTGCACGACAAGAAGCCCGTACAGGTCTGATCCCTGTACGGGCTTCCGGTGGCGGTTCGGGCCGGTCAGGCGGCCACGGGCCGGTACTCGTCGGCCCAGGCGCCCACTGTGTCGGCGGCCCGGTCGAAGGCCTCGGTCCGCGACAGGAAGTCGGCGTTGTGGTCGGTCAGCAGCACCGGCGCCTCCGCGCCGCCCTGCGCGGACATCGTCAGCGCCTGCCCCTGCACCGTCCTCGGCAGCCCGAGCCAGCGGACCGGCTGCTGCACCGTACGCAGCTCTCCGATCTCGCTCCACGCGGTGGTGCGGGTCACGAAGAACCCCACCCGGCGCAGCCCGGCGGGGCTCACCCAGACGCCGATGCGCAGGGTCTGCACCGCCGACCCGACGACCGCGAGCGCGGCGATCAGGCAGATCACGGTCCCGCCCGAGCCGCCCGCGAAGGCGACGATCATCGTGGCCAGCAGCATGAAGGCCGACAGCAGGAGCAGCAACGCGCCGATACCCACGCGCCAGGGGCCGGGCCGGTAGGGCCGCCGCCAGCGGTCCTGGTCGGCATGGGCCAGGATCTCGTCGCCGTCGCCGTCGTCATCCACATCGGATACGCCGTCGGCCGTCAGGAAGGGCAGGGGCACGGCTGGACCTCACTCACATGCACGTTCGGTTGGGCTGTGCCCGTGAGGCTACCGCCCCTGGGACGCCTCCGACTGCTGCGACTTCTCCGGCGCCTTGCTCGGCTGCAGTGCGGGCATACCGAGGAGCAGTGAGCCGGCGAGCCCCGCAACCACGGTCAGTCCGACCAGGGTACGGGCGACCAACTGGGTCCTCCCCAGGCGCTCCCGCGGCGGCGGAGTGACATTGCTTCGGAATCGGTCGGCCTCGGAGACGAAGGCGAACGGGACGGGTTCGCGCCGGAGGAACATCAGAACGAATCTCCTCGGGTGGGTGGGTGTGCGTTCCGTCAGGTAGGACGTACGGGCCCGTCAATTGGTGCCGGATTTCGGGACATTAGGAAAAATTCACGGCGGTGCGTCAGGTGTACGACACCCTTCACCGGTCCCGTGAGCACCCCGCCCGGAGCGTGCGTCTGCGCGGCCCGCGCGAGGGGCGCCGTAGAGTGGGCGCGCCCCAGGACGCACGTTTGGAAGGACCCCCGGTGAGCGAAACCGCCGCTTCAGATCTGAAACCCAGCTTCCGCAGTGACGTGACGGTGGAGCTGGTGAAGCACTCCGCCGCCGACTCCGACGTGCTGTGGGCCGCTCGCGTCTCCACGGCCGGCGAGCAGTCGCTGGAGGAGCTGCAGAAGGACCCGGAGCGATCCAAGGGCCTCATCAACTATCTGATGCGCGACCGCCACGGCAGCCCGTTCGAGCACAACTCGATGACTTTCTTCATCAGCGCCCCGATCTTCGTCTTCCGTGAGTTCATGCGCCACCGTGTGGGCTGGTCGTACAACGAGGAGTCGGGTCGCTACAGGGAGCTCGAGCCGGTCTTCTACGTCCCGGACGCCGAGCGCAAGCTGGTCCAGGAGGGCCGCCCGGGCAAGTACGTCTTCGTCGAGGGCACCCAGGCGCAGCAGGAGCTCACCGCCCGCGTCATGGAGGACTCCTACGTGCAGGCCTACGAGGCCTACCGCGAGATGCTCGCCGCGGGCGTGGCCCGGGAGGTTGCCCGTTCGGTCCTGCCGGTCGGTCTTTTCTCGTCGATGTACGCCACCTGCAACGCGCGCTCGCTGATGCACTTCCTCGGTCTGCGGACGCAGCACGAGCTCGCGGCGGTCCCGTCCTTCCCGCAGCGGGAGATCGAGATGGTCGGCGAGAAGATGGAGCAGCACTGGGCGAAGCTCATGCCGCTGACGTACGCGGCCTACAACGGCAACGGTCGCGTTGCCCCATAAGGGCCGATACACCTGCGGCGTACAGATGTACGGCGTCAAGTCCTAAGTGTCCGTATTGCGACGTTTCGTAAAGTTCATCTAGGCTGATCAAACGGACCCGGCACTGCTTGAACCCCCGAGCAGGCAGTGCCGGCGTCCAACACCCCGTTGACGTCCCCCGAGGGGACACCGCGAGCATGGCAGCGAGTAGCGTGTTACCCATGGCTCCGATCTCGACTCCGCAGACCCCCTTCGGGCGGGTCCTCACCGCCATGATCACGCCGTTCACGGCGGATGGCGTACTCGACCTCGACGGCGCGCAGCGGCTCGCCGTCCACCTGGTGGACGCAGGCAACGACGGCCTGATCATCAACGGCACCACCGGTGAGTCGCCGACCACCACCGACGCGGAGAAAAACGACCTCGTACGAGCCGTGCTCGAAGCCGTCGGAGACCGCGCCCACGTGGTCGCCGGCATCGGTACCAACGACACCCGCCACACGCTCGAGCTGGCCCGCCAGGCCGAGCGCACCGGTGCCCACGGCCTGCTCGCCGTCACCCCGTACTACAGCAAGCCTCCGCAGGAAGGCCTCTTCCGGCACTTCACGGCGATCGCCGACGCGACCGAGCTGCCGGTCATGCTCTACGACATTCCCGGCCGCAGTGGTGTCCCGATCGACACCGAAACCCTGGTACGACTGGCCGAGCACCCCCGTATCGTTGCCAACAAGGACGCCAAGGGCGACCTCGGTCGGGCAAGCTGGGCCATCGCGCAGAGCGGTCTGGCCTGGTATTCGGGCGACGACATGCTGAACCTGCCGCTCCTGTCGATCGGCGCGGCCGGATTCGTCTCCGTCGTCAGCCACGTGGTCACCCCCGAGCTGCGCGCCATGCTGGAGGCCCACCTGGGCGGAGACGTCCAGAAGGCGACCGAGATCCACCAGAAGCTGCTCCCGATCTTCACCGGCATGTTCCGTACCCAGGGTGTGATGACCACCAAGGGCGCGCTCAACCTGCAGGGTCTGCCCGCGGGCCCGCTGCGGCTCCCGCTGATCGAGCTGACCGCCGAAGAGACGGCCCAGCTCAAGATCGATCTTGCTGCCGGCGGGGTAGAGCTCTGACAACAGACTTCACAACTGAATAAGAACGAACAAACACATACCGAACAGACAACAGCAAGTGCACGAATGACATGCGCGCCACGTGCCTTCCGGGGTACGTGGCGTGCGTGGTGAGGAGACACTTTTGAGCCATCCGCATCCGGAACTCGGTCCGCCGCCGAAGCTGCCCAAGGGCGGCCTCAGAGTCACCCCCCTGGGTGGTCTCGGCGAGATCGGCCGCAACATGACCGTCTTCGAGTACGACGGCCGTCTGCTGATCGTCGACTGCGGCGTCCTCTTCCCCGAGGAGGAGCAGCCGGGCATCGACCTGATCCTGCCGGACTTCTCGTCCATCCGGGACCGCCTCGACGACATCGACGGCATCGTCCTCACGCACGGCCACGAGGACCACATCGGCGCCGTCCCCTACCTCCTCCGGGAGAAGGCGGACATCCCGCTGATCGGCTCCAAGCTGACGCTGGCCCTCATCGAGGCGAAGCTCCAGGAGCACCGCATCCGCCCCTACACCCTTGAGGTGAAGGAGGGCGAGCGCGAGGCCCTCGGCCCGTTCGACTGCGAGTTCATCGCGGTCAACCACTCCATCCCGGACGCCCTGGCCGTGGCCATCCGTACCGGCGCCGGCATGGTCGTTGCCACCGGCGACTTCAAGATGGACCAGCTCCCGCTGGACAACCGCCTCACCGACCTGCACGCGTTCGCGCGTCTGAGCGAAGAGGGCATCGACCTTCTCCTCTCCGACTCCACGAACGCCGAGGTCCCGGGCTTCGTCCCGCCCGAGCGCGACATCTCCAACGCCATTCGCGGAGTCTTCGCGAGTGCCCAGAAGCGGATCATCGTGGCGTCGTTCGCCAGCCACGTGCACCGCATCCAGCAGATCCTCGACGCCGCCCACGAATTCGACCGCCGGGTCGCCTTCGTCGGCCGTTCGATGGTCCGCAACATGGGCATCGCCCGTGACCTCGGCTACCTGAAGGTCCCGGCCGGTCTGGTCGTCGACGTCAAGACCCTCGACGACCTGCCGGACGACGAGGTCGTGCTGGTGTGTACGGGTTCGCAGGGCGAGCCGATGGCGGCCCTGTCCCGTATGGCCAACCGCGACCACCAGATCCGGATCGTCCCCGGTGACACCGTCATCCTGGCGTCGTCCCTGATCCCGGGCAACGAGAACGCGGTCTACCGCGTGATCAACGGCCTGACCCGCTGGGGCGCCAACGTCGTGCACAAGGGCAACGCCAAGGTGCACGTCTCGGGCCACGCCTCGGCCGGCGAGCTGCTGTACTTCTACAACATCTGCAAGCCGCGGAACCTGATGCCGGTCCACGGCGAGTGGCGCCACCTGCGTGCCAACGCCGAGCTCGGTGCCATGACGGGCGTCCCGAAGGACCGCATCGTCATCGCCGAGGACGGCGTGGTCGTCGACCTGATCGACGGCAAGGCCCGCATCTCCGGCAAGGTCCAGGCCGGCTACGTGTACGTGGACGGCCTCTCGGTCGGCGACGTCACGGAGGTCCACCTCAAGGACCGCAAGATCCTCGGTGACGAGGGCATCATCTCGGTCTACGTCGTGGTGGACAGCAGCACGGGCAAGATCGTCAGCGGCCCGAACATCCAGGCCCGCGGCTCCGGCATCGACGACTCGGCGTTCTCCTCGGTCATCCCGAAGATCGAGGAAGCCATCGCCCGCGCTGCGGCCGACGGCGTCGCCGAGCCGCACCAGATCCAGCAGCTCATCCGTCGCACGATGGGCAAGTGGGTCTCGGACGGCTACCGCCGCCGCCCGATGATCCTGCCGGTCGTCGTCGAGGTCTGACCCTCCACGTAGCGACCGAACGGGAGCGGGGCAACCGGATTTGCATCCGGGGGCCCCGCTCCAGTACGTTTACGTCTCCACCTCGCACGACACCCCGGCACACACGTGTGTCCGGACGGGTCGCGCGAGCGGGTGGGAATCAAGACCCAGGGAGACCTGATAAAGTCTGATCCGCCCGAAAGGGAAAGGCCCCTCCAACGGCCACCAATTCAAATCCCATCCGACTGCGACTTTCGAGAAGCAGGGCGCGGAAATGTTCTGGTAAGGTTGGAATCGCTGGAAAGGGAAAGCGCGAAAGCGAATACCTGGAAAGCACCGAGGAAGTCGGACACGAAAGAGTCTGATAGAGTC